>NZ_JOGV01000044.1:0-60393 GCF_000721365.1 Streptomyces sp. NRRL F-5650 | reverse complement strand
CCTCCACCCCGGGGCCGGGGCCGGGCACCCCAAACCAACCCGCGAGGAAGAGCCGAGGATGACGATGCGCGACAGCCAGCCTGAGATACCCACGTGCCCCGGATGGGGCGAAGAGTGCGGCAACGAGACGGAGGGGTCCGACCTCTGCCCCGACTGCCACATGGCGCGGCTGAACGCGCAGTCCCCCCAAATTCCTCTCTAACCCGCCCCCGACCGGTGCGGGCGGCCACGTCCCCCAGGGCCGCCCGCACTACCAACCCAGCTCGGCCCACTCGGCCCCACCCACCAACCCACCCCCTGGGAGCAATGATGAGCCGGAAGATCGGACGCAGGACCGGAATCGTCCTGGGTGCCTTGCTCGGTGTCGTCGCCCTCGGCCTTACCTGGTTCGCGTTCCAGGTCTCCATGGACGCCGCACGTGCCATGCCGGACTTCGGCGCCGTCGCTCCCCCGGGGCCCGGCTGCCGATAGGGCGCCTCACGCTTCCCCCACGCCGTTGGGGGGCAGACGTCGCTTCCAACGGGAAGCGGCTCCCACGGGCCGTCCGTGTCGCTCGCGCATGCCCACGGGCTCCGGGCGATGCAGACGACACGGGCGGCCCCGCTGATCGCCACAGATCCGTCGCACATCGAAGGGGACACCCCATGGCCACCGACAAGTTCACCGAGCTGCTCGCCCGCGCGGCGAACGGCGACCCTGAGGCCGCCGCCGCGTTCCTACGAGCGCGGGCGGTACGAATCCGCGCGGCGGAACGCGTGACGTCCAGCGCACGGGCCGCCGCTCTACGGATGATCCGCGCGGACTGGTAGGCCCCGCGCCCCGGCCGCCTCCCCGGAGCGTGCCCGTCCCCCGTACCTCTTGCTCGCGCCCCGCTCAGCGTCTCGCTGGGCGGGGCCGCTTGCGTTCGCATCCCTCGCCGACCGGGTCAGCTTCCCCCGCCCTCTCGAACCATCTCCGCTCCCCTGACCCGCTTTCACCTTTCGCCCTCTCCCGTCTGCTCTCACGTCGTGGTCTGACTCTGTCTCCTCTGCTCCGGTCTTCTTCGACTCGTCCTGGTTCCCATCGGCTCTTATGCTCCTCGACTCCTTCGTCTCGGTTGCTGTTGCTGCTCACGCTGTTCGTCTCCTCGTCCTCTCCCACCTCTGCTCTCCGTCCCGACTCCGTTCCGTACTCTTCCTTGCTCCAGCCGGCTTCTGCTTCCCCATCGTTCTCCTGTCCCTCTTCGCTGGTGTCCTCATGCCCTTGGGGGTCTCGTAGAGAAGTAGTCGGCGCGCACAGGACCCCTTGACCATCCCGTTGAAGTGCAGTTTTCCCTGTCGAGGGCGCAGCGTGGGGGCAAGTTGTAGAGCAAGTTGAAAGGCAAGTTGTGAGGCAAGTTGCAGGGCAAGTTGTAGGGCAAGTTGTAGGGCAAGCTGGCCTCTTGGCGTGTTCGGCGGGGTCAAGTCCTGCTCTCGCGGGGGTGCAATTTCTCTCCCCTTTGAAATCTACGCAGGGGGGAGAAATCACCCCCTCCGGCAAGTGGTTTCTCTGGGGAGGGGAGGAGAAATCTCCGCCCTTTCAGGGGGAGATTTCTCCGTTGCCGTGGGGAGGAGAGATTTCTCCCCCTCTTGGGCTAGGGGGGAGAAATCACAGTCCGTTGGTGCGTCCCCGGGACGGGGCGCCGGCGCAGGTGGGCGTGCCGCTCGGCGCCGGCGGTTGTGCCCATCTGGAACGCGGTGGGGTCATGCTCCCTGCGACGCCAGGGTGGCGGCGGCCAGCTCGCTGTCGGAAGTGCGCCCGCCGAGGCACAGTTCGCGGTAGCCGGGCGTGTAGGTGAAGCCGAGGCCCTCGCAGGTGGCGCAGTCCGGGGCGTGGGCGGCGGGGGTACCGAAGCAGAGGACCGGTTCTTGGTGGACGGGGGGGTAGATGCCGTCGCCGTGGTGCTCCCAGGTGAGCACGGTAAGGACTTCACCGGTGCCGTGGCAGCGTCCTGCGCAGTCATGGGGGTGCGGGTCGTCGTCTTCGTCCTGGTCATCGAGGTCGCGGAAGGCTTCGCGGAGGTAGGCGCGGGCGCGGAGATCGCTCAGAGCGGTTCGGCGGTCGAGGGCCCGCAGGGCGTGGCCGGCGTTGGCCGCGGCCGTCGCTGCGGCGTTGTCGGTCGGGGCCGAGGTGGCGGCCCAGTCGAGTAGGAGTCCGCGGGTGATGAGGTGTTGCCGCTGTTCGCTGGCCACATCCACGGCGGGGAAGCAGGGGGTGCGGCCGAGGTTGGCCCAGGCGTATGTGTCGAGCAACTGGCGGACCAGGCGGGGGCCCGATCGGTGGCACGGGCGCTGGGGCGGCCGTGAGTCGTCTGTGGTGTGGGGTGCCCGGCGGGCGTCGCCGTGGGCGTGGTGGTGGAGTCGGGCGTATTGGGCGCGTAGGTGGTCGCGGCCGTTATGGGGGTGGTCGTCGAGGGCCAGGCCGTCGAGTTCGCGGAGAAGAGCGCCGTGGTCGCGGGCGGCTTCGTAGAGGTCGGGGGCCTGCGTGCGCAGGGCGAGGACGTCGCAAAGGGCGCCGGCGTGGAGGAGCTGGTCGCGCCGCAGGGCGGGGACGACGGTGCTATCGGGGTCATTTTCCAGGGCATCGACGAGACGATAATGCGTCCATCGTGCTTCGAGGATGAGCCGGGTGATGGAAGGGCGTTCGTCGCGGTACGCCTTTACGGCATGTTCGGGGTGGTGGCCGACGGGCACGGGGGTTCCCTTCAGGGTAAGTGGTTGCGGGTGCGGGGAGCTTGGTCGGCCCGCGCTTCAGGAGGGCGTTGCAGGCGAGGACACGAGGGCGTCGGCCAGGCGGTGAAGGCGTACGTCCTGCGGCGCTGCGGCCTTGAAGACGCGGTGCGCAGCTCCGGCGGAGGCGTGGGTAGGTGCCAAGACGTGGCCGCGGTCGAGGGCGGCGAGGAGGCGTGCGGCGTGAAGTTCGCATCCGTCGGCGCCGGCGTTGTCCGCGTCGAGCACGGTGACGGCGGCGGGGCCGACGCAGGGGGTGTGATCCGTCGGGAGGGCGGCGGGGCAGCGGGCCATCGATCCTCATCTGGTGGGCCGGGTGACGTGGCTGTGGGCTGGAGGGCTAGCGAGGGTGGCGGGCGCGGCGGCTAGCGGCGCTCTTCATCGAGGAGGTGCGCGTGGCCCCATGGGTTCGGTTCCGGAACCGGGCGTCCGTGTGCGATGTCGCGGCGGCGTTCTTGCACGTAGCCGCGGCAGTGCAGGGGGTTTGGGCCAGGCCGAGGCTGTGGCGCACCAGGGGCAGTGCGGTCTCCGGGTCAGGCGCCGGCTGAGGGCGAGCGCGAGCAGGGTGACGGCGGCTCCGAGGACGGTTCCGAGAACGAAGGGGTGCGTCTGGTGTCTCCCACTGGATGATGCGGGGCCACCGGGTGGTGGCCCCGCATCGGAGGTCGTCAGGGGGCAGGTGTACTGGGGTGGGTAACTGGTCGCGTGGCAGCGGATCGTCAGGGAAGAGGCCCAGGTGTGCCTTGCCGGGGCTCTGTGGCGTCGGTTTGCGTGCCGTTTCGATCACCACCAGTGCCGGAATAGGTAGTCACCGCGAGGGAGTTCGCCGCGGCGGATGAGATCGGCGAGGATCAGGTTCAGCGACGGGGAGAAGGCGCGATCGGCGAAGAATCGGCTCTCGAACACGGCGTTCTCAAGGTCTTGCGTTGCTGGCGGGTTCGCCTCGACAGTGGCGGGCGTGTTCTCGTCAGCGACGCGAATGCTCAGCCAGTAGTCCAGCTCTGTCATGCCGGTCTTGTAAACGACCTCACCGAGACCGGAGTCCCAGCCCAAGTACACCCTCGCCTCATCGAACTGGTCGAGCGCCTCCTCGTAGTCCCCCTCGGAGGTGAGTTCGTACAGCTTCACGCTGTCATTGGGGATGTGCTCGTCGTCCCGCTGGCAACCACGCAGCGAGTTGTACGGCTTGCCGTAGACGCGCTCGGCGATGGCTTCGATCGGGATGTGGCCGTTCTCGGCGGTCGCATACTCAGCGTGCGGCTCCAGCATGTAGATGGTGTAGGGGGTGTACTCGGGTGCACCGGGCATGACGGATCCTCCTGATAGGGGACGAGGTCTCCGGGGTCGGTCAGATGTGGTCGTGGAGGTCGGTGTCGTTGTAGGTGGGCTCGTTGGCGCAGCCGGTGAGGGCGAGAAGCGCGGCGGCCGTTACGGCGGAGCCGAGCGTCAGGGTGCGGGACGTGGTCACGGTGGACTCCAGGAAGGATGTGTGGGTGCGCTCGTCTGCTACAGGTGTTGTGCGCGAGCGGCGTGTGACACAAGGGCGAAACTTTCTCCGCGAAGATCACAGTACACATTGGAACCGCAATAGACAACACACAGTTGAGATGTCGACCCCGTCTCCTCGTCGTAAGGCGTTGGGTAGCCCTCGCGTTGCGCGCATCAGAGCGCTGTGTGAGTGCTTGCGCGTCAGCTAATGGACTGAAAGATCCAGGCGAGTAGGCAGACGCCGGCGATGACCGCCCACATGCGCAGGGCGGCCGGATCCTTGGCGATCGACGTGGCGTTGGACTCGAACACCTCGGCCGTGGGCATCATGCCGGGGTGGACGGTGTCCCGGTGCCCGTCCCGCTTTTCGGCGGCCTGATCCTTCGGCAGCCACCCGGTCCTGATCTCGCACGGGCCACACTCGTACCGCCACGCCACTGCGGGCTCCTCTTCCGCCGGTCCTGTCGGATGCGGTTCGACGGTACCGGGGTGCTGCGCCATACGGGATGGGAACAAGCCGATAGGGAACGGTAGATGGGGGCGGTAGATGCTTCTAGCGTTCGGATAGATGCGCAGGTCAGAAGGTCGTAGATGTCACCGATAGATGGCTGGTGGCGCCTCCGCGGGGGAGGGGAGTGATGGCCGGCCGAGAGGGGTTTCGGGCGCCCGGGGAGCTCCCTCTGGCCGGCGGCCGGGGGAGCTCCCCGGGCGGATGGTTCAGGCACTGCCCGCAGGGGCCTCGAGGAAGGCGACTTCGGGGGGTGGAGCGGGGGGCTCGGCAGGGGCGTTCGGGGTGAGGTCGGGGACCAGCTGGGCGGGGATCCATAGGGCCCGGCCGAGGGCCTGCTCGAGGTCGGCGATGTGCACTCCGAAGTAGTTCCTCCCCTGGATGCCCATCTGGGTTCGGACGGGGATGCCGAGGGCTTTGCACTTCTGTCTGATCACGGGTTCCGTCCAGTCGGCCAGCATCCGCTCCCGGTGGATCCGTTCGAGGAGAGTGTCGGTGTGGACGCCCTTGCGGCCCTGGCGGACGGCGAAGGCGACGCTGTGCTCGACGAACGCTGCGAAGGCGGCGTCGGCTTCGGCCGATGTGGCTTGGGCCTGCGTCGTTTCGGGGTCCCACTCCCCCGCCGTTTCATGATCGTTTAGGGTATCGGTCCCCGGAGTCGCATCCTCCTCGGCAGTGGTGTGCGCGTCTTCCAGGTCCTTCACCGTGCGGCCAGCCGACAACCCGGTGCGGACGGCCACGGTCGTGACGACGACGAGTCCGGCGGCGCCGTAGACGTACAAGAGCCCTGGGTGCTTCTCCGCGAAGGAGAGGGCGATGTAGCCGGCGAGGCCGAGTGCACCGAGTCGGACGAGGAAACCCCCGCTCTCCTGGTCGCCGTCGCGCAGCCAGGCTCCGACGTAGCGCAGGGCGACCATGGTGGCGCTGACTACGACGGGCACCTCGCGCACGAACGGGATGTGCTCCAGCCTGATCTTCCGCCGTCCCTGCCTGGCGGGGTTCGTCTTGTCCGGCTTCCCGGTCATGCGCCCACCAGCGACAACCCGGCAGTGGCGACGGCGATGACCGCCCGCCAGATGGAGCCCTGTGCTGCGGACATGGCGGCCGCGGTGAGCATCCCCTACAGGGCGCCGGTGAACGGCACGATGGGGGCGAAGGCGGACAGCACGAGCAGGATGATCACGACCGCAGTCATGCCGATGGGTCCGAGGTCGGGGTTCGCAGCAATCTGGCGCGGGATGTCCTGGACGGCGGTGCCGAGGTCGTGGGGCCAGGAGCCGGCGCGCAGGAAGGCGAGCTCGGCGAAGAAGCCGATGGCCTGGGCCGGTCCTCTGGCCAGCTTCTTCTTCCCCTTGCCCCAGATCCCGTAGATGAGCGTGACGATCAGGATGACACTGACGGCGGTGGCGGACATCGGGCCGAGGGCGCTAGTTCCAGCCCCGGCGGCGAGCAGGGTGATCACGGGTGTCCTTAGAAGGTGGGGGCGGAGAACAGCAGGACGGCGATGCCTGCGGAGGCGACCGGAATGTGGGTGAGGAAGCGGACCGCGGCGCAGAACGAGGGCAGCCGGTACAGCCGCCTCTCCACGAAGGCGGAGATGCCGCCGCCGCCGACTGCGGCGATGAGGATCACGCCGCCGCCGACGATGAACGGGGTGTACGGCTGATTGCTGCTTGCCGCAGCGTCGTGCATGACGGCGAGCGTCCACTGGGGCAGGCCGGTGTTCCACTGGGCCGTGAACACGCCCCAGCTCCAGGCGCCAGCGGTTGCGGCGGCTCCGTTGTGGAGGATGAACCGCTGCAGCGGCGTGAGCGATACCCACCAGCCGGTTAGGGAGCTGCGGTTGCGGCCCCGGCCTACCGGTCCCGTCCCCTCCCCTGCCGGCACCGACAGCTCCTGGCCAGCGCCGTAGTAGTGGTTGTGCACCTCGTAGGGGTCCGGATCCGGTGCCTGCGGATCGGCGGTCTTCCGTACGCGGAACCAGTCGGGCCCCTCGCCTTCCGGGCCCGGGAGGTCTTCGTCCGCGGCCGCCGGGCCCCCGGCCCCCTCGGCCTGGTCGTCGTCCTTGCGCCAGCGCCAGGGGACACGAGGCGGCCACGTGCTGTTCGCCGGCTTCCCTGCGGGCTCCGATTCAGCCGTGGCGTCCTGGTTTTCGGCGGGCATCGGCTCGTCGGCCGGGGTCTGCTGCTCGTCCGTGAGGTCGATGGTCTGGCCGGGGACGGGCAGCCGTCCGCCGGGCGACATCGAGATCCGACGGGTGGAACTGGCGGGCTGCAGGTCCTGGTCGGGGCGAGCCGCGGCCGGTTCGGGCTCCTCCTCGACGAGCTGCTCGGCGTGGCCGAGCGGTCGGACGCCGCTGCGGGACAGGAGGCGGCGCGGCCGCGTCTCGTCGTCCGGCATGCCGTTGCCCGTCTCCGGGGTCTGGGGCGGTTCGTTCTCGGGGGTGTCGGAGTGCGCCCGGCTGGTCCGGTCGCGGGTGGAGGGCGTCGTGCTCACTGCCCGCTCCCCTCGTGGGAGGCGGGGCGCCGCACGACGGCGAGGCGGCGCCGGCCATGCTGCGGGACGCCGGCGGATCGGGCCGGACGGGTGTCGGTCACCGGGCGGCGGGCCGGGGTGATGAGGGCAAGGGCCTCGTTGACGTGCTGGTCGAAGGTGGTGGCGGACATGTGTGGTCCTCACGGTCGTGCTCGCGGGCAGCCCTCCGGGGCGCCCTGCGGAGCGGGTCAGGGTCGGCTGCCGGCGGCGGGGACGAGGAGGCCGCTGTCGTGCTTCTCGAAGTGGTCGCCCACGGTCAGGTCGAGGCGGAAGATCTCTTCGAGCGGCTGCTGGCCGGCCGGCGCCGGGGCGGGCTGGGGGTCTTGGGGGTGGGCTTCCGGCTGCGGCGGCTCATTCGCGAGGGCGAGGGCCTGGTCGAAGTGGTCGGGCTCTTCGCCGTCGGCGCCGTGCGCAGCGGGATGGGCGGCCAGCGCCTTGGGCAGCCATTCGGCCTGGGTGTCCAGGAACTTCTTGGCCCGCGGGTTGCCGATGCCGATGGCTTCGGCGCACTTGTTGATGCCCCAGGCGAACGTGCCGTCATCCTTGCGCGGGACGGTCTCGACGAAGGCGGCCATGACTTCCTTGTCGGTCTTCCGCACAGCGGCCGCGTCCTCATCCTGCCCGGCGTCGACGTCCGGGTCGGGCGCGGCGATGTCCTCGTCGCCCGTGTCCTCCCCGGGGTCGCCTTCCTCGCCCATCCCGGCCTTGACCTGCTGCTCTTCCTCGTCGCCGGAGTGGGATGAAGGCGCGGGATGGAGGTCGGCCGCCTGGGATGGGATGGCAGGGATGGTGCCGATCAGGGTGTTGAGGATGCCCTCGAACGCGACGGGATTGCGCAGGTTCATCCCGGCGATCTCGGACTGGCGTACGCGGAGCTGCAGTCGGGCGACGACGCGCTTCAGGATGGCGGGGTCGGCGCATCCCGCTCGTTCGCTGGCATCCTGGGCGCGGCCGTCGGCATGCATCTCGGCGAGGCGGTATGCCCAACGGGTCATCCCGCCCGCCCGCTTGACCGCGTCCTGGGCGCGGCGCAGCCGGTACCAGCGGTAGGCGGCCCGGGAGATGCGGACCTCGGCGGTGGCTTCCTCCTGGGCCAGGTCCTGGCGGGCAGCGAGCAGCAGCGCGACGCGGAAGGCCTCGACGGGGTGGAGCAGGCGGACCAGGGCGATGCGGCGGTCGGGGCGTCCGCCCTTGTTGCGGGCGGCGCGGCGCTCCTCGAGCGAGCCGATCTCCCAGAGCACGGCCGCCAGGACCGGCCACACCGCGCGGACGGCGCCGCCGAGGAGGGAGCCGGCTTCGGACGCGGAGAAGACCGAGCTGATGCCGGCGAGGATCCAGAAGAGAGCTCCGGACAGACCCGATCCGTCGCCGTCGCGGGCGCGGCGGCGGGCGCGACGGCCGCAGACCATCGCCGCGACGTCGAGTGCGACGAAGGGCAGGAGGTCGAACGGGGCGTCCAGGCCCATCTGGTGGTGGCCGACCCGTCGCAGACCGGTGGCCGACAGGGCGGCCGCGGCTGCGGCGATGACGACGGTGAGGAGGTCCTCGACCCGGCGCCCGCGGCGGTCGGCGGCCTCGGCGCGCTCGCCGTCGGTGAGTGCGGCCAGGGCGATGCGGCGCCGGCGCAGGGCGATCGCCGGGCCGAGGGTGAGGACGAGCGCCCCGAGGACGAACTGCCAGCTGCCGAGGAGTTCGGCGAGGGCCGCGCCGTGGGGGGCGAGGTCGGGTGTCACGGGGAGTCCCTCCGGGCGATGGTGCTGTCCGCTTCGGCGGCCCGGGCGCGCAGCGGTTCGTCGCTGGGCGGGATCGGATCCTGGGTGATCCAGTCCCTGAAGGCGTCGCGCTCGGCCGTGGCCTGGCGGAGCAGGACCAGGAGCAGCACGGTGAGCGGGTTGACGGGCCGTACGTCGGCGCCGGCCGGTACGAGGACGGGGAGTAAGAGGACGTCGTCGCGGCGGGCGAGGGCGCTGGTCAGGGCGCGGTTGAGGGCGTTGGTGTCGCCGGCGTTGCTCATGCGGCGGCCGTCCAGCCGGCGGCGCGGCGGTGGGCGGCGACGAGCTCGTTGCGGTGACGGGCGGCCTCGCGGATGTTCTCGATGTTCTCCAGGCGCTTCTCGGGCTTCCCGGAGGTGCCGAGGTACTGGCCGGCGAGCCGCTGCAATTCCGCCCCCGCGGCGATGCGGGCGCGCTGCTCCTCGCCGGCCTGCTCGTCGGCGGCGCGGGCGTGCTCGAGCCGGGTGGTCTCGTCCGCCAGCCGGCGGTCGAGCTTCTCCGGGGCCAGGCCGCCGCGGACTCCGACGGTGTCGCCGTCGCGGAGGGCGAGCTCGGCGCACGCGGCCCGCACCGGGCAGACGGTGCAGTGATCGCGGACCGTGCGGATGCGGCGCTGCTGCCAGTCGGTGTCCGGCTCGCCGTCCTCCTGGTAGAAGTTGTCGACGTCCGGCTGGACGGTGTGGCACACCGAGTGGGCCATGGCCCGGCGCAGCTGCGGGGCCCGCAGCTGCTGTGCGATGAGGCGGCCGTCGTGGCCGGCCAGGTATCCGTCAGCGACGAGGGAGTCGACCGGCACGGTCTCGGCGATGTACGCGGCGACACCGTCCTCGGTAAGCACGCGGGGGCGGGCCGGCGTCGGCGGGTGGGCTGCCATCATGGTGTTCACGCGATCTCATCTCCTGTGACGCTCTGGTGGGTGGTGAGGCGCGTTCGGCGGCCTCCGGGGGGACCAGCCCCGGGGGTCGCTTGCTTTTCCACGCGCCATCTGCCTTAACTGCCTTAATGCAGATGCGTCAGATGATGCATGCTGTTGGCGATCACGTCAAGAAAGAGGTCCAGCGGATGAGCCGTGAGCTCTGGCGGGTGCGGCAGGATGTGCCCATGCCCATGACGTCCCATCACCCGCACGAGCAGGTCGCGGCCGCGCTCCGCGCCGACATCCTGAGCGGCAGGCTGGCCCCGGGCGAGAGGCTCCCCGGTCAGCGCGAGTTGGGTGAGAAGCTCGGCGTCGCACCGAACACCGTGGCCCAGGCCCTACGACTCCTCGAGGAGGAGGGCCTGGTCGAGACGGCTCCGCGCCGACGCAGCCGGGTACTGCAGCCGGCCTCCGCCATGGAGGTCCGACTGCACGAGGACGGGCTGGTCCGGCCGGCGGATTCCGGCGACAGCGGCCACAACGACATCAGGCGCGGGGATCCCGGTACCGATGCCGTAGCGGTCGAGGCTCTGGACGTCGCGCCGGACGCCGCTTTGTCCGTCCGGCAGGCGGTGCTGCTGCAGGCCGGCACTCCGTGGGCGCTGCAGACCCTCTTCACCCCGGACGCGCTCGCGGTGACTGCGGCCGAAGCCGCCACCGTCGCGCCGTTCACGGTTGGCCCGCTGCGGCGCGAGGACAGCCACGCCAGCAGCTGGGGCGCGCGGCCCGCCACCACCGAGGAGTGCTCGCTCCTCAAGTCCAAGGTCGGCACCACGGTGTTCGAGATTCGAAGAGTCGGATTTACGGACGAGCGCCCAACTTCATACCTTCTGACGGTAGTACGGGCGGATCGCGTAACCATCCGTACGGGAAGCGCCAGTTAGCACCTCCCGAGCCAACTGTCCCTTTTGGTCGCACTTTTCGACGTCGAGTGGACAACGCGCCGAGTGCGCGTGCACGACGGGCGACAGGGGATAGGGTGATTTCCGCTTGATCCAATACGCCTCACCTCGGGCCCCCGGCGCAGAGCGCCGAGCCCGGCGAACCGAGAAGGCGGTTCTCCCATGACCAGCACCGCACAGCCCCCGAGCGGATCCACCGCGCCGGGCGCGGAGCTGCCGTGGGCGCTGCCCGGCGCGTCCGGGCCCAGAAACGCGAGGGCCCCCTGGAAGGGGGAGTTGAGGATGTTGTAGGTCTTCCGGGCGGGCGCCTCTAGCAAAGGCTGCTCCTCGCCCCTCTCCGCCGGCTTCGGAGTTAGCAGCTCCTCTGCCGGCCGTCACCGCTCAGTCCTGGGTTAGCGGCCCAGCTTGAGCGAGGGCCAGACCGAATGGTCCGGCAATCACTGCCCTCCAGCAGCAATCCCCCCGAGGGGGTTTGTCGTTTCCCGGGGCGACCCGGGAGAACGGGGTCCATCTTGCAGTACACCCATGCTCTTTGTCAGCTCGGACGCCACCGAAGCACGCCGATCGCGGCTGTTTTTCGCCCGTCCGTGACCTCAGCGCCACGCTGCGTACTCACTCTCACGGCCGGCGCTCCGGCCTGGCCCGACCGCGGCACAGTGCGGTCCGGTGGTCTCCCCTTGACCAACTACAGCCGCCACCCTTTGACCAGCAGTGCCGACGCCTCGCTCCCCACTCCTGCCCGACGGGCCTTCACGGCCCCGGTCAGCGGCTGGTCAAGGGGGTCCGCCACCGCCCCGGACACCCCCTTGACCCGCAGGTCACAGGCTCGCCAGGGATTTTCTCGGCCGGACTGTCACACCGTCGGCTTTTTCAACACCCGTAGCAGCTGAAGGACCCGTTCCTTCAGCTTCCTTGGCCAGACCCAGACCGCGCGTCCTTGCCGGACGCCGTCGAGACCAGCGCACCCGAGTCGCCGCCCCGTGGCACCGGTGCGCCAGGAGAAGCGTGCTCAGCACAGCCTCAGTTCCCAGTAGCCCGCCGCCGGCGGGCGATCAGGCGCGCCCGCAGCGCCGCCAGCGGGTGAAGGTGCCCCTGCGCCTCGTCGCCAACCCGCACTACGCCGACGTCGCGGTGACCGTTTACGTGAAGATCGCCGCGCTGGCGTCGCGTCCGGAGGGATGCACGGCGGCGACCGTGACCATCGCGGAGTACGTCGGCCTGTCGAAGTCATCCGTCGAGCGCGGTATGACGCAGCTGATGCGCCCCGGGCCCGACGGTGTCGCAGAGCTGTCCTCGACCCGCCGCTCCCTGCCTGGGGGGAACGGCACTTCGGCGGTGCGCCGTACCCGGCCGCTGTCCGCGACGGAGCGGTTCGTGTGGATCCCGGTGGCCGCGTCTGAGGACCTCACTCCGCGCCAGCTGCGCGCGTATGCGCTCATCGCCTACGCCCAGGCCCAGAAGATCCCGCTCACCGAGTCGGAGATCGCAGGGGCGCTGCATCACCACAGCGGTCGGCGGGCTGGCCAGCCGCTCACCACCGCGGCCGCCGGCGAGATCGTCGACGAGCTGGAGGCGACGCGGTGGATCACCGTGGAGCGGCGCGCTGGCGTGCGCGGCCGCCACCACTTCGTCGCTCACGACATCCCGGCCTCCGCTCAGGACGCGGCCTGTGGACAACCGTCCTCCACGGGCGTCGCGCCCTCCTCCACCTCTGGTCTTGGTGACGGATCGGGTTCGTCGGCTGATGCGGGATCACTTGCGACTAGGGAAGGACCTAGGACTGACCGACCTGATGACGAGCGCGACCTCTTCTCACCCGCCGTAGGCGAGGTACAGGTAGGTGAAGGTGTGGAAAACCGCTGTGCGCAACCGCCGCACAGCGACAGCGAGGGCGGGCTCGCGCTGCGCGCGGATAACCACCAGACCCCCTTGACCACCCCCTTGACCGAGCCCTCGGGCACCCCCTTGACCAACCGCGCAGGCGCCTACGGCGGGCCCGGGCTGACCATCA
The DNA here is from genome assembly GCF_000721365.1 of Streptomyces sp. NRRL F-5650. Classification (NCBI taxonomy): domain Bacteria; kingdom Bacillati; phylum Actinomycetota; class Actinomycetes; order Kitasatosporales; family Streptomycetaceae; genus Streptomyces; species Streptomyces sp. NRRL F-5650. The sequence goes on along the minus strand of NZ_JOGV01000044.1, from coordinate 47,514 downwards.
GCGCCCGGGTGCACGCCGTCCTCGAGCCGGTCCACCGGCTCTACCGGCAGACCAGCGTCTACATGCAGCGGCGCATCGCCCGGGAAGTCGGCCGCCAGCTGCGTTCCGGCATCGATGACGCCCGGCTTCGGCAGCGTCTGGAGACGCGGGTCTGCCGCATCTTCACCGACGAGATCCGCGACCCCGGCCGGTGGATCCTCGGCGTCGGCCTGCCCCACTGGGGCTGCGGCATCTTCGACTGTGAGGCTGGCGTCCTGTGGAGCAGCGGCCGCCGGTGCTCAGTGTGCGAGGAGATCGTCCGCGACCGTCGCCATGCCACCGCGCAGCCCGACGCCCCCACTCTCACCATCGTCCACCCCACCCCCGCTCGGAATCCCGTCCCGCGGTCCACTCCTGCAGCTCCCCGGGGCCGGTGCCCGGAGTGCGGCTGCACCGTCCTGGTGCTGAACCCCGCCGAGTCGGCCGCCCCCCCGGTGCAAGCCGTGCCGAGAGGAACACGAGGGTGGACGTGCCAGCCGTCCATCGCCGTCGGCACACCCCGAGGTGTGCGCGGGGTGGAACGGCAGTGGATGCACCCGTCCGGCGCTCGGCTCCACCGGCCTCTTTGTCCGGTGCCGGACCCGCCGGATGGAGTGGGCCGCATCATGAGCCACCCACTCCACCCCGTCGAGGCTCGCCACTGCCGGGGGAGCTGGGTCCCATCCACCGGAGCGCGTCCCACTCCACGGGCGCAGATGGGACAGAGCTCGGCCACCAACCACACTCCTGCTTCAGCGGCCGTTTCCGGACACCGGTGCGCAAGCGTGGTCGACGCCCATGAACCGGAAGCGGGCTTCTCGCATCACCGAGGCCCCCTTGACTGGCCTCCCCGGCCGCGGGTTCCTCCTTGACACCCGGTCCACGTCAAGGGGAAACATCACTGTCCATCGCCCAGCGCTCCGGCACATCGGAAACGCCGGCGCGGAGTGGGGCCGACGGTGGCGGCCACACGATGAGTGGACGCCACCGAGGCCAGTGCGACGGCCTCCTCCACCCCGGCCCACTCGCGAAGCCCACCATCCATCGCCCGGCGCCGCACACCGAGCGGGCTCCATCCGGCTCCACCGCGTACACGGTGGAGCCCACTCAGTGGAATGGAATCCGGCCCCGTCCCCGAGTGGCGCCCATCGGCCCACTCCACTCGATGGGCAACACCCGATGGATCAGGCCATGGTCCATCCACGCGGTGGACTCCACTCGATGCCCCGATGCCCCTACACCGGTGGCGCCCACTGTCACCCCACCGATGGGGGTTGAGCGACAGGCGGGAGACGCCGTCAGCCCGTAGCGCGGATCGGATCGTGGTGGAGCGGAGCCTGTCACCCACCCCCTGGTCTCCGCCGGCAGACACCTTCCGGCGATGCCCCTCCTCTCCGCTCCACCCCCCTTGACCAGGTTCACCGCACGAGCAACTCCCCCCTTGACCGGCCTCGCCTCCACCCCTTGACCATGGGCCGGGGCACCTGCTGTTTCCCCTTGACCTCGGTCCGGGGCAAGGGGAAACCCGGCGGCCGCTCACCCTGCATCACCCGATGAGGCCGAGGCACTGCACCGGCGCCAGCGGTAGCCGATCCGAGCGACGCCGGCCGGCCAGCGGATGGGCGGCCGAGACGGCCAGGATTTCCTCCCGAGCGCGCGCCAGAGTCGTACAGGACGCCGTGCCGAGGCGATGGCGGCCCGAAGGCTTCAGCCCGAGTTCGCGGTGGCGCCCATCGCGATAGACGGAACGGGTGGGGGCGGTGGCCCACCGGGTGGCCGGAGTGCGGGTGGGCCCGAACACCCCGCGGCGGGGCATGGTCCATCCACTCCAGTGGATGGAGCCGGGGCCGATGCGCCGCAGTCCATCCACTGCCAGTGGTCTCCACCCCGTCCTCGGTAGGAGTGGGGCGCACCCATCCACCCCACTGCGTGGACACCCATCCCCTTGACCACTCCGCCCACCCCTTGACCACGGCCCTCTTGCCCAGCTGGGCCACCGAGGTGCCGAGGCCGGTTTCCCCTTGACCTCGTCAGGCCGCAGTCGCGGTCAGACCGCGGTCAAGGGGGCCGTCGGGAGGGTGAGCGCCATCGAGACCAGATGGCGCGAAAGGACGGACACGGACGTGGCCACCACCCAGCACACCCCGGCACTCGACTCCTCCGAGTCCACGCCCCGCTACGACACGCTCACCGTGATGAACCGCGACTGGGCCGCGCTCTGCCGCGACCTCCGGGCGGCGGACCGCGTCGCCGCGTGGGCCGGGGAACACCCGGACCTCACCGGAGCGGCCGGTCCCCAGGACGTGGTCGACAAGATCTCCGCGTACCACCGCCGCGGTGACCTGGACGGCCACGACCGCGTGATGCACCTGCTGGTCGAGCGGGCCGTCGGGACCGGCTTCGACGCTCACCTCGCGTGGCGGGTGGCGGTGCGGGTCCTGCTGCCCAAGGCGGTCTTGATGGCGAGGACGCAGCGGAGGTCCTACGGCCTGCCGTGGGACGACGTGTGCGCGACGGTGCTCGGCGCGGCCTTCGAGGTCGTCCGCACCTACCCACTCGACCGGCGCCCGCGGCGGATCTTCAACAACCTCGCGCTCGACACCCTGCAGCTGACCCGCCGCACCCTAGCCGCCTGCCTCGACGACGTGGAGGACGTCCAGGAGTTCGCCGCCGGTGTCGCGCCCTTGGCCGCGGCCGAGTCCCACACCCGATACGCGCACGTCGGCGCCAGCGAGGACCCCGACACCCCGCACCACACGGTCGAGCTCGCCGACCTACTGGTGCGGGCCGCGCAGATGGAGCTCGTCGACGTCGACGAGCCGGCCTTGTCGCGTCACGAGGCGCGGACGGAGGTCCTCGAACTGCTGCTGTGGGCGGTGGAGGTCGGAGCGCTGAAGAAGTTCGAAGCCCAGCGCATCGCCCGCTACTACCTGTCCACCTCGCAGCGCCCCGACCAGCGCCACATGACCACCCGGTCCATGGGCCACGAGGGAGACCTGCTGCGGCAGCACGCCAGCCGTGCCGTGCGCACGCTGCGCGCGAAGTCGGACCTCGCGCAGTACCGCGCCGCGGCCTGAGAGCCGCTGGCCGCCCCTCGGTTCGGGCGCCGCAGAAGTCGCTCGAAAAGACCTCGGCCCGACTGTCACACCGCGCGCTTTCTCGACACCTGTAGCAGGCGAGAGGGCCGCCAGATCGGTCCAGCCCCACCTGAACACCCCCGCTCCTTCTCGACTCCGGGAGAACCGACGTGACCACGATGTCCCCGGCCGGCACCGGCCGACAGCTGCTCGACGCCGACGAGGCCCGTGTGGCCCGTGCTTCGCGCGAGCTGACCAAGATCGCTGCCGCGCTGGTGAGCCGGCCGATGGATCGTGACCTGCACGAGCAGATGCGCGCCTTCCTCGACAAGGAGTCGGAGGCCTCTCTGGCGTCGTGGGATGTGCTGCTGCAGCGCACGCCGGACCAGCTCAAGGAGCGCATCTCGACGGTCCTGACCGTCCAGGCCCTGCGGACGGCGTCGTGAAGCGGCAGCGTCGGCAGCGCAAGGCGGCCAGGCAGCAGCTCGTCGAGGCGGAGGCCTGGGACGAGGAGCTCGACGAGCCCCAGGAGGCGTCGGCGGACGAGCCGGACGAGACCGGGTGGAAGACGAGCACGGCTCAGATGGCCGGCCTCTCCCGGCTGGTCCGTGCCGGTGTTTGGGCGCTCGTGGTCTCCGGCCCGATCCTCGGCGCGCTCGCGTTCCTTTCCTCGTCTGCTCCCGCCCAGGGCGTGGCCAAGCCGGCCGCCGCAGCGACGCCGGCGTCGTCGGTTGGACCGGCTGGCTTCGCCGAGCTGTTCGTCTCCGCCTATCTGCAGGCCGGCCAGGGCACCGAGCGGGACCTGGCGCCGTACTACTCCGGCTCGGTCGCGCTCGCGGTCAAGCCCGGTACCCGCACGGCCACGCAGTCCACGGTGATCGCGTCCCGCGAGGTCCAGCCCGGCTACTGGTCCGTCACCGTCGCCGCCGACGTCACCGCCCACGACGACCAGGGCAAGTCCACGCGGCTGGGCGTCCAGTACTTCCGTGTCGGTATCCAGGCCACCGGCCCGGCCGGCGCCGGTGGCACCGAGCAGGGCGCCACCGCCGGCTACGCGGCGACGTCGCTGCCGGCGCAGGTGGCCGCACCGGCCGCGCTCAAGCCGGGCGGCCTGGCGTACGAGACCGACCGCGGGTCGAGCAGCGCGGACCCGTCGGTCGAGACCGCCCGCGGGTTCCTGGCCGCCTACCTGACCGGTACGACCGAGCTCGACCGCTACACCTCTCCCGGCACGCGGCTCCAGCCGATCAGCCCTGCGCCGTACGCCGCAGTGAAGGTGACCGGTGTCCAGGACGACTCGTCCGGCTCGGGTCAGCAGAAGGTGCCGGCCGACGGCACGGTGCTGCACCAGCTGGTCCAGGTCGATGCCACGGACCAGGCCGGCAGCCCGGTCTCGCTGAGCTACGCGCTCACCCTCAAGTCCCGCGCCAGCCGCTGGGAGGTCGCGTCCGTCGACGACGCCCCGGCGATCCGCGCGAGCAGCCCGCCCTCGGCGGCGCCGCACACCACCACCCCGAGCCCCGACGCAGCCACGGCATCTGACTCGCCGTCGCCGTCGAACTCCTGAGAAAGAGGAATCGTTCATGCGCACCCTGGCAGCAGCCAACCCCGACCACGTCGTCCTCGCCGGCGACGTCCTCGACTGGGCCAACACCAAGACGGGCCAAGTCCGCACGCTGGTCCTCACCGTGGCCACCCTCATGGCGATCATCGCCGTGCTGATGGCCTGGTGGAAGACGCGCTCCTTCGTCGGCACCCTCGTCGCCATCGTCCTGGCCGCCCTCGTGCTCTGGGGCATCAGCAACCTCAACGTCCTCAAGACCAAGGTCGGCTCCGAGATCGACGACACCGCGGCGTCGGTGTCCGTCGTCCACGTCACCGGCGACGCCCCCGCTCTGGCGGGTGAGGGCTGGCGGGTCTCGTGAGTGCCTCGGAGGAGGAGTTGATCGGGCACTCGTACACACGAGCCCGTAAGCACCCGCTGGTCATCGGCAAGCTCCCGGGAGCCGGCCGGCTCCCGGGAGGGCCCTACACGATCACCCAGGTCATAACCATGGTGATCAGCTTCGGGCTCCTCGTCATGACCAGGGACCTGTGGGCCCACTTCGGCGCCATGAACTTCATCCTCATGGCACTGATCCCCTGGGGCCTGGCCTGGGCGCTGCGGTACGCCCGGCTCGACGGCCGGGACCCGGCACGCGCCGTGCGCAGCCTGCTCATCTACTCCTCCACTCCGGCCCAGGGTCGCCTGGCCGGCAAGCCGCAGCGGGTCGCTCGACCACGACTGGCGACCGCCACCTGCACGGTGCACGTCCGGTCCGCCGAGCGGCCCGCCCCGGCGGCCGCCGCCAAGCCCGTCCCGGCACCCGCTCCCTTGGCCCGGCGCGCAGCCCGCCCGGTACCGGTGCCAGCCGCGGCCGCGGCGGCCCGGGCGGAGCCCAAGACCGGGCTGCAGGCCCTGTTGGCCTCCCTCGACGAGCACTGACCAACCGCCTCGTCATCACCACCAGCACAGAAGGAAGATCCCATGCGTCTCCCCGTCCGGCACATCAGCGGCCACCTCATCTGGACCACTGCCGCCACCGTGTGGGCGGTGTGGCGCGTCGACACCGAGAATTACACCCACGCCAGTAAGTCCACGAAGCGTGAGCGGCTGGACTCCCTGGAGGCCCTCTTCAAGTCCCTGCGGGGCGAAGCCCTCCTGCTCAGCCTGTGCCCGAGCGTCGACGCCGCGTCGGTCGTCACCCGCATGACCGCCGGCGTCGACCTTGACGCCTCCCCTGAGTACGTCGATCTGGCGCTGAAGGTCCTCGACCAACTCCAGGACCTCGAGCTCACCGGCCGCGTCGACTTCCTCGCCGTCCCCCTGCCGCACACCGACTTCAAGCAGAGCAGCCGGGCGGTCCTGTCCTCCCTCCAGGTCGAGGTCATGGGCGCGCTCGGCCTGCCGGTCGCCCCGATCTCCGTCGCCGAGGAGCGCCAGCGCCTGGAGCAGACCAACCGCCTGGCGGCCGGCTGGCCCTCAGGCATCAAGATGCGGCCGGCCACCGAGGCGGAGATCCTGTGGATCTACGGGCACAGCGCCCGTCGAGGCCTGAGCGAGCCGCTCCTTCCCGAGGACGGCGCACCGCGCGCTCTGCGCGGCCGCGGCCACACAGTGACCGCGCACACCCAGGTGATCCTGGACGAGGGCGGCCGCGGTACCCGGGCCTCCAAGGGCCCGACCAACCCCTTCAAGCGCCGCTACCTGCGCGCCACCAGCGAACACGGCGACTCCTACCAGGCGTTCTGCGTTCTCAGCGAGATGCCCGAAGCCTTCCGCTTCCCCGGCAGCGAGTACCTGGCGGCGCTGGACGATTTCAACTTCCCCGTGGACTGGGCTGTCCGGCTGCACGTCGAGTCCGGCTCGAAGGCAGAGCCGAAGAGCCGCCGTCAGCAGCGCGAGCTCGCGCATCAGCGCGGTGAATACGACGGGGAGACCTCCGGGGTGCCGGCCTCCCTCGACAAGGCGTCCTTCGCCCTGGACGAGTACCGCGACCGGCTCACCGCCTCCAGCACCGAGGTCGAGATCCGCGCCACCGTTGCCACCTGCGTGTGGGGAACAACCCCCGACGAGGCCGACGAGAAGGCGACGTCGCTGGCCAACCACTTCGGCGGCAACGACTACACGCTCGTGAGGCCCACCGGCGACCAGGTCGCGCTCTTCCACGGCATGCTGCCCGGCACCAAGACCCCGGGCCCGATGCTCGACTACACCCAGTACCTGCTCGCCCGGGACTTCGCCATGTCGATGCCGTTCTGCGGCGCCGGCCTCGGCGACGACTCCGGCAGCCTCTTCGGCCTCCAGCTCAACGGCGGCGGCGTCCGCCCCGTACTGGTCGACTTCTCCCACGGCCCCCGCGTCAACGCCTCCGCGTCCGCCGCGTTCGTCGGCGAGCTCGGCTCCGGAAAGTCCGTCGCGATGAAGTGCGCGATGTACTCGATCCTCACCACCGGCCACCGCGCCGGCCAGAGGAACTCCCGCGGCCGAGCCCTGGTCATCGACCGCACCCCGCAGCAGGAGTGGTCGCGATTCGCGAACGCCTGCCCCGGCACCACCCAGATCATCAACGTCGACGAGAACGCCGGCGTCTCCCTCGACCCCCTGCGCGTCTTCCGCGGCCCGCGCGCCGCCCGCTACACCGAGTCCTTCCTCACCCCCCTCCTGGACATCGGCTCGATGAGCATCGAGGGCATCACCCTCGCCGAGGCGATCGAGGCCACCCGGCTCGGGCCCAAGCCCAGCATGACCGCGCTGATGGACACGCTCGCCGACCGGGCCCGCACGCCCGACCCGGACGAGCCGAACGACAACGCGGTCCGCGCCGCCGCCTCCGAACTCGTGCGCAAGCTGCGGTCGCTGGCGAAGAAGGACCTCGGCCGCGTCATCTTCGACCCCACGCTGCCGGTCGTACGGATCACCGACGCCGACAGCATCGTCTTCGCCGTCGACCGCCTGGGCCTGCCCACCAAGGAGGAGCTCTCCGAGCACCGCCTCCCAAGCCTGGAGGTCGAAAAGCGCTTCGGTTGGCGGCTGATGTACCTGATGACGGCGCTCTGCCGGGAGATCGCGTTCGCCGACCCGAACGAGTTCGCCGGCGTCTTCCTCGACGAGTGCTGGTGGCTCACCTCGTCCGCGGAGGGCACCAACCTGCTGCTCGAGCTCATCGCCGACGGCCGCAAGCACAACGCCGGCGCTTTCGCAGGCTCGCACGACCCGTATGACATCGGCCCGAAGTCGGAGATCGGCGACAAGATCCGGGCGCTGTTGTCCCACATCTTCGTCTTCCGTCACCGCGGCAAGGCGCTGGCCGCCAGGTGCCTTGAGTTCCTAGATCTCGACCCATCTGACGAGGAGATGCTCAAAGTCATCACCGAGAACCTCTCCCCGCTCAACGTCAGCGAGACCGAGCGCGCCCTGCGGGCCGGCGAGGGCCTCTACCGCGACCTCCGCAAGCGGATCGCGGGGATCAAGGTGCTGATCCCGGCGGACGAGAACGCCGCCGCCGCGATCACTACGACGCCGGGGCAGGGCGCCGAGGAGGACGACGAGGCCGTGGAGTTCGCTGAGGCGGACGGAGCCCTCGCATGAGCCGCATACAGCGAAGGGGGATCAAGCGGCGCCTCGGGCTGATCGCCGTCCTGGTGGCCCTGTTCACCGTGGTGCTGGCCCCTGCGGCCACGGCAGACCCGTCGCCTTCGCCCAGCACCTCCGCGCCGGCTGAGGGCCCGGCCGGCAAGAACCTGAACCAGAAGCCGAAGGACGGCAGCGACGGCTTGCTCCAGCCGTTCAACGTCACCGACAAGGACGGCGTCCCGATCAGCTCCTACACCGTCAAAACGGATACCGGTGGCTGGAAGGACATCGACCTCAAGATCTGGAACATCGTCGCCCAGCTGCTCTTCGGCGTCTCGAAGTGGGTCATCGGCTTCACCTGCTGGCTGATCAAGTGGGCTCTGAACTTCGGACTGGCCAAGGTCATGGTCGGCCCCGTCGAGGACATCTCCAGCACCATCAAGAACCAGGTCATCGACAGGTTGGGGCTTCCCGGCCTGTTCCTGACGTTCGCCGGCTTCTACTGCGGCTGGCTGATCCTCTTCAAGGAGCGCTCACGAGGCTTCGCCGAGATCGGGGTCTCCCTCGTCGTCGCCGCACTGACCACCACCGTGCTCGTCTCGCCGGCCCAGGTGCTGCTCGGCCAGCACGACCAGGCTCAGCCGCAGGGCTCCACCATGCTGCTCTCGGAGGGGGGCCTGGTGGGGAAGTCGAAGGACTTCACTCTGGAGGTCGCCTCCATCGTGCTGGCCGACGACCCGGCGAGCGCCAAGGGCAGCGCCGACCCCAACAACGTGGCGAAGCCGATCACTGACGCCCTCGTGGAGGCGTTCATCGTCAAGCCCAACCAGCTCATGGTGTACGGGCAGACCTTCGACGGACAGTGCGACAAGGCGTTCCGCGAGTTCAAGCTCGCCGAGTTCAACCTCGACCAGCTCGGGATGAACTACTGGGACGCCGCGATGATGGACTCGATCTACGACACGAACTTCATCGGGCAGCTCACCGAGAACTCGAAGAAGTTCGAGGCCGCGTGCGGGGACGTGAAGCCCAAGGCCAAGCGGGCCTCCGCCGACCTCGCCTTCTCTGCTCTGTTCGTCGCGATCGCCGCCGTGATCGTGGCCATCCTCATGATCCTGGTCACCGGCACGTTCCTCACCGCGCAGGGCTGGCTGGCCTTCGAGGCGATCCGCGGCCACTGGGCCCTCACCGCAGGCATCCTGCCCGGCGGCGGCCGCGCCACCCTGTGGCGCTGGTTCTCCGCGATCATCAAGGCAGTCCTCGGCGTCATCATCTCCATCCTCTTCCAGGCGATCTTCATCCTGATCGTCCTGGCCCTCATCGACGCGGAGACCGGCGACGTCCTCGCCGTCAAATTCATCGTCATCGACGTCACCGCCGTCGCCGGTCTGGCCGGCCACAGGCGCATCAAGCAGACCGCGCAGAGCATCGCGGTCAACCTCAACCGCAAGCTCGTCAACGCCCGCGTCGGCGGATCCCGCCGCTCGGTGTTCAACAGCCCCGGTCGCTATGCCGAGACGGCCCCCGGCCTGAAGCAGATGTGGGGCGAGGCCCGCGGCGAGGCCCGGCGCGTGAGCAGGCCCGTCGGCCAGGGCCTGAAGGCCGCCAAGAACGCCTGGGTCGGCTCGCCGCAGGCCAACCGCAAGGCCAGCCGACTGCGGACTGCGGCCCGGCTCGCCACAAACGCCGCCGCAGCCGTGGGCACCGGCGGCGCGAGCGCGGCCGCAAAGGTCGCGGCACAGCAGGCGGCCAAGCAGACCCTGCAGAAGCGGTTGGCCACGGCCGCCGCGAACAAGATGTCCCAGACCCGGGGCGGCAGGGCCACCATGGCCACTGGCAAAGCGGCCGCCGCCACCGCCAGGTACGGCGCGAAGGCAACGAAGTTCGCCTTCATGGCCACCGTCGGCGCGCCGGTGGGCATTCCCCGTGGCGTCGCCGCGACCAAGCGGGGCGCCGCTGCGGCCACCGCCCGGGCCGGGCAGGTGCGCGACCAGCTCAAGGCCGTCAAGGAACGCACCATCGACAAGAAGGTCCAGGAGGCCAAGGACTTCGGCGCCGAGTACAAGCGCAACGTCGTCACGGCTGGCAAGTTCGTCGCCAAGCAGGGCACGAAGGCGCAGGTCAACCTCGGCCTGGCACAGATCCAGTCGAACCCCAGGGCCGCGACTCCTCCCGGCCCGCGAGCCGGCGCCATCGCGCCGAAGGCTCCTGGGGGCGCGCCGACGGCGGCTGGAGCCAAGACACCCGGCAAGCCCGCGACCACGACAGCCGGGACGAAGACGCCAGGTTCGGTGAAGCCCCCGGCCGCCGGGCCGGCGGCGGTGCCGAAGATGCCGACCCCGCCCACCCCTGCACCACCGACACCGCCGGCCAAGCCGTCTGGTCCGCCTCGGGCTATCCGGCGAGCCACCCGGCCGCCCGGCCCGCCCAGGCCCCGGCCGTAGCCGGGGCGCGGCCGGGACCTCCAAGGTCCCGGCCGCCCAGATCACCGCACCAGAACCACCTCACGGGGGACCTCCATGCCCAGAACCGATGCCGCGCGTGTACGTGCTCAGCGCGGGACGATCGCGCTGTTCGTGGCTGCGGCTGTCTTGGCAGCTGTTGGTGTCGCCCTGCTCCTCGGGCTCGGTGGAGGTGAGAGTCCCGCCAGCTCCGGATCGGCTCCGCGTACGAACGCGCCATCCAGCGCAGCGGTCGGGAACGACAAGGACGACCCACCCCCAGCCGAGGCCTCGCCCAAGGCCGAACCGTCCGGGTCTCATGACGTACCCTCCCCGGACCCGGACCCGGCGCCGGTTCCAGCGCCGGTCGACGAGGTGGCCAGGGCTTTCACGACGGCATGGGCCAGCCACGACGCCCGGCCGGGCCGGGACTCTTCGTTCGACGACGCATCCAGGCGTGCCGCCGCCTACGCCGCCGGGGACCTCGCCGAGGACCTGCGCACCCACACCAGCGGCAGCGCCGGCACGCAGCAGTGGCTGAGCTGGAAGGACCGCCAGGTCCAGGTGACCGTGACGGTTCTGCGGGTGTCGCTGCCGGACGGAGCGCCTGCCCCCAGCGAGGACTCCAGCTTCGCGCGCGTGATCTACAAGCTGAAGGAGTCGCCGGCCAAGGGGCCCGTCACCGAGTCCGAAGAGCAGGTGGCACTCAAGCTGCGCCGCGGCGCCGACGGCAGCTGGCGTGTCGTGGGGCTGCCCAATGTCTGAGCAGGGCGAGTCCAAGGTCCTTCGACGGGTGCTGATCGCGGGCCTTGTCTCCTCCCTGCTCGGACTCGGCCTGATCATCAGCGCCGTGCTGGCCCTGTCGTCGGCGATCGGTGAGGACAACACGAGCGACGCACTGGAGAACGCGGGATTCGGCGGCGGCCTGTCGGACACCAAAGAGATACCCGACTGGCTGCGCCCCATCATCCTCGATGCAGTGTCGAGGTACGGCTGTGCGGAGGTCACTCCCTCGCTGATCGCCGCCCAGCTCTACCAGGAGTCCAATTTTCGCAAGAACCCGCCTGACGGCGGAGCCGGCGCGTTGGGCATCGCGCAGTTCATCCCCTCCACCTGGGCGACCGAAGGCATCGACGCCAACAACAAGGGTGGTGCGGACCCGCTGGACCCTGAGGACGCGGTTCCGTCGATGGTGGCCTACGACTGCAAGCTCGCTGATGAGATCCGCAGCGTGCCCGGTGACGTCGTCGACAACATGCTCGCCGCCTACAACGCCGGCGGGAACAACGTGAAGAAGTACGGCGGGATCCCGCCGTACGAGGAGACGCGCAAGTACGTCCGCGAGATCCGGGACCGGGCTGAGCGGTGGTCCGCACCGATGGACGGCAAGACGTCCGGTGGTCTGGCCAAGGTCGTGGCGGGCGCCAAGGAGGCCTACGGCACCCCCTACGTCCTGGGCGGGAACTGCAAGCCCCCATTCCAGGGCTCCAACGGGTGCGACTGCTCCAGCCTGGTCAAGTACGCCTGGAGCAAGGTCGGCGTGAACCTCCCCAGGGTCACGTACGACCAGGTCGACATCGGAACCAAGGTGAACTCGCAGAAGGACCTGCGTCCCGGCGACCTGCTCTTCTCGGGCGGCAGCGCCTCCAGCCCGGAGCACGTTGCCATGTTCATCGGCGGCGGGGAGGTGATCGACGCGCCGCATACCGGTGCCCGCGTCCGGATCAAGCCCCTCTCGTTCTGGAAAGGCCGAATTTTGATCATGAAGCGGCCCGACTACACCGAGCCCGGCTCGGGCAGCACCTCGGGCTCGTGGGTCGCCCCGGTCGCCGACAAGCACATCGGCACCGGCTACCGGGTCTCGGGGTCGATGTGGTCGAGCGGCTACCACACCGGGATCGACTTCCCGGTGCCCACAGGGACCGCGATCCGCGCGGTGGGCCCGGGCACCGTGGTGACGGCCGGCTGGAACAGCGCGTACGGCTACCAGGTGGTGATCAAGCACGGGGACGGCAAGTACTCGCAGTACGCGCACCAGTCCTCGCTGAACGTCTCCGTGGGCCAGCAGGTGAAGGGCGGCGACCGGATCGGATACTCCGGGGCCACGGGCAACGTCAGCGGTCCGCACCTCCACTTCGAGATCCGCACCGGACCGGAGTACGGATCGGACATCGACCCGCTGGCCTACCTCCGCGGTCACGGCGTCGACATCTGACCCGTCGGTCGGCGTCACGTGCCCCTCCACGGGGCCGTGACGCCGACCGACGCAACACCGCGAAGAAATTCGGAGCGGAGTGTCACACCGAGCCGGATCCCGACACCTGTAGCAGGTGAAAGGCCCGTTTGCTCTTTGGAGGTGCCGCCATGCTCCCGACTCCCCCCTTGCCCGCTCCGGCCGCCGCGGCGCCGCCGCGCGCCTCGTTCTCGGGCGGTGGGCGATGACCACGAACGACCTCGTCGACGGCGTGATCGGCTTCATCGGGGACCTTCCGGGTCACGCCGAGCGGCTGGCGGACTCGGTGATGGCCAACGCCTGGTGCGTCGCGCTGCTCGCTCTTGCTGCCGGCGGCGGCGCTGCCGCAGTCCGCTGGGCCCTGTCCCGCGGCCCGATGGCCAAGCGAACGACTCTGGAGGTGCTGCCGACCACGGGCTTCGACCCGAAGCCTGAAGAGGTCATCCGCTTCGGACACCAGATGGCCCGCGCGCACAAGAGCGTGTCGCGCTGGCTCGTCTCCTCGACCCGCACCAGCGCCCTCCGTGTCCGCTTCACCTGCTCCAACGGATCGCTGTCCATGAGGGTCGAGGGCCCGGACCGAGCGATGTCGGTGCTGCGCCACCAGGGCTACGCCCAGGTGGAGATGCGGCCGGTGGAAGCCGACGGCCGGGCTGCGCGCGAACGGCCGCAGATCCGGCTCGGCTCCTGACGCCCCCACGCTCACCACAGACAGGTAGACCATGACCGTCGCACCAGACACGACCGTCGCCCAACCGGTCGACCTCGCCAAGCCGGAAACAGACGGCCGCGGCAGGCCGGCCACCCGGGAGAGGCACTACGCCCGCGCCGAGCTCGCCCTGGCCCTCCCCGACCACCTCGCCCTGCGCGAAGTGCCGCTCACCCCGGATCCGCTCGAGGCCCTGGCCAACGCGGTAGCCGACGTCCGCGAGGACCTCGGTGAGAGCGCCGACGTCGTCCTGGACCTCGTGCCCGTTTCCCCGAACCGTGTCAGCAGCCGCCGCCGGCGCCTGCTGACACAGGCGCGCCGCAACCCTTCCGACGGGCCGGCCATACCCGGCATGCCCCAGCATCGCACCAACCGGTTCGGCTTCGACCTCGGCGCGGTGATGTCCGAGATCGCCACCGAGATGAAAGGCAACCAGGGTGGCGGCGCACGGCAGCGGCAGCACCGCCAACAGCGCACCACCTACCGCATCACGGACATGAAGGCCGCCATGGGCAAGCTCGTCCCCGGGGCCGAGCCCGTCTTCTCCATGCAGCTGCTCGTGCGCACCTGCGCTCGCGACGAGTACCGGGCCCGGATGCTGCTGGACCAGGTCCTCGCCGCGCTGGAGCCGTGGTCCGGCGACAACCACCTGCGCCCCGTCGGTCTCCACCTCGGAGTCACCCGCGTCCGGGCGGACCACTGGATCTACCGGGGCAGGTTCGACCGCCGCTTCGAGACCGGGCTCTTCGTACCGCGCCGGCACTCCTGGGTGACCGCCCAGGAGATCGCCGGGCTGCTCAAGCCGCCCACCAAGCACAACATGGCCCCGAACATCGCCCGCTCGGGCGGAGTCGTCCCGCCGCCGCCCGCAGCGCTGCCGACGTGGACGGGACAGCGCGGTCTGCTGCCTCTCGGGTGGGTGGCGAAGTCCGGCGGCGGGGAGCGCCTCGCCGGTGTCCCGCTGAAGTACCTGCTCTTCGCCCTGTTCCTCGGCAAGTCCGGCTTCGGAAAGACCGAGATGTCGCTCGTGCAGGCGATCGCGATCGCCCACGGCGGGTTCGGCGTCCTCTTCCTTGATCCCCATGGTGACGGCTGGACCCGTGCCCGGCCGTACCTGGCGCACAAGGAACTGGCCGACCGCATTTGGGAGATCGACCTCACGAGCCCCGAGCTCGACAAGATGGTCGGCTCCTGGAACCCGCTGTCGATGGAGCGCCGGCGCGAGTCCGAGATCCCCGACATCGTCCAGTACATCGTCACCGGCTTCGCCGCGGCGTTGAACTGGTCCGACTCGGCCGGCCGTGCGAAGACCATCCTCACGCGCGCGGTCGAGTCCTTGGTGTACCTGTCATGGCACGTCTGCCGCGCCGGCCGGCCCGACCTGGCGCCCACCGTCTTCCAGATCCGCACGATCCTCACGGACGCCGTCTGGCGGACCAACGTGCTGCAGTACCTGCCCAAGGACATCCGGGACTTCTGGGAGAACGTCTTCCCGGGCTACAGCAAGGAAGCCATCCCGGTCGTCACGAACATCATCGAGCGGCTGTCCTCCTCCAACGCGATCAAGGCGTTCCTCGGGTCGAGCCGGTCGACGTACGACATCCGGCACGCCATGGACACCGGGAAGATCGTCTTTGTCTGCCCCGCCGGCACCGGCGACGTCGACCGCATCATCAGCTCCCTGCTGATCTACGACCTCTTCCGGGCCGGCCTCTCGCGGCGGGACACCCCGCCCGACCAGCGGCGCGACTTCTACACCTTTATCGACGAGCTGACCAGCGTGGACGGCGCATCGAAGGGCACCCTCGCCCAGATCACCGAGCAGCTGCGCAAGTACAACGTGAAGTTGCTCGCCATGACGCAGATGGCGCAGCGGTTGAGCGCCACTACCAGGCAGGGCCTGCTGCAGAACCTGTCCATCCTGTCGACGACCGCGTCCGACGTCGACGAGGCGACGCTGGTCACCCGCCGCTGGGGCAAGAAGGTCGCCCCTGACACGGTCGTCCAGCTCAACCGGTACAGCTACGTGATGTCCGTGACGCTCGAGTCGGGTTCGACCGACCCGTTCCGGGTCCGCGGCGCCTCGGTGGAGGACCTGTACGGCGACTACTACCGGCCGCAGAACGAGGAGCGGCTGGCGCGGGCCATCGACGAGAACCTGCAGCGGCGCTCGGTCCGCGACATCCTCACCGACCTGCGCCGCCTGGACTCGCGGCTGCGCCGGTTCGTCGTCACCCTCCATGTTCCGCCGGACGACGACGAACCGGCCGGCGCCGATCTGCCGCCGGACGAGCCCGACTTCGACGAGGCCGCGCCGCCCGCCCCCGAGGGCCCGGACGGGCCGGTCGACGCCACCGTGTCCGGCAGCGGGGCGGCAAGGCCGCGCGTCCACGACAGCGAAGGCACCGTCATCAGCGGCGCGGAGCCGGACCCGGCCGAGGAAGCCCCCAGCAACGTCCACCCGATCAACCCCCACCAGAACCAGTCGAGGCTCGGATGACTCTGCCCCCTGTCGAAGCGGCCGCCGCGGCTGCGCCCACGCGTAGCTTCGTGTCACCCACGCGCAGCTTCCACGCGATCGGCGGCGAGGTCCTGGAGTTGCTGTACCAGCACCGGGTGCTCTCCACCCACCAGCTGCACGTGCTGCTGACCCTGCCCGAGAAGCGGCCGGCCCGCCCCGTGTACCTGCGCTGGCAACTCGCCGAGCTGCTCCAGGCCGGACTGGTCGACCGGATCCGGGCCCAAGGGCCAGGCGGCCGCGGGCGGGTGCAGAGCCAGCCGTTCTTGTGGTTCCTCACCGAAGCCGGCGCCGAGTCCGTGGAGGAGGCCGGCGAACTGCCCGCGCGGCCGTACCGGGTGACGCCCGAGTCCGTCGCTGGCGCCCGGCAGGCGCACACGCTCGCGGTGAACGAGGTCGGGGTCGCCTTCGTCGAGTGGGCGCGTCGGCTGGGGCACGAGTGCGGGCCGCTGGACTGGACCCCCGAAGTCGCCAACCGGATCCGCGACGGCCAACGACGCTTCGAGGACGACCACGTCATCAGCGACGCCGTCCTCAACTACGTGCACGTGGAGAACGGGCGGCGCACCATGCTCAGCTTCTTCGTCGAACTCGACCGCGCCACGATGACCTCCGCGCGGCTCGCCGCGAAGCTGCAGGCGTACGGCCGGCTGTACGAGTACGTCCCGCAGAGCGCGGATCGCACGCGACGCACCCCGAACGCGACCAGGCCGGCGTGGATGTACAACTACCCGGTCTTTCCCCGGGTCCTGGTGGTTCTCGACGCGGCACCGCCGAAGGCCGGGGAGCCGGACCGGCGCCCGCAACGGCTGGCCGCGCGCACCGAGGACCTCTACACGCGCGCCGGTGCGGACGTCCGCCTCAGCCGGCTCAAGGGCGACATCAACATCGGCGTCACCACCCTGCAGCAGCTCCAGGAACACGGGCCCTTCGCCCCGATCTTCACCCCGCTGCTGCGCGGCACTCCGGCCACCCGGCCCGCCCCCACCGACCTCTACCTCGCCACGAAGTGACCGGCCGCTCCCCGCGGCCCTGAAGGAAGCAGCGCCATGACCAGTACCTCGTTCGAGGCTCCGCCGGACGGCGGGAGCATGATCCGGCTCACCGAGATCCTGCACCGCAGCGTCAAGCTGCGGCAGCGGCGATTCGAGATGCTGCCGCTACGTGGCCAGGGCGCCCCCTTCACTGAGCCCCACGCCCGCAACCCCTCCGACACCCTGCCACCGTCCGAACTCGCCGACCTGATCTCCTCCATGTCCGTCATCGGCCTCCTGGAGCCGGTCCTGGCCGAGGAGATCCTCGTCGACGGCACGGCGCCGACAATCCGCCTGGTCACCGGGGAGCGCCGTCTGCGCGCGATGCGCTGGGGCGCCGTCAACCGGCCGGAGAACCCGCACTTCCAGGCGCTGCCGGCCGTGGTCTGCCCGGGCCCGTTGTCCGAGGAGGAGCGTCACATGTGGCGCTTCGTCGAGAACTTCGCCCGCGAGCCCCTCCGGCCCGGGGAGCAGGCCGCCGCGTTGCTGTACCAGCGGTGCGCCATCCTCGTCGGCAAGCTCCTCAAGGCCGGCAAGCCCGTGCCGCAAGAGGTCTACGCGATCCCCGACCCGGCCGAACGCTTCCTTGCCCTGGAGAAGATCCGCGGCACCGACAGTTCCTGCGCCGCCCCCTGGAGCGAGGTGCTGGACCGCCTGGGGCTGCAGCTCAACGAGCGCAAGGCCAGTGAACTCGTACGGGCCTTCCGCGCGCTGCCGCGTGACCTCACCGAGGAGATGGACGAAGCCGCGATCCGCCTGAACACGAGGATCAGATTCGCCGAGCTCCGCAACGGCCGGGCACAGGCTGCCGAGGGCATCTGGGCAGCCTTGAAGTCCTCCAAGCGGCTCCACCTGCTCCCGACCGCCGTGAACGTCGGCCTGGAGGAGCCCGAGCTCGGACCAGAAGAGATCATCACCGAAGCCGAGGAACGGCAGGACGCGGCGAACGCCGACCGCCGGGCCAAGCTCACCCGGGTCCCCACCCGCGAGCTGGGCCATCCGATGCAGCCGACGGCGCCAGCGGAAGCCGCCGCAGAAGCGACGCCGGCCGACACCGCCCCGAGTCGTCCGGCGGTGGAGTCGAACACGATCCGTACCGCCCTGGACGGCATCCGCGGGCTGCTGGCCGAGGTCCGGGCCGGCAAGGAGATCGCGCGGTACGACCGCGGCTCCCTGCGCCTTGCCCTGCGCGAGCTCCACGACCACCTCGAAGGCGCCACCGCCGACGGCGCGACGGACCACGATGCAACCACCGAAGGAAGCGAAGCAGCATGACCAGTGTCTCCCTGCCCATCCCGACCGTCGGCGTGCCCCTTCCGGGCCGAGGCTGCGACTGCAACAGCTGCGCCTTCTACGCCGGGCCCGACGGCCGGGGCGGCCCGGCGACCGTCGAGCCCCTGTGCACCGGCCAGAACTCCGACTGCCGGTTCTGCGGGTGCTCGGCGGCCGAGGCGGACGCTCCGGCGAACGCGTGCGTGACCCGCAAGTGCCCGATCCGGTGCGGGAGCCGGACCGACATAGCCGGGTGGATGGCGGACGTCGGCGGCACCCTGACCTTCGACGACATCACCGTCGACAGCACGCTGCCCGACGGCCTGCCTGCCTTCATCCCCATGACCGACGGCTCCGCGGTCACCAAGCTCGACGCCAGCCTGAACTGGCCTGCCTACGGAGTCGGTCTGCGGCGCGTGTTCTCGCCCGACACCCACACACTCTACAAGCGGTTCACCGAGCAGACCGCCCGCCAGGCCCTCGCCCTCGGGGACCACCAGAAGGCCGTGCTGGTCGGCTACGGCGAGGACCCGCTCGTCGAGGCCTTCTGGACCCGCCGCGGCCGCGACAGGCTCGTCGAGCGGATCGCGGAGCAGGAGTGGGACCTGGTCCTCTCGTGCAACTACAGCATCTACGGGGACTGGCCGCGCACCGAACACCTGCTCAACATGCGCCGATCGCTCCTGCTCGCGCAGGAGTTCACCGAGGCCGGCGTGAACGTCGTGCCGAACGTGTACTGGTTCCGGCTCGAGGACCTCCAGCGCTACCTCTCCTGGATCGAGGACACCCAGCCGGCCGGCATCGCCATCAACGTGCAGACGGTCCGAGACAACGCCGACTGGGACAGCTGGGAGCGGCCCGGCCTGCACTTCCTGGCAGAGACCCTCCCTGATGACATGCCGGTCATCCTCACCGGTCTGTCCCGGGCCAACCGCATCGCCGAGATGGCCGAGATCTTCGGCCCCCGGCTGACCCTGATCTCCCAGAACCCCCATCAGTACGCCCTGCACGGCGCGGTCATGACCGCCAACGGCCGCGAGGACGTCCACGCCCGGACCGAGGACGCCTTCGCCGCGACCGTCCAGTACATGGCCTCGCTCCTGCCCAGCCGCTGAAAACTTCTTCGTCCGCACTGTCACACCGGCGGCTCCTCCCACACCTGTAGCAGGTGAAAGCACCTTCGGGAGGAGCCTCCGTGACGACTGAACCCCACCCCACCGATGCCGAGACGGCGGAGCCGACGCCGGCCGCTCCGGCCTGGCGGCTGTGGATCCTGCTCGTCTGGCACCCCGCGCTCGGCCTCCCCGTCGACCCGGTCGCGGTACTCGCCCTCGACGACAGCCGACAGCCGGCCCAGCGGGTCGTGCGCTGGGTCACCCTCGTCTACGAAACGGCCGACCCCTGGCGCGAGCGCCTGCGCGAGGACACCACCAACGAGGACATCGAGCGCTGGATCCAGCAGTCCGGCGGCGCGTGCTCGCTCGAGCCAGCCGACATCCCCGAGGGCGCGCTCGACCTCACGCACGCAGCCGATCTCGTTCTGAACGAACTGCTCGCCGAGGTCATCCCTGCGCTCCCGCCGCGGGGTGACGGCTGATGGGCACCGGCAGCAAGTCCTCGCACGCCTCCTACGCGGTGGGGCCCACCACGGCATCCGAGGCGGACGACGTGGTGGCCGAGGCGCCCGTACAGCCGATGTCCGACGAGGAGGTCCAGGCCAAGGCCGACCTCGTGGTCGCAATGGACCTGATGGGGGAGCTCGCCGACCCGCCGTTCGCCCTCGATCCCGAGGACGAGGTCCCGACGGATCCCGTCGAGCGGTACGACCTCTTCGTCGGCCAGGTCGAGCAGGCCCAAGAGGCCATCGAGAAGCTGAAGGCGGCGGGCGCCTCCGACGAGGAGATCGAAGCCCACACCAAGGCGCTCAAGGCGCAGACGCTGGCCTATCTGAACTCGCTCGACGAGGACGATCTGCGCGAGATCGCCGAGGCCAAGGGCTTCGAGCACCCCGCGCTGGTGGGCCTGTCCGGTAAGGGCCAGCACCCCCTGGTCCACTGGCTCGACCCCGCATACCCGGGCGACATCCCGTCCAAGGCCAAGATCCAGGCCGCCGCGCTCAGCCGGTACAACGAGCTGCTCGCCGGCAAGACGGTCGGCGGAATGACGCTCGCCAACCTGCACGAAATCGAGGGCACCGAGCCGCCCCTCAGCGGCGGCGCCTGGAAGGCCACGCCGGACGAGGTAGCGTCCTCCGCCCAGGCGGTGACCGCGTCGATCGGCGCCTGGAACGAGGCGAAGAAGACCTACGGGCCTCAGTCTCAGCAACAGAGGGCCGAGGCCCTGCACACGATGCTCGCGGCTGAGCAGAAGTTGGCGTCGGCCGACTGTCCCGAGCTCGGCGAGGACCTGGCGAAGGCCAAGGCCGAGGCCAAGTCGGCGGTCGACGAGGCTCTCCACCACGCGTACCTGCCGCCGAAGGACCTCCAGCCTCTGGTACAGCAGGCTCTCGCTTCGGGGCAGCTGAGCGAGACCGAGGCGATGCACCTCGGTGGTCACCAGCTCGTGGCACTGGTGCGGCCGAGTACACCCGAGTGCGAAGTGCAGTCGCTGAAGGCCCTGGCAGTCAAACGCCAGGAACAGCTGGCGAGCCTCGACGCCGGCTACGCCGCGCACATTGCAATGGCTCCCGAGGGCGGGAAGCCGCTGAACCTGCCGCCTGCCGGCGACCCGGGTGCGCCCCAGGCGATCGCCGCGTGGGCGAAGAACGCCGGCGACGTCCAAGACATGCAGGGGCATGTGAAGGGCTGGTACGCCAGTACCCAGCAAGGCGGTGCCAGCGACACCCCGTACGCCGAGCACCCGGCTCTCGAACCGGGAAAGTATCTCCACCCTGGCCATCTGACGAGCGACTTCAAGTCGTGGGCCGCGAAGCAGAAGCTCTCCGACCTGCGCACCGTCGCAGGCGAGCTGGGCATGGACAACAACGCCAAGGCCACGCGTGCCCAGGTCCAGAACTACATCGCCGCGAGTTTCAACAAGAAGTACGACCAGCAGGCCATCAAGGACAAGGTCACCGCGGACATCGCGAAGAAGGCGGCAGCCAAGGCCACCAAGGCGGCAGCCGCCGCGGCGCCTGCGGCGAAGCCCGATGGCGGTTTGGCGTCGGACGAGGCGGTCCAGGCCCTGGCAAGCAAGCTGCCAGCGAACGGCGCCGGCTCCGTGGCGAAGCCAGCCGCGTCTGCGGCGAAGCCGTTGAAGGCACCGAAGCCGGGCTCGTTCAACGCCAACGTCCAGGACATGATGGCAGCGGTCCAGCACGCCAAGGCGACCAACCAGGACGTGCCGGCCCGCGTCGACGCGAAAGAGGTCGCCAGCTGGACCTTCGGTCCCGGCACCACAGCGTCGAACCTCGGCGGAACGTATGCCAAGACCGTCCACGCTGCCCCCGACGGCTCGCAGTGGATGTTCAAGGCCGACCACAACCACGGCGGCGCTCTGGGGCACACCGAAGCCGCTGCGTCCCACGTCTTGTCGCTGGGCGGCGTACCGGCCGTGCCGGTGTACCACCACAAGAAGGCCGACGGAACGGCCGGCTCCATCCAGCCGCTCCTCAAGGACGCCAAGCCGTTCACGTCCAGCCCGAGCCAGTGGACGCAGTTCCAGGTCGACGCGATCGTCCGGTCGCACGTGGGGTCGTGGCTCGTCGGCGAACACGACGGTCACCAGGACAACTGGCTGACCACGCCCTCCGGCGGCCTCGTGCAAATCGACCGCGGCCAGGCCTTCAAGCACTTCGGTGCGGACAAGCTGTCGGTCGACTACGCCCCCAGCGGCGGGGGCGGGTTCACCCCCGTCCACCTGAAGCTCTACCAGGCCGCCCTGGGCGGTGGTCTCGCCAACGGCGTCAAGATCAACCCGGCCGCCGCACACCCGGTGATCAAGAAGTTCGAGTCCATGCCGGACGCACAGCTGCGCTCCATCCTGCACTCCACCGCGCACGAGGGCGCAAAGGCCGGCGTGGCGTGGGTGCCGCAGATGCGCAGCCGGGCGGCCAAGGCCCTGAAGATCCCGCAGTCCCAGGTCACGCACGACCAGATCGCCACGGCGTTTCTGGACCACGCCGTAGAGAGGAAGAACAACTTGCGCCAGAACTTCTCCGACTTCTTCGTCAAGCAGCTGGGCCTGCCCTCTGGCGCCTCCCTCAAGCACGGCGGTGGTAGCTGATGGGAACCGGATCGAAGTCGAGCCACCAGAGCTACGCGGTCAGCCCCACCGCACTCGCCGAGGCCCCCGCTGCCCCGCTGGACATCACCGGCGCGCCGGCACCGGGTGAGGGGACCGACCTCACGGGCGCGGCCGCGGGAGCTGCGGGGGAGCCGGCGTTCGAGGTGCCCGAACTCCCCGAGCCGGTTGTCGAGCCAGCTCCCCCTGCGGAACCTCCGGCCGGCGAGGATCCGCTGGCGGAGCTCGACGCGCTCCTGGGCACCGAATCCGAGCCCGAGCCTGTTGCGGCCGCCGCGCCGCCTGAGGAAGAGGCCCAGGAGGCGTCTGTCGAAGGGGAGTTGCAGAGCAGCAGCGAGGAGCCGTCGGCGGAGGAAGCCGTGCTGCTCCAGGCCGAGGACAACGCGGAGGTCCAGGAGGAAGAGGAGGAGACGGACCCGCCGCTGACGCCGGTGCCGGCGGCGCCTCCAGTGGGCGAGCCCACGGGTACGCCGATCCTGGTGGGTGGGGATGACTTCATCAACTCCGAAGCCACTCTGGTCGCCTACGACTCGCCGGACGGCCCGCGGGAGGTGCTGCTCACGCACATATCCGAGGAGGCGGAGGAGAAGCTCCTCGACGCGCTGAGCATCCCCGGCACGCACATGGAGGAGATCCAGGTCGAGGAGGAGGTCAAGGAGCGCCTCGATCTCGACAAGGAGAAGAAGCTGGCCGAGCTGACCAAGACCGCGGTCAGCTCGGTGCAGCACAAGCTGAAGACCGGTTCCGAGATGTCGGACGCGTCGATCGCCAAGCACCAGGCCGCTGTCGACGCTGTCTCTGCTGTCCTCAACGACCCGTCGATCAGCGACGAGGAGAAGGCCATGGCCCAGCACTACATGGACCAGCTGAGCGTCGTGAAGGACAAGATCGAAAACGGCGGCGTGCCCATGCCGTGGATGGACGCCTACGAGGTGACCGCGACCAAGATGGTCACCAAGCAGGTACCGGTGCCCGACGGGGAGCCGGAGCCCGGCACGCTCGCCGCGACGGTCCGCAAGGCCAGCAGGATCCAGGCGAACCTCGACCCGGCCACCGGGCAGACGTCGTGGGACGGTGTCGCCCGTTCTTCCGCCAAAGGCACGGAGTACGAGATCGACATGGGCGACGGCTGGAAGGCCGTCTACCGCCCTTACAAGGACAACGATCCGGCGAGCACAGAGTTCTCGCTGCGGGGACAACTCGAAGTCCACGCTCCTGCGGGCGCCGGCCACGGCAAGGACCTTGTGGAGCGGCTGGAACAGCTGCACCTGATGAACAAGCCGATGACCGCGGCCGAGGGCGAGTGGACGTATCTGGCGAACAACATCCAGGCCCAGGGGCTGGAGGGCTCCGCCGGCATGAAGGCCGCCATGGAGACGGCTCAGGGGCTCCAGGATCTCCAGGTCCAGGAGATCGTGCACCAGCGCATGGAGTCCCTCATGGGTCTCGACAGCGACGCGCTGCAGACGGCCATGAAGAGGATCCACCTGGAGGCATCTCACAAGGTGCTGCCGATGAAGGTCGAGGTCGTCCGAGACGCCGTCGCGAAGGCCTCCGGGTTTTCCAGCGGCGCCGAACTGGCGGCCAGCCCGGGCTACGAGCCCACGCCCTCGACCAGCGGCAAGTGGCTGACCTGGTCCCGCTTCGACGTGACCGGCAACAAGGCGGAGATCCAGAGCGCGTTCAAGGGCCGGTCGTTGAGCCACAACCTCAACGGCGGCGATCTCGCCAGTCTCCTCGGCGTCGGGGTCCTGGCTTCCACGGAGAAGCGGGCCGTGATGGGTATCGGCGGCGGACTCGGCTTGAGCGAGCAGGCCGACAAGATGACCGGCGGTGCCAACTCGGTGTTCCTGCGCGTCAAGAAGACTCCCGCCAAGCCGGGCGGCGGCCGGCTGATCTGGGACGACCCGAGCGTGCTCATGCAGCGCAGCGACTACTACGCCTACAACGGCGACCACTACGGCGCCATCAACCCGGCGCACCACAACTACAACGCGGGGGCCATCACACGGGACCCGATGAAGATCGCCAAGTTCACCAGCAGCAGCAACGAAATCATGTTCCGCAACGGAATCGACCTGCTCGGCGCGGAGGCCCCCAGCCGGATCGTGTGCCACACCGCCGCGGAGCGCAGCAGCATCCTTGCCTCCCTCACCGCGCGGGGCATCACCCAGCTCGGCGGGAAGCCCGTCGAGGATGTCCTGTGCACGGAAGCCGACTACTAGAGCTGACCAGGAGCGATTCGATGACAGCAACACAGCAGCAGTGGCGCCGACGGTTCTCGGACCTCGTCGCAGGCCGCCACAGCCCGACCGGGGACCCGGTGGACGCCGGCGCGCGTTTGGTCGTGTCGGACCCCGACGGGACGGAGGTCTTCCGCGCCGCCCTCGCCCGCCATCACCGCTTCGAGGATGACGACGACCAGGTCATATGGATCAGGCCCCTGGTCGGCGGCCAGGACACCGTAAACGGCTACCTGTTCAACCTCAGCCTGGTCCGGCGGCGATCTCTTCCGGTGGCGCATGCCTACCTCGTGGCCGACGGCGTGGAGATGGAGCTGACCACGGGGCAGAAGGCACGGATCGAGCTGGCCGACGGCCCCGAGCTCGAGCAGCTGGCCCGCTGGGACGACTTCACCAACCGTCTCACCCCGGAGGAGGACGCCGCACTGGGGCGGCTGGACGCCGACTCCTGGCATGGGCGCTATGCGTGAGCGGCCCCGTCGCCCATGCCGAAGGGCGGCGGCGGGGCGTGTTGGCATGATGTCCCCGCGGCCCGACGGGCCGCGAGGGGACCACTGGCCCGCCCCGAACGGGGACGGCCGGCTGGACGATCTGATGGAAGAGCCGGACCGCACTCGAGAGGAGGAGACATGGCAGATCGAGCACACCCAGTGACCGATCAACGGCACGCTGACCTGCGGAGCCCGCTGGCGGAGCACGAGCGCGACCTTCCCGTCGATGTGAGCTGGCTGCGCCGACGCGCCAAGCTGTTCGCGACCGTGTCCGGACGAGAGTTCCATGTTGTCACCGATCTCTCGGCGTACGCCTCGGTCAGCGGCATGCCCTATCTCTCGCACTATGCCGCCCAGGTGTATCTGGGCCCGAAGTCCGCGCGGCTGAGAGTGCCGTTGATGGCCATCAACCTCGCGCTGGTGACCACCCGCGAAGAGGCCGATCGCGCCCTCGCGCACGAGACCATGCACTTGGTCGTTCCTTCGTACGGTCACAAGGCGGCCGCCTTCGCCCGGGCCCAGCTCTTGCTCGACAAGGTCGGACAGCTCACCGCCGCGCCGGTGTAGGCCACGTCCGCGGCAAGCTGGCCGGCCGTCGCTGTTACCCCCGTACGACTTCCCAGGGACCAGCGGTTGCCGGCCGCCCCTTCCCTCAGAATGTTGCTTATCGGCATTCCAGTATGTACTGTGATGGATGTCGGCCGGGAGATCCCGCCGATCGGAGCCGCTGTTCGCGGCCTTCGAATCCAACCCCGGTGACCATGACGCGCGCCAGCGTGCCGATCACGGGACCGATCCTTCTCGGAGACCCCATGCCGAGCACCATGAGGAAGCCCTTCAACCCCGTCGAGGCCGCAGCCGTCCAGGCCGCGGTGGAGCGCGCGCAGACCGGTCAGGCCAGCAAGATCGGCCCGGACCCGACCCTCCACAGCCAGGATTCCGAGCTTCGCTGGATGGAGGCGGTACTCCGCCACCGCCTGTCGCTCCACTCCCTTGGCCGCCCGGTCGCCATCCACACCAGGGACGACGACACCCACCCGCTCGTCGCGGACGGCGCGCACTTCCCAGCGGTGGCGCTGTCCATCCCCTTCACGGACGGGACGCTGGACTTCCTCGCGACCTACGACGACCGCCGCCGCCTCACCTTCGACCTCCTCGCGCCGTGCGACCGGTGCGGCAAGCCTGTGCCCACCGAGGAGATCAACTCCCTGGAAGACCTGGGCGACTACCTCCTCCAGGCCCGCGACGGGCTGGGGGGATCCCCCCGACTCCGCACCTCCCCCGCGCACGCCGCCTACTGCCTCGCACGCAGCGACTGATCGCGCTTCCCCCTTCCCCACTGGCGCCCCCGGCTGATGCAGCCGGGGGCGCCCTGCATGGAGCGACACCTCACCATGACGACAGTCATTCCTTTCGCCGACGCCGGCAAAGAGCCTGTGCAGCACGTGCCGGCCCCCGAACCCACCCCTGCCACACACGGCCCCTTCGGCCGGGTGGTCACCGCCCCCGAAGACGCGTCGGCGTCGGCGTCGGCGAGGTGGGTGACGTGGCTGCTGTTCATGGTCCCGCTGTGGATCGCCGAGTTGCGGGGCCTCTCGGAGCCCGAGATCGAGCGCGTCTCGGCGCGGGCCGCAGACCTGATCGCCAGTCACGGCGACGACGCCCAGTACGGCGGCCACCACCAGCGCAGCGCGCGCACCGCCATCGCCCAGGCGCTCGCCGTGCTCGCGAGAGCCGACGGCGGCGTGACCGCGCTCGGCATCCAAGCGTGCGTCCGCCCCCACGCCGGCTGCCCCGGCACTTCACCCCCGCCCACTCCTCCCCTTCGAAGCACGAGGAACGAGATGTCTGAGAGCAACACGACCGGCCGCACCACGCCCAAGCGGCTCCTCACCCAGAACTCGGACCTGAGGAGGATCGGCGTATTCAATTGGACACTTCCGGCTTTCGTGATCGAAATGCCGGACGGAAGCCATTTCAACGTCTGCCCTCAGGCGGGCGTGTGCGCCCAGCTGTGCTACGCCCGAGTCGGAACGTACCGGTTCAAGAATGTCCGCGCAGCCCACATCCGGAATCTTCTCCTCTGCCGGGACAATCCGGAGGAGTTCGAGAGGCAGATGACGGAGGAACTCAGGCACAAGCGGTATGCCGGCAAGTGGATTCGCGTCCATGACTCAGGCGAATTCTTCTCCGACGACTACCTTCTCACCTGGATGCGCATTATGCGCAGCTCGCCGGAGGTTCGCTTTTACTGCTACACCAAGGAGATCTCTCGTTTTAAGCGGCTTGTCGTGAACGATGCGCCCGAGAATTTTCTCTGGTGCTACAGCCTCGGAGGAAAGGAGGACCACCTTATCGACCTGAACACCGAGAGGCATGCGGACGTCTTCCCCGATGTGGAAGCGCTGATCGCAGCCGACTACACCGACCAGACAGAGTCGGACCTCCTGTCGGTCCTCAGCGAATCCCCGCTTGTCGGAATCCCGGCGAACCGGATTCCGCACCTTCTCAAGAAACAGGGGCAGGAGACATTCGGCAGCCTTCAGCGAGCGCGCGACGAGAAGCTGCGCGCGAAGAACGCCGGCGCGGGCCAGGGGTTCGCGCTGGCGCACTGAATACTCGCGGGGGTGTCTTCGGGGCCGGGCGGACATGCGCCCGGCCCCGAAGACACCCCCGCGGGCGTGCGGCGACGCCACCTTGAGCGCTCGTTGCGTATTACCCTACCGTGATGTACTTTAGCGCCTGCCCCTGCGCGACTGAGGGCGTCGGCGCAGCTAAGGATCCAACGATGCCGGCAACCCCTCGACCTCGACCGACCAGGCCCCCACCCGCGGGACCACGATGACGGCCTGCGGGTTCACTGCCGGTCCGACAAGGAGTAACGGTGATTCCCGCCGACGCCGATGAACTCGTGACCTCACAGGACATCGCGGAGAAGTACAAGGCCAACGAAGGCAACGTGGCCTACTGGACCACGCTCCCGGGTTTCCCGGAGGGTTGGCCGTCCGGTCCTGGACGGACCCTGGTCCGCGACGCCGCGCTGGTGGACGCGTGGATGAAGAAGAACCTCCCGGTCCACTGGGCGAAGGGGCAGGACTCGGACAACCCGTTCGGTCTGCCTGCCGGCGGCCCGAAGGATCTGGTGACCCTGTCGGACATCTGCGCCTGGGAGGGCAAGGCCCTGGGCCGGAAGGAACCGGTGCCGGAGGGCACCCTGCGGAGCTACATCTCCACGAAGAAGATGCCGGGCCCCGACCGTGCGCCCGGTGACGGGAAGCGGCCGGAGGTCACGGAGCGGAAGTGGTTCCGCAAGACGGCCTACGAGTTCGTGAACCGTCCGCGGCGCATGCGCCGGCAGACGAAGACCGAGGAACCGGTGGCCACCGAGCAACCCCCTGCGGCCGACGGTTCACTTCCGAGCCGTTCGTCCACCGCGCGCACTGGGAACGTCGACGCCAAGGACATCGCGATCACGTACAGCGTCAGCGGACAGACGGCCCGGGGGTGGCTCCGCGCTGAGGGATTCCCTGCGGCCGGCGAGCACGGCTACAGCGCGGCCGAGGTGGACGAGTGGGTGCGCGAGAATCGCCGGCGGACCTGGGCCGCGGCCCAGCGCCGCGCGGAGCTATCCGGCCACGCCTGGGCCGACGCGGATGCCGGCGCCCAGAAGGACCGCGCCGAGCCGACACCGGCGGCGGAGCCGGCCGCCGAGGCGCAGGGCGAACAGGCGCAGCTCACTGCGGAGATGATTGGTCCGCGGTACGGCGTCTCCGAGCACACCGGCCTCCAATGGGTCGACGTCAAGGAGAAGCGGGAGGGCGACAGAGTCATTCGCCAGGCCTTCCCTGCACCGCGACGCACGCAGCCGCGCACCTATGACCAGCACGAGGTCGACGCGTGGGTGGAGAAACACCGACCGCACGTCTGGGCGGCTTTCAAGGGCACGGGGCCGGCGCTGGTCCACGATCTGCCCGAAGGGGATCCGCGGGACCTGCTGGACATCTACGACTTCGCCGAGGTGCTGGGCATGACCACCCGGGGCGAGGCCCTCGCGCGCGAGACCGTCCGCGCCTATCACGCCCGCGGCCAGGTCCCGTTCGCCGACAGGACCGCCGATGACGGCAAGAAGCCTCGGGTCTTCCAGGATCACTGGTATCGCGAGACGGTCTACAGGTTCATCCTCAGCCGCAGGGGGTCCGGCCGCTTCGGTCCCCGGGCCTAGGAGGCAATTCGTGGCCCTATCCCGTCGACCGGCTGCCGGCTGTTGACCGGCTCGGTGGGCCGGCCCGCGAGGCGGAAGGCCGCTGGAAACGCGTAGGCCCGCCGGTCAATTGACCGGCGGGCTCCCGGCTTTCACGTGCTGCTGGGGGTTTCGTTGTGTCTCGATGAGTTCTATCGGGTAGTCCCGGGTGCGTTGTTGGCGACGAGGGCGTCAAGTTCCTCATCGCTGACGATGACGAACGCCGTTGCCGGGACCCGAGCGACCTGCGCCTCGTAGCCGACGCTGCGGAGGCGCCGCGTAAGCGATTGCGCCTCGTACGGTGTGAGGACGTACTTACTCTCCGGCGGATCGGCGAGAGTCGTGATGCGGTAGATCCATTCGTGGCCTGCCTCGTGCGTGGGCACCGTCGTTCCATGCGCTCGTGGTGACGACCTCTTGGTGACCGTCACCCGTCTCTGTCCCTGGTCGGGACGTCGTGCATGGGCATCACTGAGCGCGGCCTCCGGGTGGAGGCCGCGCATCTGGCGTCAGCGGTGTGGCGCGCCGCCCGGGTCAGCTGCGCTTGCGGAAGAAGCGGCGGCGAGGACGGGGCTGCGGCCGGTACGGCGGCTGCCCGGCCAGCTCGTAGACCGCGTCGTGGAGCTGCGGGTGCGCCAGGAGGGTCCAGCGCTTGCCCAGGGCCGCCCAGACTTCCGTCAGGGCGGTGCGGGGGTCCGTTCCCAGGAGCATGCTGTACGTCGCCGCCACGGCGGGGGTGCGCGAGCGGCCCGCGACGCAGTGGAGAAAGACCCGCTTGCTTTCCTTGCGGAGCCGGAGAATCTGGCGGGCCGCCTGGTCGAGGGCGTAGTGGAGGTTGGGGTTCTCGCCTTCCTTGTCGACCAACCAGACGCGGACGTGTTCGACGTCGGCCTGGGAGAAGATCGGCCCCTGTCCGACGCGGCAGAGGGAGACGACCGCGTCGACCGGCGGTGTGCCAGCGAACTCGGTCATGGGGAGGTTGCCGAGCAGGACTCCGGGGTCGGCGGGGTGCTGGGCGACGAAGCCCTTTCCGGCGTATCCGGGGATCTTGACGCGCGGGGCCGAGGGCCAGCCGTCACCGTCGTCCATGCCCTTGCGGGCGGTCAGGACGGCCAGGCGGACGAGATCGGTGCCGGACATCGTGGGCCAGCCGTTCACCGCCTGCTGCCAGTCGAGCGGGATCGCCGAGACGCCCCAGCGCGCTCCCAGGAGGGCACCCGCGATCGCGGCCACGGTGTCCGTGTCGTTCCCCGCCCGGACGGCCGCTTCGGTGGCGAGCTGGAAGTGCTGGGCGGGGAACGATCCACGCTCCGGTGCCAGCTCGGGAACGGGTGTGCCGGTGATGGCGGACCACGCGGCCTGGAGGGCGGTGACGACGTACCCGTTGCGGGGCCAGTGGTGCGGCGGGTTCGCCTCGGCCTCGTCCAGCCTCGCGTGCCAGATCTCCTGCCGGTCCTCGGGGAGCAGCGCGATGCCGTCACGGACGCCGTCGAAGGTTCCTTCCAGCACGGCGGTTCGGATGCCCGAGCACCACAGGATGCACGCCTCGACGCACTCGGGGTCGGAGTGTGTGAGGGAGCTGATCATGGTGGCGGCCCGGGCCATCCCCTCGACGTCGTCCAGGTAGGCGAGGGCGACGACGCCGGTCCGCATCAGCGAGCCGTTGCCCGCGCTGAACTGAGTGCGGGCGGTGTAGGCGTCGGCTTCCGCCAGCATGGCCTGCGCGGGTGTCCCTGTCTTACGGGCCTTCGCAGCGCCGAGCACGCTGCGGGTCTGGTTCCCGATGTCGCTCGCGCCGCCGTCACGCCAACGGTGGAAGTTGCGGGCGATCTGGTCGAGCGCCGTGGTACTGGTCAGGTCGGCTCCGGTGGAGGCGACAGCGGCGATGCACACGTGCATCTGGGTGTCGTCGGAGTACTCGCCGGGCTTGTAGGGGCCAAGGCCCCCGCCGACCATCTTGGGACGCCCGTCGTCAGGAAGGGGACGCATGCCGAACTCGTACGGCACGCCCAGGGCGTCTCCGCATGCGGCGCCGAGGAGGACGCCAGCTGCGCGGTCGGTCGCGTGGATGTTGAGCGGGTGAGCCGCCGGGATCAGGGTGGCGGTCGTGGGGTCAACGAGCTTCGTGTTCACGGGTGTTCTCCCGAGGTCATGTACCGCGTGGGTGGTCCGAGGAGGGCGGGGGCGGGGAGCGCGGCGTCAACTCGCGTGGCGCTCAAACCCGCTGTCGCTACGTCAGAGTGACACGGCCGAACTGCTTTCGTCAACATGACGATTAGCGTTGCGTGTTTTATTTCTAGTGTGTACTTTAGTTGCTGTCGGAGGCGCTCGACCGTCCTGGATGACGCGCCCCGCTTCCCTTCGTCGGCACCGCGCCCTGAACGTCAGCGGCCGTACGTCCGGCATCGAAGTGCACGCCCACTCACAGGAGTTCTGCCATGAACAAGGCCCAGCTCGTCGACGCGATCGCGGACAAGATGGGCGGTCGCCAGCAGGCCGCCGATGCTGTCGACAACGTGCTCGACGCCATCGTCCGCGCTGTCGTCGCCGGAGATCGCGTTTCCGTCACCGGATTCGGATCGTTCGAGAGGCTCGACCGACCGGCCCGCTACGCCCGCAACCCCCAGACCGGCGAGCGGGTGCGGGTCAAGAAGACCTCCATCCCCCGCTTCCGGGCCGGGCAGGGCTTTAAGGACCTGGTCAGCGGTTCCAAGAAACTCCCCAGGGGCGGCGAGGTCTCCGTCAGGAAGGCCCCCAAGGGAAGCCTCACCGGCACCTCCGCCGTGGGGAAGAAGGCGGCGGCCAAGAAGGCCACCACGAAGAAGGCGGGAGCGACGGCCAAGAAGACTGGCCCGGCGAAGAAGGCCGTCAAGGCCACCCCCAAGAAGTCGCTCGCCTGATCCGCCGTTGCCGGGCCCTTCCCTCCCGGCGTTCCTGCTCGACGGCCGGGCGCTGGCGCGCCCGGCCGGACCGGAGAGACTTCTGATGAACTACCTCGTGATCGACGGCACCCGCGTCGTATCTGCCCATCGGACTCTGGCCTCTGCCCGTTCAGCGGAGGCGCAGGAAATCGGGCGCAGCGCCGAGCCCGGTCCGCTGCTGGGCGGCGAACCGGCCTGGTGGACACGGCGGAACGGCGGTGTGGCGGAGCTCGGCATCCTTCGGACTGACGCGGCCGAGCTCGGCTTCCGCTTCGAACTGCGTGCCTGCCAGGCTCCGGCCGGCTCCTGCCGCCACAGGCCATGCGGCACCTACGCCACGTGGGCGGTGAGCCGCTGGTACGGGCTCCTCAGCGAGCTCGCCGCGTTCGTGCCCCTGTCATGGATCTGGGTCGGCAAGCGCAGCGCCGACCCCCGCGGCGACGCCCCGCAGTTCCTCGCCGAGGGGCGGGTCCTCGTCGACCGCCTGACCGCAGAGATGCGGGAGCCCCTGCGGGTCGTCGAGCTGCCACCAGCCGACCCGCGGACCCTGGACGAGCGGGCCCGGGCAGCTCACGCCCTTGTAGTGCGGTTCCTGGCGGGGCATCTCGGCCCCGCCTCCGCACCGGCGTCCGTCGCGGTCCGTCCGGTTCTCCACGGCCAGGATCTGCATCTGCGGCTGGACCCGTCCGTCCCGGCGTGCCTGCCCATCTGCGGCACCGCCTTGCCGGGCCGCGGCACTGACGCCACAGGCGCCGAACCGGACGTAGACGCCTGTGACCAGTGCTTCGGGCGCGCCCCCATCGTCCCGCCCCCCGTTCTCACCGCCGCCGAGTACGAGACGTGGACCGCATACATCAACCAGCTCGGCTCACGACCGGCGAATTGAGGAGGAGTCACCTCGTGTCCGAGGCTTCAGCAGCCGTCCTTGCCGGCTCGTCAAGCAGCTGGCGCTTCGCCTGCTCCGGCGCAGGTCCTTCAGCGCCGGGTACCTGGCCCAGGTGATCGACCTTGCCGTACGTGAGGTGGTCCGCAGCCAGTTCGACGAACCCGAACGACGGATACAGAGTCGCCGTCGACGTGGTGCGCGACGGCGTTTCGGTGCAGTGGTGGCCGGCCGCGCTGCCCGAGTCCCTGACGCTGTGGGAGCAGGGAGGAATCCGGCAGCTCTCTGTGGCACTGCTGTCGGCCAGGTTCACCGTGTCCGAAGGAGGTGAGCGGGCACCCCACGCCATCAGGTTGCATATTTAGGCTTTCATATGTACTGTAGTCATACCTGGTTGATCGGCCGCCCCCTCCCCACAGCCCCTACGCCGCCCCTCGTGGGCGCCGTGAGGGCGGCCGCCAGGCCACTGCACCGCTGCGTGGCGAACCCCGCAGCCCTCCATCTCACCGCCCGGGCCGCCGAAGCCCGCCTCGAACTGGGAGACCGTCATGGGCCCGAGCACCCCACAACAGCGCCGGACACCGCCGCTCGACTCGCTCAGGGAACTGGCGCCCGGCGCCGAGCTCGTCAAGATCCGCGCCAACCCGCACAACTGGAGCCAGGCCGAGCTCCTCGCCGCGTACACGTGGCCGCAGTACGAGGGCGACCGCCTGGTCCCCCTCGACCACGGCAGCTACCCGGACGACTCGCACAACACCGCTCTGACCATCGGCGAGTTCCTCAGCCGGTGCCGGCAGCTCCCCGTCGTACGCCAGCTCCAGGCCAGCGACGCCGCCTGCACCTTCCTGGTCGAGCTCGCCCGCCCCTCCTGGGAGCTCTCCGGCGGTGATTCCCAGTGAGCGCCCCGGCGATCCCCGCGGCGTGCGCGCACCGTCCCACGCACGGCGGCCTGGTCGTCCCGTACGTCTCGTTCGAGCACAACGGTCTGCCGGTCTTCGGCGGGCTCAACCCGGGCAAACGCACCCGGGCCTTCGAGAACGGCCTGTGCCAGATCTGCGAACGACCCCTGGAACGGTGGTTCTACGTGCTGGTCCGCCCCCAGGACGTGGGCATCGGGTACGCGCCGGAACCGGGACTCCACCCGCCCTGCCTGATGTATTCGGAGAAGGCGTGCCCGATGCTCATCCTCCGTCAGTTCGCGATTTCTGAAGCACTGATCCGCCGGAACTCACGAGGTAAGGCACGTAACGGCCAGCCTAGACCGTCGGGTTCACGAATCCCGGGTTGTTCCCCGTGGGGCACGTCATGAGTCCCCGCGTCTGCCGCAGGGGCCGTAGGCGACCGATCCCGTTCGACTGCAAGTTGGGCGCCGATCACTCAGGTACCTGTAGCCCCTTCACCCACCGGCCACGCCTGCCAAAGAACCCCGACGATCACCCTGCTCTTCTCGCGATGAGCAGGGGCGATCGTCAGTGCGAATCCTGATCAACACTGCTGCCCCTTCGCTGCCCCTTTTCAAGGAGAGCCCTGTGATTGCTGCACTCTTCAACCCGCTGGACATCGAATGCCTCGTGAAGACGGCTGTGGAGCTGTGGGAGGAAATCGACCCCAGCGATCTTTCCGAGCACCAGCAGGACATGCTCAACCGCGCACGCGTTGCCATGCTCGCCGAACATGCTGGCCAGCAGCCTTCCTTCCCCGAAGCGGTGAGCCTCATCAGCCCGCGCTCGGCGGGCCAGGCATGGGTGCTGCGCCGCTGGGACCGCCACGAGGACGTGGTGACACTCCATGGTGATGAGGACTCCGCGCTGGCCGAGCTCGCCACGTACGTGCGTGGGGTCTGGGACAACCTCGTTGGTAAGGAAGGCGTCCCCGAGCAGCCGCCCACCGACGACCGCGAGGCCGTACGGCTCTACTACGGGCCCGAGCGCGACGACCAGCCGGACGAGGGATACAACCTCTACGCCGAGGACATCGCCAGGCGCGGCCGGACCCGCATCGTGCCGCTCAGCTACCGCTTTCCCGATGCGGATGCGAGCGAGCGGGCGAATCAGGACGCCACCTTTCACCCGCAGACCGACAACAACGACCTCCCGTGCGTCGAGGTCGATGGCGTCCTGGTGTTTACCTACCTCGACCATGAGGTCGGCGCCGTCCGGGTCTCCGTGCACTGCGACACTGCGGCAGACCGACTGGTCCGTCCCGACGGCACCGTGCCGCTGCGCGTGGAAGTCGAAGATGACGTGGTGCTGGATGACAGCGCCGACGGCACTCCCAAGCGGGATCTGCTGACCAGGCTGCTCGATGCAGCCGATGACCATCAGGATCAGGCAATCCGCGAAGCAGCGTTCAAGGCTGGCGTTCTCTGGCGCTGCCCGACC
Source organism: Streptomyces sp. NRRL F-5650 (assembly GCF_000721365.1). Classification (NCBI taxonomy): domain Bacteria; kingdom Bacillati; phylum Actinomycetota; class Actinomycetes; order Kitasatosporales; family Streptomycetaceae; genus Streptomyces; species Streptomyces sp. NRRL F-5650. Next base: position 11,695 of record NZ_JOGV01000044.1, on the reverse strand, counting down.
TGTCAGTGGGACAACCCCGGCGAGGCCGCGTGCTGTGAAGGCCCTGGTCCCTGCCGCGTCCCGAAGCCGAAGGCGACCAGCTGACGAGGGAGCCCTGGGCCGGCCAGCCGGTCGGCCCAGGGTGCGCATCTGGACCCGTCACGAGGACACCACGGCGCCCTACGCCACGGAAATCGCCGACGTCGAGGACCACGTCCTGCCGCTGCTGCGGGAGAAGGGCATTCGATACACGCAGGTCGCGCGGGCCGGACGGCCGGACTCGGCAGGCGTCGAAGTGCTCTCCGACACCACGAACCCCGGCAAGGTGTTCAGCCGGGGTCCGTGGACGCTCATGGACGAGATGGAGGAGAACGGCACCGTTCCCCAGTACGCCGGTGGGCATGCGTGCAGCCAGAAGCACAAGGCTTTCTCGATTGAACGCCTCCAGCTCCAGCGGTCGGGCGGGCAGACCGTCGGCAAGCTCTTCGGCTACAACGCCGACGAGTACAAGCGAGCGGCCAAGGCCAACAAGTTCCAGGCCCAGCGCAACAGGAAGGCCGGCTACGAGACCTTCGCTCTTGACTACCCCTTGCTCCGCCTCGGCTGGGGCCGCGAGGACGTGCAGGGCTACGTCAAGGACCGTCTGGGATTGACATGGCCAAATCATATTGCCCGGTATGCCCGTTTTCCGGAGTCTGTTCGCCTCAGCCGGACCACCTGAAGCGTCTGCGAAAGTACCCCGCCCTCGCGGCGCGCGTGCTGCGCCTGGAGTACCTGGCGATGGCCCTGAACGACAACATGTCCCTCTACAAGGAGGACACCCTGTTCAGGCGGGTCACCGACGACCAGAACACCGAGGCGCTCGGCCAGTTCAACGCCCGGCTGGACGAGGAGACATGGGCGGTCTACCGGCTGCGACGCACCTACACCCCCGGCCGCCGGCCCGAGTGCAAGACCGCTCACGGTGACCGTTGCACCAAGCCCGAGTGCCGCGACAGCAGCATCAAGGGCACCGTCTACCGGTCCGTGGAGACCGTCCGTACCGGCAGCCGCACCGAAGTGGGCGCCTTCCTGCACAACGCCGCCACGGCCCTCAACCGCCCGGTCGAGCACTCCACGAAGGCCCACGGCGCCGGCATCGACCGCGTCCACACCCGCGTCCGCCCGGACTCAAAGACGCACGGCACGGGCGAGGACTTCTACGTGACTGCCCGGCCGGCGTCCAGGACAAGGCCCGCGACGGCTTCGCCGATGTCTGGGCCGCGATGACCGCCGGCCAGTAGGCCCCCAGCCCCCTGCGAGGAGAGATGACCACCCGCACCCTGTCCCCTGCCTCATACGACAAGCTCACCGCCACGGTCGCGCGCGACACCGGCGACCGGCGCACGGCCGCCCTCTGGAGCCACGCCACGGCCCTCGCCCGGCACGCCCACGAGCACGGCCTGGCCCCGGCTGACGACCGCCCGCCGGGCCCGGACGGCCTGCTGAAGTCCCTGGAAAGTCTCGCCAGCTGTCACCCCGCTCTCGCCCCGCTCGCCGATCCGGCCGTATTTCCACTGTGGGAGCAGCCGCTCAGCTCCGCCGCTTGGACCACCATCGAGGAGTTCTGGGACCGGCACCCCGCCCTCGAAGATGAGCACCGCGTGGACGGCTACGCACTGGGCGACACCTACCAACTGCTGTCCGACGAAGCCCGCAAGGGGCGCGCCCTGTGCCAGACCCCGCCCTGGGTCGCCCGTCTCCTGCTGCGCCTGTCGCTGGAGCCGGCCATCGAAGAGTGGGGGCCGGCCGACGTCCGGATGATCGACCCCGCCTGCGGGACCGGGCACATCGCCGTCGCCGCGTTCCACATGGCCCGCGTTCCGCCGATCCGCGGCCGCCGCTCCACTCCGCTCGGGCACGGGCCGCGGGCCGCGGGCCGTCGAGCGGGCTCTGGTAGCGGTGTCGGGCGTGGACGTCGACGCGTACGCAGCCGCGCTGACCGCCTACCGGCTCCTGGCATGCTCGGCGTCCGTCCTCGGCGTGGGCCTGGACCGCGTCCCGGAGTCGTTGCCCGTCAACGTGGCCGCCGCCGACTCCCTGCTGGACCGCACCGAGCCCCTGCTCGCCGCCAGCGCCTACCACGCGTGCGTGGCCAACCCCCCGTACATCACTCCGAAGGACCCCACCGTCCGCGACCAGATCCGGGCCGCGTACCCGCAGGTGGCGGCCGGCAAGTACTCGCTGGCCCTGCCCTTCACCGCGCTGATGCTCGAGCACCTGGCCGTTCCGGGCGGCTTCGTGGCGCAGCTGACCGCGAACTCGTTCATGAAGCGGGAGTTCGGCCGTCGGTACGTCACCGAGTTCCTTCCCCGCTTCGACGCGCGCTGGATCATCGACACTTCCGGGGCCTACATCCCCGGCCACGGAACACCCACCTGCATCCTCGTGCACCGGGGCCCGGCCGCCGGTCGGCGACACGGTCACGGTGATCCGGGGCAACCGTGGAGAGCCCCGCATTCCGGAGGACCCCGCAAGAGGGCTGGTCTGGAGAGCGATCGAGGACGCGGTCGACAGCCGACTTGCCTGGGACCGGTTCCAAGCGGGTGCGGACCTCGCATGGCGCGGCGGAGGCCCTCAGCATAGATGTTGCGTATTCACGATCCAATGTGTATTGTCATTCTCAGATCGGGCCAACACCCCGCCACACCAACCCACTTGACGAGCGCCGCTCCAGGCGTCGCGCCGTCTCAGCGCATCCGGGGGACTGATACAGATGAAGCGGAACAAGCCGCTCATAAAGCGCCGTAAGGCCGGGACGCAGTACCGGCGGCGGAGGCTGCATCCGTGGGGAAAGCACGCCTCCTCGTACTGGGCGCTGGCCGTGCCACAGGCATTCACCGGGACCGGCCAGACCGTCCTCGACATGACCGGAGCGGTGCCCGCGGGCGCAGACGAGTCCACGCCCGACAACCCGCGCTACGGCTCCGTGCTGCGCTGCCGGCTCGACCGCGACGGCCGGACCCAGTTCGTCTACGGCATCCAGGTATGGGGGCGGTACCGGAGCGAAAGCCCGTCGGCTTACGGCAAACGCATCTCGGACGCATTCCGCCGATCCCTCCCCACGTCGCCGGACGTCCACCACGTCTTCGTCGCAGAGCGACCGGCGTGCGCCCGCGGGACCCGGTGCCCTCTCACGCGGCACTGGTACACGGCCATCGAGGCCGACCTGTCGACGCACCAGCAGGATCGGTGCCCGATGGGCGTCCTCAACGACGGCCCGCCCTGGCGCCTGATCGGTCGGACAGTCCCTGACGGCCGCCACATCTACTGACGCCCCTCCGCACAACACTCCGGGCCGCCCGCGCTGCTCCCTCGATTCCGATCGGCCTGGCCCCACAAGCCATCCCGTCCCGTGATCCGACGTGCCCTTGGCCGCCGCTCTCGGCCCCTCCGACAGTCCTTCCCCCGGCCACCCCGATGCGCTGTTCTTACAACCTCAGGAGCCCCACATGGCCAAGATCACTGTGGTCACCACGATCTTCGGACCCGTGCGTGTCCAGCGCCTGGAGCGCACCAGCCCCGACCTGGCACCGGTGCGATGCCAGCCAGCCGAGAACATCTATGCGGTCAAAGGCAACCGAGTAGCTGGCATGTTGGCCATCTCCCCCGCCTACGACGACCAGAAGCGGGGCGACTTCCACCTCGGGGCGGAGAAGGTCCGAGCCATCGTTCCGACCCGGTTTGGCATGAACTTCGGCCGAGGCGGAAGCACCCGACCGCTCCCTGACGGAACACCGGTCAGGCATGACCCGATCCTCACCATCGACGGGCTGGAGGTCCAGTCCCCCGGGCTGACCCTGGCGCGCGGCGGTGACACCACCGACTTCCCCGTCACCATCCGCGCAGGCGATTGGTCTTCGAAGCCAGCCCCCGCCCTGGTCGCGACCATCACACACGAGGTCGTCCGGGCGGTCCTGACTGTCCACGAGGCCGACCCCGGCTGTGTTGCCGCCGCCGATCGGGCCTACGCCCGGTACCGGGCCCGCGACCGGCGCGCATCCGCCCAGAGCGACTTGCGGGCCGCCCTTCAACTCCGCGCACAGGTTCAGGCACGCATCACCCGCCTAGAGACCTACCTCTCCGCCACGGATCCCGAGCGCACCGACATGCGGCCGTAAGTCGCCTCCCCGGTTCATCCCCACACCGGCGCACCGCGGCCCGCAGATAGCTCTGACACGCGAACCGGCGCTGCACCCCGGTGACACCAAGCAAGCCCGCATCACCCCATCCGGCCATCTCAAGCCCTGAAGCCGTCCAGTCACCTTATGGAGCCCTCATGGATACCACCCGCACGCGCCTGCCCGGCATCACTCTCCGCGACGCAGCGCCCGCCGACACGGACGCCGTCATGCGGCTCCTCGCCGACGTGAACCCCGACGATCCCGACGCGTTCGAGGACGTGCGGCCGAACCTGTCCCTGCCGCAGGAAGGGCCACTCTCCCACTTCCGGGCCCTGATGGTCGTGGCCGAAAGCGATGAAGGCGAGACGCTCGGCGTCCTCATCGGAGGCGTTCCGCTGTGGCTCTTCGACCATCCCGGCATCGACGTGCCGCTGGCGCACCTTCTGGCGGAACGGACCGCGATCGTCACCGCGGTTGCCGTGGATCCCGAGCAGCGCGGGCGAGGCATCGGGGCCGAACTCATCCGGCATTCCGTACGCCGCTTCACGCGCGCCGGCTACGGGCTGCTGACCCTCAACTGCTTCCCGGAGCTGGAAAGCTACTACCAAGGTCTCGGCTTCTCCATCATGAACGGCCTGAACGTAGCTCTCGGCCCCCTGAACGCGGTCGGGCACCGATGGGGCGATACCCGGGTGGCCGCCCGGCTCCTGGACCGGTACACGACCTTCGTCGACGTCCCGGGCCTCACCTCCCCGGTCGTCTCGGGCCTCCTTCCTAACACCCGGATGGCCCGTGGCGCGTACTTCGACGGGGAGCAGTTTCGCGCCTGAACCGATCACACCCCGGGATGCCTGCCCTCCCGGGGCCACAGAACCCACGCACGGATGCAGGTATCAGCCCGGCATCCAGAACCGAGGAGGAACTGATGCCGGTTGTCGACGGTAAGAGCCCGAGCCCATGGGGCCGATGGTCGCTGCGATGGGGCGCGCCGAGTGTCGTTGTCGCCCTGGTCAGCGTCTGGGTACTGGAGCCCGCCAGCCTTGTCGGCGCGATCATTGTGGCCGGGGTGGCACTGACCGCGCTCCTGGTCTTCGTCGGCACGATGCCCCGCCGGCAGCCGTCGGGTCCAGCAGCGGGCGCGCAGGGGCGCCGGCGAGTAGCAGGCTCCAGCGAGGCGGCCGGTGTGCCGCATTCCCGAGAACTCGAATGACGGGCCCGGCATGTGATCGCCCGGCCCGCCCCCCGAGGGCGGGCCCCGGAGACGTTCACAACTACCCATGATGTTGCATATTCGTGTTTCAGTATGTAGATTGATTGCATCGCTGGCGGGCCTCCAAGTCCACGCCGCACAAACCCTCTTACTGCTCTGGAGTCCTGCCATGCTTGCTGTCGTCCACGAGGTAGACGCCGCCCTTCTCGCCTACCGGAGGGGCTGGGCCGACGTCTGGCTGACCCTCGTGGACGTCACCACCGACCTGATGCACCTGGCCAGTCACATGCGCGCCGACGTCGAACGCTGCCTCGACGGCGACGCGAAGGCGCGACTCGACGAACGGCCCCTGGCGGCCATGCCGAACCTCGCCCCGTCCGTCGAACCGATCCAGAACACGGACGACTCGGCCGCCGGGGACCACCTTTTCGACGTGTACGTGCACGCCAGCGACGCCGCTGCCGCCCTCCGCGTGCACATGGCAGACGACCCCTACCCCAGCTTCTCGAAGGCGCTGCACGTGCTGCTCAACGATCTGCGCGCCTACGCCCAGGGCCTCGGCTTCGACTTCGACGAGGTCATGCGCGCGGCATCCCAGGCCCACCGGGTCGACCAGCGCAAGGCCAAGTAACCGGACACTTCCCGGCACCGCCGCCCCCGGCGGAGCCGCCGCCCCACGAACGATCCTGTCAGGAAGGACCTTCATCATGACCACGCCCCTGATCCCCGCCCCGGCTCGATCGGGCCGCGGCTCGATACGCATGCACCTCGACCGCGGGGAGCACCCCGCGACCCGGGTGCCGCTCCTCGGCACCGATTTCGACAATCCGCCCGCCGTCTGCGGAGGCTGCGCCAACACGGTGTTGAAGCAGCTCGATGACGGTCGAGAGCGTCTCAAGTGCGGGCTTCTGCCTCGTGGAAGCCGCGGACTGCGTGGCCCCGATCTGCGCGAGTCCATGCCCGCGTGCGTGAAGTACGCCGCCGCGTCCGCCGCGCCGCGGAACATCTGATCTTCCTGACCACGCGCCCGGGCCCCTCCGCCGGAACCCACGCCGGTCCCGCACGCCGAGAGGCGGCGGGCCCGGGCGCGGTCGGGATTCCCCTCAACCACCCCCGCACCCGCCTCACTCCGGAGACGTGATCATGCTGCCCGGCCTTGCCCAGCACATCGACTTCCAGCCCGCCCACAACGACTACACCCGCGGGTTCCTCGTCGTGAGCAAGACCGACCGCCCCACCGTGTACGGCTACGTGTGGGAACACACCCTCTCGGACGGCACCACCACGTGGGTCGCCCAGCCGGACACGGCCAACAACGCTTCACGCATCCCCGGGTTCCAGTCCCGGGAGTGGGCGGGTGAGTTCCTGTACGAGCGCGAGTGGCCCAAGTTCATCCATCGCGAGGACACCGAGGCCAACACCCTCCCGCAGCCGGGATGCACCGAGCGCGCGCCGTGCGGGACGTGCTCCCTGTGCGAACCCGACCTGGCCCGCCGCGGAGTCCTCTAAACGAGCCGGGTGATGCCGCTCGAACGGCACCCATAACCACAACATGCAGGTCCCGGGGCCGCAGACGGCGGCCCTCCCGCTCGCGGCCCCGGTTACCTGTCCTGACCACAACACCCCACCCACCCACGCCCTGGAACCCTCATGTCCGCTGACTCCACCGCCGCCCTCGTGAGCGAGGCCATCGACCAGGTGCTCACCCACAGGGAACGGAACTGCACCGATCCGAGCTGCGCCCGGCACGCCGGTACGACCGACTGCCCCCCGATCACCGTCAGCCGTAGCCCCGGCTCCGTCCTCGGCGAAGCGGTCGCCGAGGCCTGGCACGCCGCCGGCGGCAGCCGGCTCGACATCCCCGCAGGGGTCGTCGCCGCCCTCGCTCTCTGGCCCCAGAAGTCTCCCGGCGCCGAGGCCGCCGACACGATCGCCGCGTACATCGCCGCGCAGCCCCCGCGCGTCCTGGTCCGCGGTCTGGCGGAGAGCGCCGACTTCTACTGGGGCCTTCGCCCGGACCTGTGGACCGCTGCCCGCCCGCTGTTCGACTGGACCAGGGAGGACCTGAACGACACGGAGTTGGCGGGTGTGCGGGCCGTGGCCCCTGCCGCGCTGCGCCACGGGGTCCTCCAGCACACGGGGGACACTGACCCCGCCGAACGGTCCCGGATCGACCTGCTCTCTTGGGTCATCACCAGCCTTCGCCACCACCACTCCCGGCGCAGCCTCGGCGAGTACCACACCCCGCCTGACATCAGCGAACTGCTGGCCGCAGTCCTGGCCGCGGACAACGGCGCAGGGGGGAACCGCCGGCGCGGCGAGTGGGCTCTCGAGCCAGCCGCGGGCACCGGAGGACTCTTCCGCTCCGCCGCGCAGGACCTGCGCCGCGACGGAGAGGACCCGGCGGAGCGCGGATGGATCATGCTCGAACTCGACCCCCTGGCCGCCGCCGGAGCCGCCGTCAACGCCCTCGTCTGGGAACTGGGCCCCCGCGCGTTCGTCGGATGCGGAGACGTCCTCGCACAGCTCGACCTGGCCGAGGACACCCTCGCCAAGGCGCGCGACATGGCGCGCCACCGCGACGACGTCATGAAGCTGATCGGCTTCGCGATCGCCACCCGCACCACCGACCAGCTGCTGGACGCCCTCACGGCCAGCAGGTGGCGCCTCGCCCGGTCCACACCCCGTGGGCCGGGCCTAAAGGAGGATGGCGGAAGCCCACGACCACCGCGAGAGCCGGGACGTAGCCCGGGCGCTGCGCGCCGTCATGCCCGCGCCCAGCCGTACCCGCGTGTACGTGCTGACCTGCGGATGCCCCGACGCCGAGGGCCTGTTGTCCTGGCACATCGACACCGAGCCCCGGTCCTACGAACTCGAGCTCTCCCCCGCCGCAGCCGGCCCAAGGCAGGTCCGCCTGACCAGTCGGCCGCTCATCGGTGACGGCACCGTCTGGAGCGAGGACCTCCTCGTTCCCGGCGCCCCGGCCGACTGGGCGCACTCCCTCGCACGTCTCGTCGCCCGGCTCACCCTCGCCGACCGCAGCCCCCTCTCACTCGACTGAGCAAAGGACCACCGTGTCGAACCGCACTCCCCTGACCGGCTGTCTGCCCGACTTCGGCCGGCACCGCGGTTACCCACCGCGCTACGGGTGGCTCCGCAAGGTCTACGACGCCCTGCTCCAGGACCAGACCGCCCTGCGCCGCCCCGACGCGACCATCGTGCTCGGCGTCGGCAAGAGCATGGTCCCGTACCGTGACGGTCTACAAGGCCGGCGACATCATCCCCAGGGTGCAGGGGGCCGTGGTCCAGCTGCGTCCGGAGGGTGCACGGGAGGTGCCGCTTCCCGAGGTCTGCCCGAACTGCGGTGGCGAGATCAACAAGGCGCAGGAGCGGTGGCGGTGCGCGAAGGGCACTGCGTGCGCCCTCCCGGCACTGATCGAGTACGCCGCGCAGCGCGAGATGCTCGACATCGACGGCCTGGGCAAGACCTACGTGGCGGCCCTAGTTGCGTCCGGCTACGTCAACGACGTCGCCGATCTGTTCACCTTGACCGTCGAGCAGCTCACCGAGGCGTCCAAGAGCGCCAAGCGTGCCGCCAAGCTCGCCGAGCAGATCGAGGCCGCCAAGGCACTCCCGCTCAGCCGGGTCTTCTGCGCACTGGGCGTGCTCGGCACCGGGCGCAGCATGTCCCGCCGTATCGCCCGGCACTTCGGGACCATGGACGCCATCCGTCAGGCGGACGCTGCCGCTCTGCAGGGCGTTGAGGGCATCGGCCCCGAGAAGGCCCCGGTCATTGTCGAGCAGGTCGCCGCCCTGACACCGGTCATCGACAAACTGATCGAAGCGGGCGTCAACATGACCGAGCTCCGGGAGGCGTCGGCGGCGGAGGGGGCAGGTCCGCTGGCCGGCAAGGTCGTGGTGGTCACCGGCAAGATGAGCGGTCGGCTGGAGGCCTACGGGCGGTTCGAGATGAACGCCCTGATCGAGAAGGCCGGCGGCCGCGCGGGCAGCAGCGTCAGCGCGAAGACGTCCATCCTCGTCGCCGCGCCGTCCACCGGAGGCAAGCCGAGCTCGAAGGCAGTCAAGGCGGCCGAGCTCGGCGTCACGGTCCTCGCCCCCGAGGCCTTCGCTGAGCTGGTTGCCGACTACCTGGCCTGACGCAAGGGGACCGGGGCGGGACGTCACGCGGTAAGCGCGACCCCGCCTCGCCACCTGCGCAGCCCAGCGCACCGAACGGCCGGGCCAGGACGCGTGCCTGCTGACCCTGCACCGGCCAGGCTCGGCCATCCACTCCATGTGTTGCCTATTGATATTGCAATGTGTATTGTCATTTCATCGCCTGGTGCTCGGCACCCGCGATCTCTCCCCAACTCCCGCGCGTCCAGGTAGGGATGACATGCACTCGAACACGCCCGAACTGTCGGACTCCGAGCTTCTGGCGATTGCGGCCCGGGCCGCCAAGCGGGCCCCGGTCAAGCCCAACGATCTCCTCATCCTCACCGAGCTCCAGCGGGCGCTCTACCGAGAACTGCACGCCTCCGTCGGCCAGTTGGTCCGGCCGCCGGTCCCGGCGGAAGTCTCACCAGCATCCTCGGCGCGGGTGCGGAATGCCATCGACGGCATCCTCGCCGAGGAAGAGGAGATGGCTGTCTTCCGGCAGATGTACGACCACCTGGCCCTCGCGGCAGGAGACCAGCGGGTGGCCGATCAGATGCTGGCGCTGTCCAGCGGCCAGCACGGTCCGGGCGGCTCGTTCCTCAAGCACATGCTGCGGTTCGCGGCGGCTGACGCGTACGCGAACACGGTCCAGATGCTCGTCGTCGACTTCCTGAGGACCACGGACAAGCAGACGCTTCGCGCGGTGCTGGCCCAGCTCGCGGGCCTGGAGTGGACGCTCGATCCGGACGACAGGCACCAGCGGACAGTCATTGATCCGCCGGGCGTCGTCGTGGATGACACCGACGCCGAGGTCCGCCGGTTCCGCGAGTTGGGGCTGCGCCCCGATGCCGCCACCACGGGCCGGAGTCTCGCCCGCTCGGACGACGCGGCCTGGGAGGCCCCCGACCAGCACCGCATCCGTACCTGGCGGCGCCGGTACGTGGAGGCCCACAGGCAGAGTCTCGACTGGGCCCGGGCAAAGGCGGAGGTGTACCGCCGGGAGCGTGAGCGGTTGGCGCCCTACGGGCACCCGGACGGCCTGGAGGCGGCCGTGGTGACGCAGCTGCGGCAGGAAGCCGACCGGGCCTCCTCCGCTCGTCTCTTCCAGATCGGCGACTCCCTCGGCCAGATGGCACTGCGCCGCGTGGAACGGCGGGCAGAGAAGACCACGACCCCGTTCGATCCCGCCCACCTCCCGGCCTCGCGCGGGATGCTGATCCTCGACGCCCCCCTCGAATTGCCCAACGGCCGACGCATCGTCGGCTACGTGTGGGGCCCCTGGTCGCCCCGGACGGAGGAGGGCTGGTTCCTTCTGCGGCCCGACCGGCTTCTGGAGCCGGTGGAGCCTGCGTACGATGACGCCCCCTGGACGTGGGTCACTGCGCTGACGTGCGACGAGTCGCTGCTGAAGCTGCCGTTCTCGCCGTACGAGACCCTGCTGGCGCGCCCCGGTGAGGTCCTGGATCCCGAGACCCGGCTTCGCGACCCGGACAACCCTGAGCGGTACCGAAGCGGATCGGGCCGCCAGGGCGGCCAGGAGCTGATGCTCCGCCACGTACGGTCCCTGTGGGAGCTGCTGACCCAGCACAAGCGGTCTACGGTGCGGGTCCTCGCCCACCAGGTCCACCAGCTCAAGCCGGGCAAGCGCGATGCCGAGCGGCGGCGGGGCATCGCCGATTCCGGCCAGGTCGAGAACTGGTGGGTGGACCCGGACGCGGGCCAGCGCTTCCGGGAGCAGCAGCCGCGCGAGCCGCGCGAGGGCGGAACCGGCCGCACGCTGGCGGTCCGCTACTGGAGAAAAGAGCACGAGCGCCAGCAGTGCCCGAACTCCCACCAGCACGCCGCCCTGGAGTCGGAAAAGCCCGGTAGCTGCCCGCACTACGAGATCACCATCCCCGAGCACCCCGTAGGGCCCGCCGACGCCCCGTGGTCCGACCGGCTGCGCCGCGCCCGCCTCCGCCCCTCGGCGACGCCCCGGCGCGCCGCAAACACCTAGCAGACCCCCTGTGGCCGGGCGGGCCCCGTCCCGCCCGGCCACAGGTCCCACGGCCCATGCATCAAGCCCGACATCCCGATCGTCTTCAGCCGAGGAGTCTCAATGACGGAGTCAAGCCGCTCGCGCGACCGGCAGCTCGGGGGTGAAGACCCGATTGTCGCGCAGGAGAGCCCACAGGACGCTGGCCCG
>NZ_JOGV01000043.1:0-68813 GCF_000721365.1 Streptomyces sp. NRRL F-5650 | reverse complement strand
CCTCGCCTCCCCCGCCGCCACCGTGCGCGCCGAGGAGGCGCGCCGCCGCCTGGCCGGGCTGACCGGACGCGAACGCGAGGTGCTGGCCCTGCTCGGCGAGGGCCTGTCCAACGCGGACGCGGGCGCCCGGCTGCACATGAGCGAGGCGACGGTGAAGACCTACGTCAGCCGCATTCTGACCAAGCTCGACTGCGACAACCGGGTGCAGGCCGCGCTCCTGGCCCGCGACGCGGGCCTGGAGCCGAGCGCGGGGTGAACCTCAGCGCTCCAGGCGGCCGTTGAACCTGCGGGGCAGCCCCAGCGGGTTGTCGTCCCTCAGCTCCGCCGGCAGCAGGGCCTCGGGCGTCCCCTGGTAGACCACCGGCCGCAGCCACCGCTCGACGGCCGTACCGCCCACCGAGGTGGACGTGGAGGTCGTCGCCGGGTACGGGCCGCCGTGGTGCTGGGCCGGGGCTACGGCGACGCCGGTCGGCCAGCCGTTGACCAGGACCCGTCCGGCCAGGGGCGTCACCGCCGCGAGCAGGTCCGCCCCGGCGCCCTCGCCCGCCGCCTCCCCGGCGGAGAGCTGCACGGTCGCCGTGAGGTTGCCCGGCAGCCGGGACAGCACGCCCCGCACCTCGGCTTCGTCCTCGTAGCGGGCCACGACGGTGACCGGCCCGAAGCACTCCTCCAGGAGCAGGTCGTGCTCGCCCTCCGCCGCCAGCCGCGCCGCCGGCACGGTGAGGAACCCGGCGCTGACGGTGTGCTCGCCGCCCGCGCCCGGCGTCACCGGGGACTCCACGTCGGGCAGCGCGGCGCGCTCGGCGACGCCCGCCACGAAGTTGTCCCGCATGCGGTGGTCGAGGAGCACACCGGCGTCGGTGGCACCGACCGCGTCGGTGAGCGACTTGACCAGGCCGTCACCGGCGTCACCGGCGGGCACGAGCACCAGCCCGGGCTTGACGCAGAACTGGCCGACGCCGAGGGTCATCGAGCCGGCCAGGCCCGTCCCGATCGCCTCCGCCCGCTCCACGGCCGCCGCCTGTGTGACGACGACCGGGTTCAGCGAGCCCAGCTCGCCGTGGAAGGGGATCGGCACCGGACGCGCCGCCGCGGCGTCGAACAGCGCGCGGCCGCCGCGGACGGAGCCCGTGAAGCCGGCCGCGGCGACCAGCGGGTGCTTGATCAGCTCGACGCCGGCCTCGAAGCCGTGCACCAGACCGAGGACGCCGTCCGGGATGCCGTGACCGGCCGCGGCCCGGCGCAGCACCTTGGCGACCAGCTCGGACAGGGCGGGGTGGTCGGGGTGGGCCTTGACGACGACGGGGCAGCCGGCCGCGAGCGCGCTGGCGGTGTCGCCGCCGGCCACGGAGAAGGCGAAGGGGAAGTTGGACGCGGAGTAGACGGCGACGACGCCCAGCGGGATCTTGTAGCGGCGCAGGTCCGGGACGGGCGGCGTCGCGGTGTCGTCGGGGTGGTCGACGACGACGTCGAGGAAGGCGCCCTCGTCGACGAGGTCGGCGAAGGCCCGCAACTGGTAGCAGGTGCGGGCGAGTTCGCCGGTGAGCCGGACCGGGCCGAGCGCGCTCTCCGCGTCGGCGACCTCGACGAGGGTGGTCTCGGCCGCCTTCAGCTCGTCGGCGGCGCTCCGCAGGAAGGCCGCGCGGACGGCGCGGTCGGCGAGGGCCTCCCGGGCGGCGTGCGCGGCACGGACGGCGGCGTCCACCTCCTGGGCGGTGGCTTCCACCGCGACCTGTTCGCGCTGCTTCCCGGTACGGGGGTCGACACTCCAGACTGGTGCTGCTGCCACCGCGGGTCCCTCCACGTGCTCTGCACAGAAGGCGTTCGATATACTGAACGCTGTCTCTATTGGTGAATATGCTGTTCGAGACTATTTCCCGTCGAACGAAGGGGTCAAGGGCGATGTCGGCTGTCGAGACGGGGGGCGGAGCGCAGGTCAAGTCCGCGGTGCGCACGGTGGAGCTGCTCGAGTACTTCGCCGGACGCCCCGGCATGCACTCCCTCGCCTCGGTCCAGGAGGCCGTCGGGTACCCCAAGTCCAGTCTGTACATGCTGCTGCGCACGCTGGTGGAGCTGGGCTGGGTGGAGACCGACGCCACGGGCACGCGGTACGGCATCGGCGTGCGGGCCCTGCTGGTCGGCACCTCGTACATCGACGGCGACGAGGTGGTCGCGGCGGCCCGGCCGACGCTGGACCGGCTCTCGGACGACACGACGGAGACCATCCACCTGGCCCGCCTGGACGGCACGAACGTGGTGTACCTCGCCACCCGCCAGTCCCAGCACTACCTGCGGCCGTTCACCCGGGTCGGCCGCCGGCTGCCCGCGCACTCGACCTCGCTGGGCAAGGCGCTGCTGAGCACGTACAGCGACGAGCAGGTGCGCAAGCTGCTCCCCGAGACGCTGCCCGCGCTCACCGAGCACACCATCACCGACCGGGAGAAGCTCATCGAGGAGCTGCACCAGGTGCGGGAGCAGGGCTTCGCCGTGGACCGCGAGGAGAACACGCTGGGGCTGCGCTGCTTCGGCGTGGCGGTCCCCTACCGCACCCCCGCGCGGGACGCGATCAGTTGCTCGGTGCCGGTGGCGCGGCTGACGCCGGCGCACGAACAGATGGTCAAGGACGCGCTCTTCGACGCCCGGGACCGGCTGACACTGGCCACGCGTAGGCTCTGAGCCATGCTCATCGCACTGCGCGAGGTACACGACAGCGACCTGCCCGTCTTCTTCCGCCAGATGAATGATCCGGAAGCCCTGCACATGGCGGCCTTCACCCCGAGGGACCCCGCCGACTGGGAGGCCTTCTCGGCGCACTGGAGCAGGATCCGGGCCTCCCGCGACGTCGTGCGGACCATCCTGGGCGACGGTGACGTCCTCGGCAGCACGGCGGTGTACGGGGATCCCGGCGAGCGCGAGGTGACGTACTGGGTGGACCGGGCGTACTGGGGGCGGGGCGTGGCCACCGCCGCGCTGCGGGCCCTGCTCGCCGAGGTGCCCGACCGCCCGCTGTACGCGCGCGCGGCGGCCGACAACGCGGGGTCGCGGCGGGTGCTGGAGAAGTGCGGCTTCGTGCTCGGCGCGCGGGCCCGGGGGTTCGCGCCCGCGCGGGGCGAGGAGATCGACGAGGTCGTCCTGCACCTGGCCTAGCGAACGGGCGTCCGGCTTCGTGAGCGGCCGCCGGGAAGTATGAGAAAGATGAGAAAGCGGGGCACATGGGAACGATCGCGCCCCGCCCGCTCGTCCTGCCATCGGGATGAACAAGACGATCAGGCGCGCATCGGTCTTCACGCTGCTCCTGGTGTTCGCTCTGCTGGTCAGGGCGACCTGGGTGCAGTTCTACGAGGGCCGGGCGCTAGCGGACAGCAAGGACAACCGGCGCAACGCGATCGAGACGTACGCGGAGCCGCTCGGGAACATCGTCGTGGCCGGCCGGTCGGTCACCGGCTCGGCGCGGACGGAGGGGGGTGACCTCGCCTACAAGCGCACGTACGAGAACGGGAAGCTGTACGCGGCGGTGACGGGTTACGCCTCGCAGGCGTACGCGCCGACCCAGTTGGAGGGCATCTACCAGGACGTGCTCAACGGCACCGATCCGCGGCTGAAGACCGTGATGGACACGGTCACCGGCACCCGGGCCGAGCCGGGCACCGTGGTGACGACGATCGACCCGGCCGTGCAGAAGGCCGGGTTCGAGGCGCTGGGCGACAAGAAGGGCGCCGCCGTCGCGATCGACCCCAAGACGGGCCGGATCCTCTCGGTCGTGTCGACCCCCTCCTACGACCCGGCGTCGCTGACCGACG
Source organism: Streptomyces sp. NRRL F-5650 (assembly GCF_000721365.1). Classification (NCBI taxonomy): domain Bacteria; kingdom Bacillati; phylum Actinomycetota; class Actinomycetes; order Kitasatosporales; family Streptomycetaceae; genus Streptomyces; species Streptomyces sp. NRRL F-5650. The sequence continues at coordinate 65,013 of NZ_JOGV01000043.1, read as the reverse complement.
CCAACACCGCCGGCGCGGCCTGGAAGAAGCTCACCGGCGACCCGGACAAGCCGCTGACCAACCGCGCGCTGCGCCAGCCGCTGCCGCCGGGCTCGACGTTCAAGCTGGTCGTGGCCGCCGCCGCGCTGGAGAACGGGCTGTACGGCTCGGTGGACGAGAAGACCGACAGTCCCGACCCGTACACCCTGCCGGACACGACGACCGACCTCAGCAACGAGAACCCGAACGCCCCCTGCGAGAACGCGACGATCCGCACCGCGCTGCAGTACTCCTGCAACAACGTCTTCGCCAAGATGGCCGTCGACCTCGGCCAGGACGAGCTGCGCGCCATGGCCGAGAAGTTCGGCTTCAACGACGCGTCGCAGGACGTGCCGGTGCGGGCGTACACCAGCGTCTACCCGAAGGACATGGACCGGTCGTCGACCGCGCTGACCGGCATCGGCCAGTTCGACGTGACGGCGACCCCGCTGCAGATGGCGATGGTCTCGGCGGCTCTGGCCAACGGCGGCGAGCTGGTCTCCCCGCACATGGTGTCGCAGGTCACCGACAGCGGCGGCGACGTCCTGGAGGACCACACCGACGCGGACTCCAGGCGGATCGTCAGCTCCGCCACCGCCGACCAGCTCCAGTCGGCCATGCGGACCGTCGTCGAGGACGGCACGGGCTCGAACGCGCAGTTCTCCGGGGCGACGGTGGGCGGCAAGACGGGCACGGCCCAGCACGGCGAGAACAACAGCAAGACGCCGTACGCCTGGTTCACCTCGTACGCCAAGTCCGGCACCTCGGACAAGGAGGTCGCCGTGGCCGTCGTCGTCGAGCAGTCCGACGCCGCCCGCAGCGAGGTCAGCGGCAACGGCCTGGCGGCCCCGGTGGCCAGGGCGATGATGCAGGCGGCGCTCAAGGGCTGACGTTCCGGGGGCCGTTCGGGTTCGGTCTGCCGTACGGTGTTCGGCACCTGGGAATCCGCTGCGAGGAGAGTCCGCCGTGGGGACAGTCGTCGACGACGCCGCCTCCGCGGAGTTCCACGCCTTCTTCGAGCGCCACTACGCCGAACTGGCCCGGCTCGCCCATCTGCTCACGGGCGAGCCGGACGCCGCCGACGACCTCGCGGCGGACGCGCTGCTGGCCCTGTGGCACCGCTGGGACCGGGTCCGCGCGGCCGACCACCCCGTGGCGTACGCGCGCGGGGTCGTCGCCAACCTCGCCCGCACCCGCGTCCGCGCCGCCGTGCGCGAGCGCCGGCGCGTCGCGCTGTTCTGGTCCCAGCGCGAGGAGCGGACGGAGAACCCCGACGTCGCGGGCGCGGTGGACGTGCAGGAGGCGCTGCGCCGGCTGCCGTTCCGCAAGCGGGCGTGCGTGGTGCTGCGGCACGCCTTCGACCTCTCGGAGAAGGACACGGCGCTCGCCCTGGGCGTGTCGGTGGGCACGGTCAAGAGCCAGACGTCGAAGGGGGTGGCCGAGCTCCAGCGGCTGCTCGGCACCCGGGCGGTCCCCCGTGCTCCCCGGCAGGTGCACGCGGCGATCGCGCGCAGCGGCCGGGCCGCGGGAGGTGCGCGGTGACCGCGGAGCGGCGGGACGCGGACGAGGGACTGCGTGCCCGGCTGCACCGGGCCGCCGGGGCGCACCGGCCCGACCGGGCCCGGATCCTGGCCCGGGTCGAGCGCGGCATGGCGGCAGGGGGCCGTGGGCCGGTCCGCCCGCCGGTGCGGGGCTGGGTGCGGGTGGCCGCCGCGACGGCGGCCGTGGCGGGCGTCCTGGTGGCCGGGGGCCACACCGTGACCTCGGCGGTGCGGGACGACCGTGCGGAGCAGCGCCCGGTCGCCGTCTCCCCCGGACCCCGGGAGCCCGGACCGCGGGAGTCCGGACCGCCGGAGCCCGGACCGCCGGAGCCCGGACTGCCGGAGCCCGGACCGGCACGGAGCGGCCCGCTGTGGTCGAGCGGTGCGGTGGACCCGCACAGCAACGCGTTCTGGGCGCAGAGCAACATCACCCTGCGGACGAGCGCTCCCCTCACCGCGCTCACCGTCGAGCTGCGGGTGGCGCAGACCGGGTCGGTGGCCTCCGCCGGTGCCTGGCGGTCGCTGCCGGAGGAGGACTTCGCGTTCACGGCCGGTGAGCGGGACGGCTTCCTCGTCTGCCGGTGGACGCTCGAACCGGGCCGCACGGTCCCGCCCGGCGAGTGGATCTTCGCCGGGCAGTACCACCACGCTCGGGGCGGCCGGGACGCGCGCGGCGACCGCTACTCCGTGACGGCCACCACCGCGTCCGGGCGCTACACGGCCCGGGGCGGCTTCGCCCCAGGCACCTGAGCGGGCGTGCCGCTACTCCACGAAGTAGGTCGGGTTGGGCAGCTTGTACGTGCGGTCCGCGTAGCCGCCCTGGAGGTCGGAGTACTGGTCGCCGAAGTTGGCGACGATGTCGTACCCGAGGTCCCGCTCGATGTGCCGGCGGGTGCCCGCCTTGTACTGCACGGTGGTGCACTTCCAGGTGCCCGGCGTGGCGCAGTGGGCCAGGTAGGACGGGGGGTTCGCCTTGTCCTTGAGGAAGACGTGGCCGGCGTCGAGGTTCACGTCGGCGCCTGCCTTCTTCAGGTTCTCGACGGCGGCGGCGCGCTGCGCCTCGCCGAGACCGGAGTTGTAGAAGACCTCGACGCCCTTCTTCTCGGCGTAGCGCACCAGTTCGGGGCTGCCGGGGACGGCGGGGCGGTCGGCCCGGTCGACGTAGGCGGCCCAGGTGGCGCCGTCGTAGCCGTAGTTGTTCTTCTTCTCGTAGTCGAGGCTGAGCAGGAGCGTGTCGTCGATGTCGAAGACGACCGCTGGCCTGGTGTGCCCGTGGTGCGCCGTGCGGGCGGCCCGGTCGATCTGCTTCTTGGCGGCGGCGTCGAGCCGGGCCAGGTCGGCGGCGTAGGGACTGTCCGGGGATGCCTGGTAGACGCCGTCGTCGTCGAGGGTGGTGCCGTAGTAGGCGTCGATGTCCTTGGCCAGCACGCCGATGTTGTACGGCTCGTGCGTGGAGTTGGCCGTCGACTGGCCGGCGGTGGCCGCGCCCGTGCCGTACAGGACGGCACCGGCGACGGCACAGGCGGCGGTGAGGGACGCGATGCGCAGTGACTTATGCATGGCACATGTTTCTACGCGCGTCACCCGGGTGGGCGCGAGACCCGTGGCCGGATGCGCGCCCCCTTATCCGGCAAAGATCGCGTCAAGCAGGTCAAGTGCCCGGCGCGCGGCGCGGGTCGGGCCGCGTCCGTGGTACGGGTCAGCCCCGTCCGTGGTACGGGTCAGCCCCGTCCGCCGCGCGGTTCAGCCCCGTCCGCCGTGCGCCGGCCGGTCGTGGGGCCGCCAGTCGCCCAGGTACGCCTCCCGTGTGTGCGCGGCGGCCTCGGCCCGGGTGAGCTGCGGCCGGTTGCCGGGGACGGTGACCGCGGCGCCGGGCCCGGTGTTGCGGTACTCGCAAAACCGCTGCTCCTGCCAGGGGTACTCGTCCCGCATGTTCGCGTACGGCGCCACCGCGTCGATGCCCGCGCCGAGGTGGGTCTCGCGCACGGTGAGCATGGGGCGGGCGGTGGTGTCGGAGCTGGGCACCCAGGGGCGGGCCAGCTTGTAGTAGCCGTCGGGGGCCTCGCTGCTGACGCGGCCGCCGGTCACCAGGTAGCCGCGCGGGTTGGCGCCCGCCGTGGACGGCGCGAACACGAAGCCGTACGGGGCGGCGTCCAGGTCGGGGCGGACCAGGGTGTGGAAGTGGCACTGGTCGTACACGGCGGTCGCCCGGCCGAAGACGAAGTCGACGTCGCCCTCGACGTAGCAGCGCTCGTAGTACTGGCGGGCGAAGACGCCGAGGTCGCGGGTGTCGGCATAGAGGGTGTCCTGGTGGCCGAGGAAACGGCAGTCGTGGAAGGCGGAGCGGTCGCCCATCACCTTGATCGCGACCGCCTGGGTGCCGGTCCAGTCCGGCTGGTCGGCGCGCAGCCAGTCGTTGGCGAAGGTGACGGCGCGGGCGGTGAAGCCGTCGGCGCGCACGGTGGTGGTGGCCGAGCCGCTGGTGCCGTAGGTGCCGGAGCCGTCCGGCTTGGGGGTGCCGGCCGCGGTGTCGTGGACGATGACGACGTCGCGCGGGTCGCCGGAGGCGCCGATCCAGGTGGCGCCGGTGCGCCCGGTGTCGACGGAGACCCTCTCGCGGTAGGTGCCGGGGGCGAGGACCAGCGTCCAGCCGTCGCCCGCGGCGGCGTCGACCGCTGCCTGGACGGAGGTGAAGTCGCCGCGCCCGTACGGGTCGACGTACAGGGTCCGGGGGGTGCGGCGGGCGGCGGGCGAGCCGTACCGGCCGAAGGGGCGCGGGCGGGGGCGGGTGCCGGCGGCGGCGGGACCGCCTGCCGCGAGGCCGAGGCCGAGGGCGGCGCCCGCGCCGGCGGTCGTCAGGAGGAAGCCTCTGCGGGAGGGGACGGTTCGGCGCATGCGGGTGCTCCTTCGCGTGCGGGGTGGGGATGCGGACGGGGTGGGCCGGGGCGGTGCGGGCGCCCCGGCCCGGTTCGCGGTACGGGCGTCGCGGCCCGTCAGCGCAGGCGGCCGGCGCCCGCGCCCTGGTCGACGACGGCGGGGACCGCCTGGGCCGGCAGCACCTTGGTGCGCAGCGTGGGCGTCCAGCCCGCACCGGAGCGCAGGGGGGCGTCCGGGTTCGCGGCGTTGTGCGCGGCGATCAGGTCGGTGGAGCGGCCGTTGACGCGGTTGTGGGCGGCGCTGAGCGGCGCGTCGTTCCAGCGCTTGAGCACCTTGGCGGGGCCGACCCCGGCCGGCAGGGTGAAGGCGTTGTGCTCGGCGACGATCGCCGACTCCTTGCCGACGCCGAAGCTGTAGCCGTAGTCGTCGGAGCCCACGAAGTGGTTGCTGTAGACGTCGACCTGGCCGAAGCGGACGCGGGGCGTGCGCTCGACGAGGTTCTTGAACAGGTTGTGGTGGAAGGTGGCCCTCAGGTGGCCGCGGTCGACGGCGGCGGTGGACTCGCTGTCGCTGTTGCCGATCAGGATGGTCTTGTCGTGCTCGGCGAAGACGTTCCAGGAGGCGGTGACGTAGTCGGCGCCCTTGACGATGTCCAACTGGCCGTCGTGCTGCTGGTAGAGCATGCCGAAGTAGGTGGGGGCCGCGCTGTCGGGGTGCTCGCCGTCGGTGAACGTGTTGTGGTCGAGCCACACGTGCGTCGACCCGTACACGACGGCGCTGTCGTACTCGGAGTTCCAGTTGCCCCGGTCCCCGTCGGTCGGGTCCCACTGCGGGAAGCAGTCGACGGGGCTCTCGAAGGTCAGGTTGCGGACGATGACGTTGTCCACGCCCTTGATCTGGAGGCTGGCGCCCTTGAGCGCGGCGTCCCGGCCGACGCCGACGATGGTGGTGTTGGAGGGGACGTTCGCCTTGATGGACCGGTCCTGCTGGGCGGCCGAGGCGCGGCGCAGGCCCTCGGGGCTGTCGTCGGGCTCGGCGCTCAGGTCGGTGTCCATGCCCCAGGTCTCCGGCGCGTACTTCTCCAGGTAGGCGTCGAAGTCGTAGCCGGGCGCGGCGAAGGCATCGCAGCCCTCGGACACGGCGTCGACGGTGCCCTCGACCTTGATGATCCGCGGCGCGGTGCCCTCCACGGCGAGGGCGGCCCGGAACTCGTCCCAGGTGGAGACGGTGAACACCCGCTGGGCGGTGGCGTCGGCCCCGCCGGTGGTGCCGGTCCCCTGCGCGGCCCAGCCGTCGTTCGCGGGCAGCGTCTGACGGGCGGTGTCGCGGGGCTGGTGCTGCCCGGGGCGGGCCTCGGCCGTGGCGGCGGTCAGGCCCAGGACGAGGGCGGTGCAGCCGACGAGCGCGGCGACTCTACTGGTGGCATGCCCATGCCATCCGTACATGCTCATGGTGCGGTTCTCCCTGGTTCTCGGGGTGGGGTTCGGGCTGTTACGCGGTGGCCGGTTCCGGCCAGTCGATCCAGGACTCGGGGATCTCCTCGTCCAGCCGGCGCACGTCCCGGTGCGCCAGTACGCGCCCGCGCAGCAACTCCCGGGCGACGGTCCGGGCGACCGCGATCGCGCCCGGCGGATTGAAATGGGTGTTGTCCTGCTCGGTGGCGGTCCAGTTGAAGTACGCCTTGGTCCCCTCGGCACCGAGCCGCTGCCACAGCGCGAGCGACAGCGCCTGTACGTCGAGCAGCGCCACGCCCTCCTGCCGCGCGAGCGCCCGCATCGCCGCCGGGTACTCCCCGTGGCTCGGCACGGCGTCGCCCGCCGCGTCGAACCGGCGCCGCTCGACGGGCGTGGCCAGCACCGGCCGCGCCCCGCGGGCCCGCGCCCCGTCGACGTACCGGCGCAGGTAGTCCTGGTACGTCGTCCAGGGCTCGGTGTGGCGGGTGGGGTCCTCCGTCTTCTCGTCGTTGTGCGCGAACTGGATCAGCAGGAAGTCACCGGGCCGGATCGCACCGAGGACGGCGTCGAGCCGGCCCTCCTCGACGAAACTCTTCGAACTCCTTCCGTTCACCGCGTGGTTGGCGACGCGCAGGTCCGCGCGGAGGAAGAAGGGCAACGCCATGCCCCACCCGGTCTCGGGCGCGGCGTCGGAGTACTTCTGCGCGGCGGTGGAGTCGCCGGCGAGGAAGAGGGTGCGGGGGCGGCGCCCGCCGGCCCGAGCGGTGCCGGTGGCGGCGAACGCCAGGGGAACGGAGGCGACGGCGGCTGAGGTGACCTGTCTTCGGCTGAGTGACACGCCGGTCTGCCTTTCAGGAGGGAGATGGACGGGCCCCCGAGGGGCGCGGGGCTGTACTGATGTGCGGCTCCGCCGCGTGGGCGCGGTCGACCACGGGTGGCCCGCAGCGACGGACCGCGGACCACCCACGGCGAGACCCGGTACCGGAACCGCGGGTCAACCCATCTGCTCGGTCCACTCGGCCTGCGCCTCGTTCAGCTTGTCGGCCAGCCCGTCCAGGAAGTCCTTCGCACTCATGTCGCCCAGCAGCACCTTCTGGAACGCCGGCTCGCTCTCCGACTTGGACACCGTGTTCCAGTCCGGCAGGTAGTACGGGAGCTGGACGATGGTCGTGGACCCGTCGTTCAGCGCCTGCGCCGCCAGCTTCGTCGGCTCGGCCTTCTGGATCCACGCGTCGTTCGCGGCCTCGGTGTTGGACGGCACCTGCCCGGCCGACTCGTTGAACTTCGAGTTCTGCTCCTTCGAGGTGGCGAACTCGACGAACTTCCAGGCGGCCTCCTTGTTCTTGGAGCTCTTGAACACGCCGAGCCCGTCGACCGGGTTGGACACCTGCACCCGCTTGCCGGTGGCGCCGACGGGCTGCGGGATGCCGCGGAACTTGCCGACGCCGAGCGCCTTCACGTGGTCCTGGTAGGAGCCCAGGTTGTGATTGACCATGCCGATGGTGCCGGTGTCCCACTGGGCGACCATCTTGGCGAAGTCGTTGTTGACGTCGGCGGCCGGCGTGACCTTCTTGTAGAGGGCGGCGTACTTCTCCAGCGCCTCGACGTTCTTCGGGTCGTTGACCGTGGTCTTCTTCTTGTCGGCGTCCCAGAACGAGGTGATGCCGGACTGCCCGTACATCGCGTCGAAGGCCTGCGCGATGGAGCCGGAGCCGCCGCGGATGGTGTAGCCGAACTCGTTCTTGCCCGTGTCGGTCAGCTTCTCGGCGGCGGCGTAGAACTTGTCCCACGTCGTCGGCTCGTCCAGCCCGGCCTTCTTGAACAGGTCGGTGCGGTAGTAGAGGACGCCGTTGTTGGCGGAGGTCGGCACCGAGTACAGGGTGCCGTCGCCGCCGCCCGCGGCCTTCAGGGACTCGACCATGTCCTTGTTGAGCTTGCCGTTCAGGGCGGACTCGGCCAGCCGGCCGTCCAGGGGTTCCAGGGCGCCCTGGGCGGAGAAGCCCGCGAGCATCGACGCCGTCACGCCGCCGACGTCGGGCAGGCCGCCGCCCTGGATGGCGGTGTCGACCTTGGACTGGTACTCGGTGGCGGCGATCCCGACGTACTCCACGTCGATGTCCGGGTTCGCCTTCTCGAAGTCGGCGATGATCTCCTTCCAGACGGCCGTGCGGATGCCGCCGTTGTTGTCCCAGAAGACGATCTTCCCCTTGCCGCTGCCCTCGGCCCCCTTGTCGCCGCCCGCCCCGCTGCCGTCGTCACCGCAGGCGGTGGCGGTCAGCGCGAGTACGGCCCCCAGGGCGACGGCGGCGGACGTCCGGCGCCTGACTGTGCCTCGGTCTCTGCTGCTGAGCATGCTGATCCTCATTGGTCGGCTCTCTTCTTCTGGATCCAACAAAGCGGTGGAACGACAACGTGGGGGGGGTGGGTGGGTTCAGTGGGTGCGGTGGGGCCCGACCCGGAACCGCGTGAAGGAGGCGGTGCCGGCGTGTCCCTGGCCGGCGGGTGCGAGGGCGAACAGGCCGAGCAGTGCGCCGACCCAGCGCCAGGGGGTGGCGGCGAACTCCATGCCGACGGGGTGCGGACCGTCGCCCGGGGCGTCGTCGCCGCGGCCGGGGTCCCCGAGGGAGTAGGAGAAGCGGCAGCGTGCCCCGGGCACCGTCTCGATCCGCAGCCGGGCCCGTCCTCCGGGTGCCGGGCGGGGCCGGTCGGCGTCCCGCTCGGCCTCGGCCACGGACTCGGCGAACCGGTGCACCAGGTGCACCCTCCCGTCGGTGTCCCGCTGGAGTCCGATCCAGCGGTAGGCGTCGCCGAGCACCGCGAGCCCGGCCCGCGCCCCGGGTTCGTCGCTGTCCAGGCGCAGGTCGACCTCGATCACCGAGGGCTCGCCGGGGAAGCGCTGGGTGAGGACGCTCGGCAGCAGGCGCAGGTCGTGCGCGTCGGCCGAGCGGAGGCAGGCCAGGCGCAGCCCGTCCCCGGCGTGCTCGGTGGCCCACCCGGCGCGGGGGTTGGCCGTCCACGACCACTGGGGGCCGAAGCGTCCGCCGGGGAAGTCGTCGTCGGTCGCGGGCGCGGCGGGCGGCTGCGGGGGCAGGGCGGGGCGCGGATGCCCGGCGACCGGGGCGCCGTCGTCGCCGATGACCGGCCAGCCGTCCGGCCCCCACCGCATCGGCTGGAGGTGGACCACCCTGCCGTACGCGCCGCGCTGCTGGAAGTGCAGGAACCAGTCCTCGCCGGACGCCGTGCGCACCCAGCCGCCCTGGTGGGGGCCGTTGACGCCGGTGTCCTTCTGCTCCAGGACGACCCTCTCCTCGTACGGGCCGAAGAAGTCGCGGGAGCGGAAGGCGCCCTGCCAGCCGGTCTCCACGGAGCCGGCGGGGGCGAGGATCCAGTACCAGCCGTCGTGCCGGTAGAGCTTGGGGCCCTCCAGGGTGAACCAGCCGGGGAGCCGGTCGGCGTCGACGATCACCGTGCCCTCGTCGAGGAGTCCGGTGCCGTCGGGGCGCATGCGGTGGCCGGTGAGGCGGTTCTTGACGCCCGAGCGGGAGCGGGCCCAGGCGTGCACGAGGTACGCCTCGCCACTCTCCTCGTCCCACAGGGGGCAGGGGTCGATCAGGCCCCGGCCGGCCTTGACCAGGTGCGGAGCGGTCCACGGGCCCCGGATGCCGGGGGCGTTGACCTGGAAGACGCCCTGGTCCGGGTCGCCCCAGAAGATCCAGAAGCGGCCCGCGTGGTGGCGCAGGGACGGGGCCCAGACGCCGCAGTCGTGCCGGGGCCCGGCGAACTCGTGCTCCGGCTCCAGGCGGTCCAGGGCGTGTCCGACCAGGGTCCAGTCGACCAGGTTGCGGGAGTGCAGCAGGGGCAGGCCGGGGACGCGGCCGAAGCTGGAGGCGGTCAGGTAGAAGTCGTCGCCGACGCGGACGACGTCCGGGTCGGACCAGTCCGCGTTCAGGACGGGGTTGGTGTACGTCCCCGCGCTCTCCCCGGCGGTCACGGGCTCACCGCCTTGCGGACCAGGGCGGCGGCGCCGTCGGCGTCGAGGCGGCCGTCGGCGACGACGGTGACGATCCGGCGGACCAGGGTGTCGCCCGGGGCGACGGCCACCCGCTCGTCGTGGGCCAGTGAGGAACCGACCCCCGGGTACTCCTCGGTGCGCACGAACCACGGGTCGCGCCGGGTCGCCTCCGTGGCACCGGCGAACACCAGCGACCAGGTGTCCCCGGTCAGGGCGAGCCAGTCCGCCCTGCCGCCGTGCACGTCGCCCTCGCCCTCCCGGTCGGCGGTGAAGACCCTGGGCGCCGCGCTCTCCTTGCGGGCGCGCCAGAAGAAGCCGCCGTAGGCCGCGCCGGGGCGCCCGTTGGTGGCGGGGCTGCCGATCGTGAGCGGGTCCGGGGTGGTGTTGGTGAGGGAGAAGGTGAAGTCCAGCGCCCAGGCGCCGGCGGTGAGTTCGGCGGCCGCGACGGTGCGGCGCTCGCGCAGCAGCTCCCGGCCGGCGGCGACCCACCGCAGCTCCTCGACGAAGCCGTCGGGGTCGCGGAGCTGGAAGGCGGTGTGCCGCTGGGCGCCGTGGTTGTCCAGCTCGGTCGGCCCGCGGTCGCGGACGTAGGTGCGCCCGCCCCAGAAGTTGTGGCCCTCGACGTCGGGAACGGCGACACCGACGCCGAGGTGATGGAGGTGGTCGGCCGGGCTGAACTCGGTCACCGTGGTGCCGGCCAGGGTGGTGACGGGGTGCAGGCAGGGGCGCGGGGAGAGCCGGCGGGGCAGCTCGGGCCGGGTGACGTAGCGGGCCACGGGGCGGCCCGCCACGCGCAGCACCGCGGAGTCGTTGCCGGTCATCGGGTGCTCACCTCGTGCCGCGGGTGCTCGGTGCGCGGGGCCCAGGGCGCGCCGAGTTCGGAGTAGAGGGAGAGGGTGTCGGCGGCGGCGGCCACGAGCGCGCCGATGCCGGGGACCACGCGGCGGCCCTCGCCGGGGACGTGGTGCCAGGCGGCGGCGGGCAGCGGCTCGGGGTCGGGGGCCCGGCGGATCGCCTCGACGACCCGCATGAAGGCGCCCGTCTCGTCCGGCGGCACCAGCAGCGGGGCGCCGGTGGTGAGGTGGTCGACCAGGTTCTCCAGCAGGTCGGTGCGGCCGTGGTGGAGCTCCTCGGGGCCGTGGCCGCCGCGCTGGAGCAGGACGCGGTCCTGCTTGTACCAGAAGGTGACGCGGCCGCTGGAGCCGTGCACCAGGACGTACGGCTCGTCGGCCCGCTCGGCGCACAGGGTCGCGGCGACGGTGACGCGGTGCCCGCGCGCGGTGCCGATCCGCACGCAGGAGGTGTCGTCGGCCTCGATGTCGTTGGCGTGGCTCAGCTCGGTCTCGATGCCGGTGACGTCCTCGGCCCGGGCGGTGCCGCCGAGCGCGAGGGCGGTGGCGACGGCGTGCGCCAGCGGGTTGGTGAGGGCGCCGTCGATCACGTCGGCGCCGTTCAGCCGCCGCTTGCCGGACCAGGGCGCCCGGCGGAAGTATGCCTCGTCGCGCACCCAGGCGCCGGCCGCGCCGATGCCCACGACCTCGCCGATGGCACCCCGGGCGACCAGTTCCCGGATGGCGGGCACGGCGTGCGAGCCCAGTGACTGGAACCCGATCTGGCAGGCGACCCCGGCTTCCGCGACCCCGTCGGCCATCCGCCGGAACTCGGCGTACGACGGCGCCGGGGGCTTCTCCAGGAGCAGGTGCACACCCCGCCGGGCGGCGGTCAGGGCGAGGTCGGTGTGGGTGGGGATCGGTGTGCAGATCACGGCGATCCGGGCGCCGGTGGAGTCGAGCAGGGCGCCGAAGTCGGCGGACTGCTCGGGGAGTTCTCCCTGGGCCTCCTCCTCCGTCAGCGGGGTCGGTTCGCAGATGCCGGCCAGCCGGACCAGTCCGGCCCGCTCCAGGCGGCGGATGTTGGCGAGGTGCCAGCGGCCGTGGCCGCGGGCGCCGGCGAGGACGACGGGCAGCGGCGCGCTCATCCCTTCACCGCCCCCGCGCTGAAGCCGGTGATCAGCCACTTCTGGATGAAGGCGAAGACGATCACCACGGGGACGGCGGCGACGATGCCGCCGGCGGCGAGCGCGCCGAGGTCGACGCTGTCCGCGCTCATCAGGGAGTTGAGGCCGACCGGGATGGTCTGCTTGTGCTGGTTGTTGAGGAACATCAGGGCGAACAGGAAGTGGTTCCAGGAGTGCACGAAGGCGAAGGAACCCACCGCGATCAGCCCCGGCCGCAGCAGCGGCAGGACGACGATCCGGAAGGCCCGGAAGCGTCCGCAGCCGTCGACCCAGGCGGCCTCCTCCAGGGAGTACGGCACGTTCTTGATGAAGTTGCTGATCAGGATGATCGACAGCGGCAGTTGGAAGACCGTCTCGGCGATGATGACGCTGCCCAGCGAGTTGATCATCTGGAGCCCGGCGAAGATCTCGAACAGCGGCACCAGCAGCAGCGCGCCGGGCACGAACTGGGAGCAGAGCAGGGCGAGCATGAAGCCCCGCTTGATCCTGAAGTCGAACCGGGCGAGGGCGTAGCCGCCGGCCAGGGCGACGAGCGTGGTCATCACCAGGGTGGCGAGCCCGACGTACACGCTGTTCTCGAAGTAGGTGCCGAAGCCGCGGTCGGTCCACACCTTCTCGAAGTGGTCGGTGGTCATCGGCCAGGGCACGAGCGAGCTGGAGCCGGCCGGGCGCACCGCGAAGAGCAGGATCCAGTAGAACGGGATCAGGGTGAAGACCAGGTAGATCCCGAGCGGCAGGTAGATCTGCCAGCGGGGCACCTCGTCCCAGGCGGGGCGGCGCTTCTTCGCCGGCCGCGGCGGTTCGTGGTCGGTCCGCGCGGGGGCGGGGGCGACCGCGGGGGCCTCTTCGGTGATCACTTGTTCTCGCCTCCGAACTTGCTCAGCCGCAGGTAGACGATCGAGCAGAAGAGCAGGATCACGAACGCGACCGTGGTGAGGGCCGACGCGTAGCCGAAGTCGTGGGCGTCGACGCTGGTGTTGGCGATGTACAGGGGCAACGTCGTGGTCTCGCCGGCGGGTCCGCCGCCGGTCAGGGTGTAGAGCAGGTCGACGTTGTTGAACTCCCACACCGCGCGCAGCAGTGTGGACAGGATGATGGCGTCCTTCAGGTGCGGCAGCGTGATGTGCCAGAACTGCTTGAGGCGGCTGGCCCCGTCGACCTCGGCGGCCTCGTACAGGTCCTTCGAGACGGACTGGAGGTCGGCGAGGATGAGGATCGCGAAGAAGGGCACGCCGCGCCAGAGGTCGGCGACCACCGCCGCGGAGAACACGGTGGAGGTGTCGGAGAGCCAACTGGTGCCGTACGAGCCGATGCCCATGTCGGCGAGGTAGCGGGTGATGCCGGTCTGGGAGTTGTAGAGCAGCACCCAGATCGCGGAGGTGAGGACGCCGGAGACCGCCCAGGGGGAGAAGACCAGGGCCCGCCCGATGCCCCGGCCCACGAAGGTCTGGTTGACGATGAGCGCCAGCGCCAGGCCGAACAGCAGTTGCAGTCCGACCTCGACGAAGACCCACTTGGCGCTGAAGACCAGCGTGTCCCAGAAGACGGCGTCGTCGGTGAAGATCTTGACGAAGTTGTCGAAGCCCGCGAAGCCGTTCCGCCACGGCTTGGTGGGGTTGTAGTCCTGCAGGCTGTAGTAGAAGACGCTGATGACCGGGTAGGCGATGAAGCCCAGCATCAGCAGGGCGGCCGGTCCGATCAGCAGGTAGGGGAGCCTGCGCGGCGTGGCCGAGGCACGGCGCCGCCTCGGTGGCGCGGGCGGTTTCGCCACGGCTGCGGCTTGGGCCATGACAGTTCTCCGTTCTAGTACGTCTATGTCGTGCGGGGTGTGCGCGGAGCCGGTGGGAAGCGCTTTCTCCATGGGCAGGGGCCTGCCGGGTCCCGCCGTCGGCGGGCTCAGCCGGCGTAGGGGTCCCGCACGGTGCCCGGGCGGGCCAGGAACTCGAAGTCGCAGCCGGTGTCGGCCTGGGTGATCTGTTCGTTGTAGAGCGCGCCGTAGCCCCGTTCGTAGCGGGCGGGCGGCGGGGTCCATGCGGCCCGGCGGCGCTCCAGCTCCTCGTCGTCCACGTCGAGCCGCAGGGTGCGCGCCTCGACGTCGAGGGTGATGGAGTCGCCGGTGCGCACGAGGGCGAGCGGTCCGCCGACGTACGACTCGGGGGCCACGTGCAGCACGCAGGCGCCGTAACTGGTCCCGCTCATCCGGGCGTCGGAGATCCGGACCATGTCCCGCACGCCCTGCTTGAGCAGGTGGTCGGGGATGGGCAGCATGCCGTACTCCGGCATGCCCGGGCCGCCCTTGGGACCGGCGTTGCGCAGCACCAGCACGCTGTCGGCGGTGATGCCCAGCTCCGGGTCGTTGATGGTGCGCTGCATGGTCCTGTAGTCGTCGAAGACGACGGCGGGACCGGTGTGCTTGAGCAGGTGCGGCTCGGCGGCGATGTGCTTGATGACCGCGCCGTCGGGGCAGAGGTTGCCGCGCAGTACGGCGACCCCGCCCTCGCCGGCGACCGGGTTGTCGCGGGGCCTGATGACGTCGTCGTGGTGGACGAGGGCGCCGTCGAGCTGCTCCCGCAGGGTGTCGTGGGAGACGGTGGGCCGGTCCAGGTGGAGCAGGTCGGTGATGCGGGAGAGGAAGCCGGGCAGTCCGCCGGCGAAGTGGAAGTCCTCCATCAGGTACGTCCGTCCGCCGGGGCGGACGTTGGCCAGGACGGGAACGGTGCGGGCGATGCGGTCGAAGTCGTCCAGGGTGAGGGTGACCCCGGCCCGGCCCGCCATGGCGATCAGGTGGATCACGGCGTTGGTGGAGCCGCCGAGGCCGAGCACGGTGGTGACGGCGTCCTCGAAGGCGTCGGCGGTGAGGATGTCGCTCAGCTTCCGGTCCCGGTGGACCAGTTCGACGACGCGCAGTCCGGCCGCGGCGGCCATCCGGTCGTGCCCGGAGTCGACGGCCGGGATGCTGGAGGCGCCCGGGACGGTGACACCGAGGGCCTCGGCGGCGGCGGTCAGCGTGGAGGCGGTGCCCATCGTCATGCAGTGGCCCGGGGAGCGCGCCAGCCCGCTCTCCAGTTCCTGCATCTCGCAGTCCCCGATGAGGCCGGCCCGCTTGTCGTCCCAGTACTTCCACATGTCGGTGCCCGAGCCGAGGGTCTCGCCGCGCCAGTGCCCGGGGAGCATGGGCCCGGCGGGCACGAAGACGGCGGGCAGGTCGACGCTGGCGGCGCCCATGAGCAGGGCGGGCGTGGACTTGTCGCAGCCGCCCATCAGGACGGCGCCGTCGACCGGGTAGGAGCGCAGCAGTTCCTCGGTCTCCATGGCGAGGAGGTTGCGGTAGAGCATCGGGGTCGGCTTCTGGAAGGTCTCGCTGAGCGTGGAGACCGGGAACTCCAGCGGGAAGCCGCCCGCCTGCCAGACTCCCCGCTTGACCGCCTGGGCGCGGTCGCGCAGGTGGACGTGGCAGGGGTTGATGTCGGACCAGGTGTTGAGGATCGCGATGACGGGCTTGCCGAGGTGTTCCTCGGGCAGGTAGCCGAGCTGGCGGGTGCGGGCGCGGTGGCTGAAGGAGCGCAGGCCGTCGGTGCCGTACCACTGGTGGCTGCGCAGTTCCTCCGGGGACTTCCTGCCGGTCATATCGACCACCCCGCGGCGATGGCGGCCACCTCGGCACGCTCGCCCTCGGGCAGCGGCTTGCTCGGCGGACGCACCTCCCGGCGGCACAGGCCGAGGGAGGCGAGGGCCTCCTTGACCACCGTGACGTTGTTGGCGGAGCCGTTGGCGGCGCGCAGTTCCTCGAAGCGGCGGATCTGCTCCCACACCTTCATGGCGGCCGGGTAGTCCCCGGACCGAAGCGCTTCGATCATGTTCAGCGAGACGGCCGGGGCGACGTTCACCAGGCCCGAGGTGAAGCCGGTGGCGCCCGCGCTGAAGTACGAGGGCGCGTACGGCTCGGCGAGGCCCGCGACCCAGACGAAGCGGTCGAGACCGGCGTCGCGGGCGAACGCGGCGAACTTGGCGGCGTCGGGGACGGCGTACTTCACGCCGATCACGTTGGGGCAGGCGTCGGCGAGGTCGGCGAGACGGGCGCCGGTGAGCTGGGCGTTGCGGATGTAGGGCACGACGCCCAGTTCCGGCACGGCCTCGGCGATGGCGCGGTGGTAGTCGACCCAGCCGCCCTGCGAGACGTAGGGGTGGACGGGCTGGTGGACCATCACCATGGAGGCGCCGAGGTCCCGGGCGTGGCGGGCGGAGGCGACGGCGGTCGGCACGTCGTGGCCGACGCCGACCAGGATGTCGGCGCGCTCGCCGGTCTCCTCGATCGTCAGCTCGGTGACGAGGCGCCGCTCGGCCGGGGAGAGGGCGTAGAACTCGCCGGTGTTGCCGTTGGGGGTGAGGGTCGTGACGCCACCGTCGAGGAGACGACGCAGCAGGGCCCGGTAGGTGGCGGGGTCGACGGTGCCGTCCTCGGCGAACGGGGTCACCGGGATCGCCACCACGTCGGCCAGGGCCGCCCGCTGGGTCTCGAACGTCGCTGTCATGCCTGACCGTCCTCTTCCTGGGCCGCGGTCCCCGCCTCGGGGAAGGCCCGCTCGACGAACGACGCGATGTGTGCGTGGAGGGCGCGGGCCGCGCCGTCCGCGTCACCGGCGAGGGCGAGGCGCAGGATCTCCTGGTGCTCGCCGGCCTCCCGTTGCCAGGAGGGGTCCGAGGCCCAGGCGACCGCGGAGACGAGGGCCGCCTGGTCGCGGACCTCATCGAGCATCCGGCCGAGCAGCGGGTTGCCGCACGGCACGTACAGCGCGCGGTGGAACTCGCGGTTGGCCAGCGACCGTTCGGCGGTGTCCGTCGCCTGGTCGGCGCGCGTCAGCGCGTCCCGGGCGGCGTCCAGGGAGGCGCCGCGGCGCACGGCACGCCTGAGCGCCTCGGGCTCCAGCAGGAGCCGGACGTCGTAGACCTCGCGCGCCATGTCCGCATCCACCATGCGCACGGTGACGCCCTTGTACTGGCTCATCACGACCAGTCCGGTGCCGGCCAGTGTCTTGAGCGCCTCGCGCACCGGTGTCTTGGACACCCCGAACTGTGCGGCGAGGTCGGTCTCGACCAGGGCCTGGCCGGGCGTCAGCCGGCCGGTGAGGATGCGGCGTTTGATCTCCTCCAGCACGTACTGCGTGCGGGAGGGGATCGGCGTGGGCACAGAGGTCATGCGCGCCTCTCGGAATCTCGCGTCGGATGCGCGGACAGATCTCTGACATCAGATCTCGCGTATCGCGTCTCATATATGACGTACGGAGTACGACGCGTTGAAGGTAAGAGGGGCGCGCGGCGGCGTCAATGCTTCTGACAAAGGAAGTTCGGGCGGGTGCCGGCCTCGGCTACGCGGGGCGGCTCCAGCCCGGGTCGCGCCCGCTCAGCCCGACCGCACGCTCCAGCAGCGGCGCGTCGGCCGGCACGGCGACGACCGGTCCGAACATGCCCCGCTCCCCGCCGGACTCCTCGGCGGCCCCCGCGAGCAGCTCGTACGCCGTCTGCAGCGCGGCCGGGTCGGGCGCGTACTCCTGGCCGGTCGCGCGGGCCAGGTCCCAGCCGTGGACGACCAGTTCGTCGGCGACGACGGCGCCCGCGACCGCGCCGGGCAGGTCGATGCCGCCGGCCCGGGTCTCGCCGGTCCAGGCGCCGGGCTCGCGCCACGCCCGGGCGAGTTCCCCGAGCGCGGCGGCGAGTTCCTCGCGCCAGCCCGGCCCGATGTCCGGCACGGACGCCTCCGGGCTGGTGTCCGTGGTGGGCCCCAGGTCCTTGCGCGCGGCGTCGCGGAAGGCGACCGCGAGGCCGGTCAGGTGGCCGAGCAGGTTGCGCACCGCGAGGCCGGGGCACGGCGTCGGGTCGGCGAGCCGCTCGTCGCGCACCCCGTCGGCGAGGCGGGCGAGGACCTGGGTCTGCGGCCCCAGGTCGAGGGTGGTGGTTTCGTGGGTCATCGGTCGCTCCTCGGGCACGTGGCCATGGCCGTCCTGTCGGGAGGCTGACCGGTCCCGGCCGCGAAACTCATCGGTGCCCGGGCCCGCGCGTAGGGCATCTGCCCGATGCGGGCCGGGGTGCCTCAGTCCCACGATGACCTGGCATGACGACAAGAACGCCGGACACCGGTGCGACGCAGCGGACCCCCTGGCCCCTGGCCCGCGTCCTGCGCGACCGCAACGCCGGCCTGTATCTCACCGGGGTGGTGGTGTCCGGTTTCGGCAGCTCGGCGCTGGGCCTGGCGGCGGGCGTGTGGGTGAAGGACCTCACCGGCTCGGACGGCCTGGCGGCCCTGTGCCTGCTCGCGCTCTGGGCGCCGACGCTGGCCGGACCCGCGCTCGGCACGGTCGCGGACCGGGTCCGGCGCAAGCCCCTGCTGATCGCCGCGAACCTGCTGCCGGCCGGCCTCCTGCTCACCCTCTTCGCGGTCGACTCGCCGGGCGCCCTGTGGCTGCTGTTCGCGGTGCTGTTCCTGTACGGCGTCGCGGGCGTGGTCCAGGACGCGGCCGAGTCGGCACTCGTGGCCGCCGCCGTCGACCCGGGCCTGCTCGGCGACTTCAACGGGCTGCGCACGACCGCCAACGAGGGCATGAAGCTCGTGGCGCCGCTCGCCGGTGCGGGACTCTGCGCGGCGTACGGCGGCGCGAGCGTGGCGGCGCTGGACGCGGTGACGTTCGTGCTGGCCGCGGGCCTGTACGCGGCCCTGCGCGTGCGGGAGGCGCCGCCACAGCGGCCCGCGGCGAACTGGCGGCGGCAGACGGCCGAGGGCGCCCGGTACCTGTGGGGGCACCCGGGGCTGCGCCCGCTGGTCCTCGCGGGCGGGGTGACCATGCTGTGCGCGGGCGTCGGCGGCGCCACGCTGTACGCCGTCGTGGACGCCCTGGGCCGCTCCCCCGCCTACGCCGGTGTGCTGTACGCCGTCCAGGGGGCCGGTTCGGTGGCGGTCGGGGTCCTGTCCGGGCCCGCCCTGCGCCGTCTGGGCGCGCGGCGGTTCGGGGCGGCCGGGATCGCGCTGTTCGCGGTGGCGGTGGCGGTGCGCGCGGTCCCGTCCGACACGGTGGTCTGGGCGTCGAGCGTGGCGGTCGGCCTGGGCCTGCCGACGGTCCTGATCGCCGCCCTGACGTCCGTGCAGCGCGAGACGCCCGGGCCGCTGCTCGGCCGGGTCTCGGCGACGGCCGGCACCCTGGTCTTCGCGCCGAACGTCCTCGGCCTGGCCGCGGGCGCGGCCCTGGTGGAGACGGCCGACCTGTGGCTGCTGCTCCCGGCCGTGGGCGCGGTCCTCCTGGCGACGGCGCTGGCGCTGGCGTCCGCGCGGCGGCCGGGCGGACGGCGGACGCCGTCACCCGCGTAGGGCCAGCCACTCCTGGAGTTCGACGAGGTTCCCCTCGGGGTCCCGCAGGTGGGCGACGCGCATGCGGTCCGTCATGGGGGCCGGGCCGTGGACGAGCTCGGTCCCCCGCGCGGTGATCTGTTCGCAGTAACGGTCCACGTCGTCGACGCGCAGGACGACGAGGGACCGGTGGCCGGCGGGTTCGTCGGCGAGTCCGCCCAGGACCTGGGCCATCTGTGCGCGGTCCTGCAACGCGATCCCCGCGGTGCCGCCGTCGGGGGTGAACTTGGCGTAGGGACCGTCCTCCGCCTCGAACTGCGGCTTCAGTCCCAGGACGTCCCGGTAGTAGCGGTAGCAGCCGGGGAAGTCCGTCACGAGGAGGCGTACCTGGGCGAGTTCCGTGGACATGCCCGCACCCTACGCGAGGGCCGCGAGCCCCGCCCGCACCGCCTCCAGATCCCCGTCCGACGCCAACCCCGTGTGATACAGCCGCAGTTCCGTCGCCCCCAGCTCCCGCGCGCGGGCCGCGTCGGCCGCGAGGGTGCCGGGGCTGCCGCCCATGCCGGAGACCACGGTGAGGTTGGCGGCGAGGACGGTCCCGGCCCGGCCCTGCTCGGCGAAGGGCATCAGCAGGCCCGCGCCGCCCGTGCAGGGCACGACGACGCCGTCCGCGACGGAGAGGATGTGCGCGGGGTCGACGCCGGCGTTGGCGCCGCAGTGGTGGGAGACCGGGTCGGCGTGCAGCAGGACCTGGAACCCGTCGGGGGCCGCGGCGCGGACCGCGGCGACCGCCGCCTCCTGGAGGGTGCGGGCCCGGTCGTCCCGCCACGCGCGGGTGGCGTTCGCCCTCGCCCCGCCGAGGAGCTTCCCGACGCCCGCCCAGCCCCCGTCCGAGGGGGCCGCGCCCCGCCACACCGGCTCCAGCGCGGTGCGTACGGCGGCGGCCAGTTCGTCGGCGTCGAGGCCCTGGGTGCCGTATCCCGCCCGGCAGTCCGGGCAGAAGCACAGCGACATCAGGTACTGCCCGGCGTCCCCGAGGGGCACCCCGCCGGTCTTGTCGTGGGCGTGCAGGTGGGCGAGGCCGTACCAGCCGAGGGACTCCAGCTCCGTGCCGCGCGCCCCCGGTCGTACCGCCGCCTCGGCGGCCAGGCCGGTCAGGTACGCGCGCGTGGCGGGCTGCGCGATGCAGGGGGCCCAGGGGTAGCGGTCGCCGTAGGCGTTGACGACGGAGGTGTCCGGGTGCTCGGCGCCCAGGCGGGAGTTGTGGGCGAGGACGACCCAGGTGTGCACCTCCAGGCCCGCGTCCGCGAGGGCGGCGGCGGCCTCGCCGTACGCGTCGCCGGGCGCCCAGTCGCCGGAGGCGTGGGGGCGCGGCGCGCGGCCCTCCCAGCGGGCGGGGTCCGGCGGGTAGAGGACGGCGGCGTACTCGGCGGTGACGACGCGGTGGCGCGGGTGGCGCGGGGTGAGGGCGCGGGTGGAGTGGTAGGCGGCGGCGAGGGTCGCCTGCGCCACGCCGAGGTCCGCGATCCGCGCGGGGGCCTGCGGGTCGCCGTTGACGTCCCAGGGGTAGACGAACGCCGACGCCCTCACCGGCCGGCTCCTTCCGCGAGCAGGTCCTGGCCGCGCTCGATGATCCGCGCGAGCTGCTTCACGTGCTCCTCGGCCGGCTCCTGCAACGGGGTGCGCACCTCCCCCACGTCCAGGCCGCGCAGCCGTACGCCCGCCTTGACCAGGGCGACGGCGTATCCGCGGCCCTGGGCGCGCAGTTCGACGAACGGCCGGTAGAAGCCGTCCAGCAGGCGGTGCACGGTGGTGTCGTCGCCCTCGCGCAGGGCCCGGTGGAAGGCGACGGCGATCTCGGGGGCGAAGCAGAACACCGCGGAGGAGTAGAGGGGGACACCCAGCGCGCGGTAGGAGAGCTGGGTCTGTTCGGCGGTCGGGAGTCCGTTGAAGTACAGGAACTCCTCGCCGGGCAGCTCCGTGCGCACCGCGCTGACGATGCGCTGCATCAGGTCGAGGTCGCCGAGCCCGTCCTTGAGGCCGACGACGCCGTCCGTGCGGGCCAGTTCGACCACGCTCCGGGGGGTGAACACGGCGTTGTCGCGCTGGTAGACGATCACGGGCAGCCCGGTCGCGGCGGCCACCTCGCGGTAGTGCCGCACCAGCCCCTCCTGCCCGGCGTGGACCAGGTAGGGCGGCATGGCGAGCAGTCCGTCCGCCCCGGCCTCCTCGGCGAGGCGGGCGTAGCGCACCGCGAGGGCGGTGCCGTAGCCCGCGCCCGCGAGGACGGGGACCCGGCCCGCGCTCTCCTCGACGGCGGCGCGGACCGTGGCCGCGAACTCCTCGGGCGTCAGGGCGTGGAACTCGCCGGTGCCGCAGCAGGCGAACACGGCGGCGGCCCCGGCCTCGATCCCGCGGCGCACGTGGGTGCGGAAGGCGTCGAGACCGAGTCCGCCGTCGGGGGCGTACGCCGTGACGGGGAAGAACAACGGGCCGCTGGGCACGGTGAGCCGGGCGGCGAGAGGGGCTGAGGTCACGGGCGCTCCCCATTCCAGGTGCGTGGCCGAGTCACGAGCATCGTCACACTCATGACCTTCGTCTATATTTCTGAACGCGACCACGCTAAGCCGCTCTCCGAAGACCGTCAAGCAGGCGCCCTCTTGACGCGTGACCACCCGTTCCTTAGCGTGTCCACGCATATGAACGCCGGGCACACACGGGCACACGTCGGCCCTTGCGCCCGCCCGCGCCGCAGCAGACCGACCTAGGAGTCCCGAGGATGCCCGCTTCCCGCACCGTCCTGCTCACCGGCGCCGCCGGCGGTCTCGGCACCCTGATGCGGGAACTGCTCCCCCACCACGGTCACGAACTGCGCCTGCTCGACCTGCGCCCGGTCGAGGGCGAGCCGGACGCGATCGTCGCCGACCTCGCCGACCGGGACGCGCTGCGCGAGGCGGTCCGGGGCGTCGACGCGATCATCCACCTCGCGGGCATCTCCCTGGAAGCCCCCTTCGAGAAGATCCTCGCGGCCAACATCGAGGGCACCTACAACCTGTACGAGGCCGCCCGCGAGGAGGGCGTCGGCCGCATCGTCTTCGCCTCCTCCAACCACGCCGTCGGCTACACCCCGCGCCCGCAGGGCGACGACCCCCTCATCCCCACCGACACGCCGCGCCGCCCGGACACCTTCTACGGCCTGTCCAAGTGCTTCGGCGAGGACCTGGCCCAGCTCTACTGGGACAAGCACGGCATCGAGACCGTCTCCGTGCGCATCGGCTCCTGCTTCCCGGAGCCGACCAGCGTGCGCATGCTCTCGGTGTGGATGAGCCCCGCCGACGGCGCCCGCCTCTTCCACGCGGCCCTGACCGCCGAGAACGTGGGCCACACCGTCGTCCACGGCTCCTCCGCCAACACCCGCCTGTGGTGGGACCTGACCTCCGCGCAGGCGCTCGGTTACGAACCGCAGGACGACTCCGAGCCGTACGCCGAGAAGCTTCTCGCCGAGCAGGGCGACCTCGACCCGGACAACCCCGCGCACGCGTGCCTGGGCGGCCCCTTCGTGACCGACCCCCCGATCTGGCCGTACTGACCGGAAGACGACCCCGGCAGAGGCGGACGGGCACCGAGCGGGCCCGTCCGCCTCCGCATGCGGGCATCCGCACTGCCCGTTCTCACCCCGCTCCGCGCTGCGCCCCAGGTCCGAGACGGGCACCCGGCACCGCAAACGGGCACACCCGGGCAGTATCGGGTCCGCAACAGACCTGGTCAGCGCCGCATGACGCCTGTAGAACTTCCCCCAAGGGCCGCACGGGCCCGAACGGGCAACCACACGGCGACGAGGCGGTGAGGCAGGTGTTCGGCATGGGCACGAGGACGGCGGAAGAACGCCGGCACGAGATCGTGCGGGTCGCCCGCGCCACCGGCTCGGTCGACGTCACCGCGCTCGCCGCCGAACTGGGCGTCGCCAAGGAGACCGTACGACGGGACCTGCGCACCCTGGAGGACCACGGCCTGGTCCGCCGCACCCACGGCGGCGCCTACCCGGTGGAGAGCGCCGGGTTCGAGACCACGCTCGCCGTCCGCGCCACCAGTCACGTGCCCGAGAAACGCCGGATCGCGTCCGCCGCCGCCGAACTGCTCGGCGACGCGGAGACGGTCTTCATCGACGAGGGCTTCACCCCCCAGCTCATCGCCGAGGCCCTGCCCCGCGACCGGCCGCTGACCGTGGTCACCGCCTCCCTGCCGGTGGCCGGCGCGCTGGCCGAGGCGGGCGACACCTCCGTCCTGCTGCTCGGCGGCCGGGTCCGCTCGGGCACCCTGGCCACCGTCGACCACTGGACGACGAAGATGCTGGCCGGTTTCGTCGTCGACCTGGCCTACATCGGCGCCAACGGCATCTCCCGAGAGCACGGTCTCACCACCCCCGACCCGGCGGTCAGCGAGGTCAAGGCGCAGGCCGTACGGGCCGCCCGCCGCACGGTGTTCGTCGGCGCGCACACCAAGTTCGGGGCGGTCAGCTTCTGCCGGTTCGCGGAGGTCGGCGCCCTGGAGGCCGTCGTCACCAGCACGCTGCTGCCCTCGGCCGAGGCCCACCGCTACTCCCTGCTCGGGCCCCAGGTCATCCGCGTCTGAGCCCAAACCCCCACCGGTCCCCGCACAGCACACCCACACCTGTCACCACCCGTTAACTCCTCACACCTCCCCACACATCCCCATACCTCCCCATACCTCCCCATACGTTCAGGAGCGATCCATGCGAACCCAGAGCCGACGGAGGCCGCGAGCCACGCTCGCCATGGCCGCCGCAGGGACGCTGCTCGCCCCGCTGCTCTCCGGCTGCTGGGTCGGGGCGGGCGGCGCCGGATCCGGCGGCAACGCCATCAACGTCCTCATGGTGAACAACCCGCAGATGGTCGAGTTGCAGAAGCTCACCGCGGCCCACTTCACCAAGGACACCGGCATCAAGGTGAACTTCACCGTCCTGCCCGAGAACGACGTCCGCGACAAGATCAGCCAGGACTTCGCCAACCAGGCCGGCCAGTACGACGTGGCGACCCTCTCCAACTACGAGATACCGATCTACGCCCGCAACGACTGGCTGCACGAGATGGACTCCTACGTCGCCGAGGACCCGGGGTACGACGAGGACGACGTCCTCGGCCCCATGCGCGAGTCCCTGACCGGCGACGACGGCAAGCTCTACGGGCAGCCCTTCTACGGCGAGTCGTCCTTCCTGATGTACCGCAAGGACCTGTTCGCCAAGGCCGGCCTGACCATGCCCGAGCACCCCACCTGGTCCCAGGTGGCCGGCTTCGCCGAGAAGCTCGACGGGGCCGAGCCCGGCATGAAGGGCATCTGCCTGCGCGGACTGCCCGGCTGGGGCGAGCTGATGGCTCCGCTGACGACGGTCGTGAACACCTTCGGCGGCACCTGGTTCGACCAGGACTGGCAGGCCCGGCTCGACTCCCCCGAGTGGGAGAAGGCCACCAAGTTCTACGTCGACCTCGTGCGCGAGCACGGCGAGTCCGGCGCCGCCCAGTCCGGCTTCGCCGAGTGCCTGAACAACATGACCCAGGGCAAGGTCGCCATGTGGTACGACGCCACCTCCGCGGCCGGTTCCCTGGACGCCGCCGGCTCCCCGGTCAAGGGCAAGGTCGGCTACGCGCCCGCCCCCGTGGAGAAGACGGACTCCTCGGGCTGGCTCTACACCTGGGCCTGGGGCATCCAGAAGGCCTCCCGCAACTCCGACAAGGCGTGGCAGTTCGTCTCCTGGGCGTCGGGCAAGGAGTACGAGCAACTGGTCGGCGACCGGATCGGCTGGTCCAACGTCCCGGCCGGCAAGCGCGCCTCGACGTACGAGAACCCGGACTACGTCAAGGAGGCCGCCGCCTTCCAGGAGATGACCAGGAAGGCCATCGAGGGCGCGAAGCCCAAGGACCCGGGCGTGCAGCCGCGGCCCGCGCCCGGCATCCAGTTCGTCGGCATCCCCGAGTTCACCGACCTCGGCACCAAGGTCTCGCAGGAGATCAGCGCGGCCATCGCCGGACGCCAGTCCGTCGAGGAGGCCCTGAAGAAGTCCCAGCAGCTCGCCGAGCAGATCTCCGAGGAGTACGAGGGACGATGACCGCCACGACCACGGCCCCCTCGGCCGCCACCGACCACACCCGCCCCGCCGTCCGCCCGCCGTCCGGCCGGCTGCGCGCCTGGGCCACCCGCGCCCCGCTCCTGCCCGCCCTGATCTTCATGATCGTGGTCACCCAACTGCCCTTCGTGGCGACCCTGGTGATCTCCTTCTTCGACTGGAACGCCCTCTACCCCGACGCCCGCAGCTTCGCCGGCTTCGCCAACTACGGCGACGTCCTCGGCGACGCGGCCCTGCGCAAGTCGGTGTGGACGACGATCCTGCTGACCGTCGCGGTCGTCCTGGCCAGCCTGGTCCTCGGACTGGCCCTCGCCCTGCTCCTCGACCGGAGGTTCAAGGGCCGCGGCGTGGTCCGCACCCTCCTGATCGCCCCGTTCCTGGTGGTCCCGGTGGCCGCCGCCCTGCTGTGGAAGCACGTCCTCTACAACCCCGAATACGGCCTGCTCAACGGCCTGTTGCACTACGTCGGGGGACCGCAGCCGGACTGGATCTCCAACACCCCGCTGCTCGCGGTCGAGGCCGCCCTGGTGTGGCAGTGGACCCCGTTCATGATGCTCATCCTGCTGGCGGGCCTGCAGAGCCGGGACCAGCAGCAGATCGAGGCCGCCCGGGTGGACGGCGCGGGCGACTGGCAGATCTTCGTCCACCTCACCCTGCCCCACCTGCGCCGCTACCTGGAACTCGGCGCCCTGCTCGGCTCGATCTACATCGTCCAGAACTTCGACGCGGTCTTCACGCTCACGTCCGGCGGCCTGGGCACCGCCAACCTGCCCTACACCGTCTACCAGAGCTTCTACCAGGCCCACGAGAACGGCCTCGCCTCGGCCGCGGGCGTCCTGGTCGTCATCGGCTCGATCGTCATCGCCACCTTCGCGCTGCGCGTGGTGTCGTCCCTGTTCCGCGAGGAGGTCGGCCGCGCATGACCGCCACCGCCGTACGCCCCGTCGTCACCGACACCAAGCCCGCCCGCACCCGCCGCAGGTCCGGCGCCGGCCTCGGCCTGGTGGCCTGGCTGGCCGGCATCGTCTTCTTCCTGCCCATCGCCTGGATGGCGCTGACCTCCTTCCACTCGGAGTCGGACGCCGCCACCAACCCGCCGTCCTTCGCGGCCTCGCTGACGCTGGACGGCTACCGCGAGTTCTTCGGCGCGGGCGGCGGCGCCAGCCCCTGGCCCGCCCTCGCCAACTCGGCGGTGGCGTCGATCGCCTCGACCCTCTTCGTCCTGGTCCTGGCCCTGCCCGCCGCCTACGCCCTGTCCATCCGCCCGGTGAAGAAGTGGACGGACGTCCTGTTCTTCTTCCTGTCCACCAAGATGCTGCCGGTGGTGGCGGGCCTGCTGCCGATCTACCTGTTCGCCAAGAACACCGACATGCTGGACAACATCTGGCTGCTGGTCATCCTCTACACGTCGATGAACCTGCCGATCGCCGTCTGGATGATGCAGTCCTTCCTCGCCGAGGTCCCGGTCGCCATCATCGAGGCGGCCCGCGTGGACGGCGCGAAACTCCCCACCGTCCTGGTCCGGGTCGTGGCCCCCATCGCCCTCCCGGGCATCGCCGCCACGTCGCTCATCTGCTTCATCTTCAGTTGGAACGAACTGCTCTTCGCCCGGGTGCTGACGGGCGTGGTCGCCGAGACCGCCCCCGTCTTCCTGACCGGCTTCATCACCAGCCAGGGCCTGTTCCTGGCCAAGGTGTGCGCCGCGTCGCTCGTCATCTCCCTGCCGGTGCTCGCCGCGGGGTTCGCCGCCCAGGACAAACTGGTCCAGGGCCTGTCGTTGGGAGCCGTGAAATGAAGGCCGCCGTCATCGAGTCCGTGGGCCGCGCCGTCGTCACCGAGGTCCCCGACCCGACCCCGGGCCCGCGCGAGGTCGTCGTGGAGGTCGCCGCCTGCGGCCTGTGCGGCACCGACCTGCACATCCTCCAGGGCGAGTTCGCGCCCAAGCTGCCGATCGTGCCGGGCCACGAGTTCGCCGGCGAGGTGGTCGGCGTCGGCGCCCAGGTCACCGAGGTGGCCGTCGGCGACCAGGTCGCGGTCGACCCCTCCCTGTACTGCTACGAGTGCCGCTACTGCCGCACGGGCCACAACAACCTCTGCGAGCGCTGGGCGGCCATCGGCGTCACGACGGCGGGCGGCGCGGCCCAGTACGCGGTGGCGCCGGTCGCGAACTGCGTGAAGCTCCCCGAGCACGTCCGCACCCAGGACGCGGCCCTGATCGAGCCGCTCTCCTGCGCCGTCCGCGGCTACGACGTCCTCCAGTCCCGCCTCGGCGCCCACGTGCTGATCTACGGCTCCGGCACGATGGGCCTGATGATGCTGGAGCTGGCCAAGCGCACCGGCGCCGCCAGCGTCGACATGGTGGACGTCAACCCGGCCCGCCTGGAGACGGCGCGCGGCCTCGGCGTCTCGGCGTCGGCGGCGACCCCGGACGAACTGGACCGGCCCCAGGGCTGGGACCTGGTCATCGACGCCACGGGCAACGCGGCGGCGATCCAGGACGGCCTGGACCGGGTCGCCAAGGCCGGGACGTTCCTCCAGTTCGGCGTCGCCGACTACGCCACGCGCGTCCAGATCGACCCGTACCGCATCTACAACCAGGAGATCACCATCACCGGCTCGATGGCGGTCCTGCACAGCTACGAGCGCGCGGCGGAGCTGTTCGCGAACGGCGTCCTGGACCCGGACGTCTTCATCAGCGACCGGATCGAACTGGCCCGCTACCCGCAGGCCCTGGAGCAGTTCGCGGCGGGCGTGGGCCGCAAGATCGTGGTCGTGCCGTAGCGAACGGGCCCGTCCGGCGCTTGAGGACGAGGCCGTCCGGGGCCGAAGCGGTGGTCCGGGGGCGCGGCTCCCGGGGACGGGAAGGGAAGGGGCGGCGGGGGCGAAAACCTTGAGGACGCCGCCCCCAGCCGCCCCCTACCCGATTGGCCCCCGGGTAAGGGAACGGTAAAACGCCCTCGCTCGTTCACCCGGCATGACAGCTATGACCCCCGGCTCGAACATCCCCCTCTCCGCCGCCCGCGTGACGGTGGACGTCGCCGCGCCCGTGCGGCTCGACGTATCGGGCCTGCTGCTCACCGCCGACGGCAAGGTGCGCTCCGACGACGACTTCATCTTCTACAACCAGCCCACCGGCCAGGGCGTGACCTACCGCTCCGGCGGCGGCACCGCCCCGGACGCGATCACGGTCGACACCGCCGCCGTACCGCCGGGCATCGAGAAGATCGTCGTCACCGCCAGCCCGGACGCCGCCGGCCAGACGTTCCAGGGCATCGAGCCGACCGCCACCGTCCGCAACGCGGACGACGGCTCCGTCCTCGCCACCTTCACGCCCCCGCAGCTCGGCACCGAGACCGCCCTGGTGATCGTCGAGGTCTACCGGCGCAACGGCGCCTGGAAGGCCCGCGCGGTCGGCCAGGGCTACGCCAACGGCCTGGCCGGCATCGCCACCGACTTCGGCGTCACGGTGGAGGAGCCCGCGCCCGCCGCTCCCCCGGCCCAGCCGGCGGCCCCGCAGCGGTCCCGCGCGGCCACGCCCCCGCCCCCGCCCGCCGCTGCTCCCACGATGCCCGCCGCGCCGCCCGCGCCCCCCGCCGCGCCGCCGGCCCCCGCCCCGGGCAGCGGCAAGATCAACCTCGACAAGGGCCGGGTCAGCCTCCAGAAGAACCAGACGGTGTCCCTCGTCAAGGGCGGCCGGCCGATGCTCTCCCAGGTCAAGATGGGCCTCGGCTGGGAGCCCGCGTTCCGCGGCAAGGACATCGACCTGGACGCGTCCGTCATCGCCTACGGCCCGCAGCGCAACCACATCGACAGCTGCTACTTCGGCAAGCTCTCGATCCTGAACGGCGCGATCAAGCACTCCGGCGACAACCTGACCGGTGAGGGCGGCGGTGACGACGAGGTGATCGTGGTCGACCTCGGCCGGCTCCCGCAGGAGGTCTCCGGCCTGGTCTTCACGGTGAACTCGTTCTCGGGCCAGAAGTTCACCGAGGTCGCCAAGGCCTACTGCCGCCTCCTCGACGCCGCCACGGGCGAGGAGCTGGTCCGCTTCGACCTCACCAGCGCCGAGCCGCAGACCGGCGTGATGATGGCGAAGCTGATCCGCCAGTACTCCGGCGAGTGGGAGATGACCGCCGTGGGCGACTTCGTCAAGTCCCGCACGGTCCGCGGCATGGTGAAGCCGGCGGCCCAGGCGCTGTAGACGACCGAGGGGGCGTCCGGCCCCGGACGCCCCCCAGACCATGACCTAGACCCGCCCCAGGCCCTCCATGAGCAGCGACAGGTACCGCCGCACGGCCGACCCGTCCACCTCGTCCGCCGCCTCGGCCGCCGTCACCACCCCGTGCAGCAGCCGCAGGACCTCGACCGGCTCGACGTCCGGCCGCAGCGTGCCGGCCTCCTGAGCGGCCCGCACCAGCCGGGTCGCCGCACCGCGCACACAGTCGCCGCACGCGGGCCCGCCGCCGGTGACGGCCGTACCGAGCAGCGCCTTCAGCCCGCGCACCTGGAGCATCCCGACGGCCAGTTCGTCGAGCCACGCCACCAGCGCCGCGCCCGGCGCCCGCGCGGCGGCGATCACGTCGGCGCGGGCCGCGATCGCCTCCAGGCGCTCCAGGTAGGCGGCCTCCAGCAGCGCCTGCCGCGTCGGGAAGTGCCGGTACAGGGTGCCGGTCCCCACCCCGGCGCGACGGGCGATGTCGTCCAGGGAGGCGCCCTCACCGTGCTCGGCGAACGCCTCCGCCGCCACCCCCAGCAGCCGCTCACGGTTCCGACGAGCGTCCGCCCGCATGGGCCTGACCTGCGCCACAGCCCCTCCCTGCACAACCGGGCAACCTGCTGGCACCCTACCGCGCGTGCTCGGCGCGCCGCTCCCACGGCCAGTCGGCGTCCCGGCCCGCCTCCAGCAGCGGAACCATCCGGAACGCGGCGTCGGAGAGCCCGCCGAAGGTGTGCCGGTTCGCCCGGCCCGACGGACCGTGGCCCGCCCGGTACCCGGCGAGGTTCCAGGTGTAGACCGGCACGTGCGCCGGGACCTGCTCGGTCGGGTCGCCGTGCCGACTGTGCGCGTACTGCTCGTCGGTGACGATCAGCACCCGGTCGTGCCGCCGGTAGTGGCGCCGTACCGCCTCGGTGGTGTCGGTGCCGCCGAGGTCGCCGAAGCGCTCCAGGATCTTCAGCACCGACTCGCCCTTGCGGTACGTCACGGGCTTGCTGGACGTGCCGAACTCGACCAGGTCCGCGTCGGCCGCCCGCAGGGCCACCGCCGTGCCGAAGACGGCCGCCGCGTCGGCCCGGGTCAGCTCGGAGCGGTCCGACATCCGCGAGTAGAACATCGAGCCGGACCGGTCCACGAGGACCAGCGTCCGGCCGCCCAGCGCGGGCACGTTGGCCAGCGAGTGGCCGAGTGCCTGCTCCAGCGGGTACGACCAGCGCAGCGACGGGGCGTGCCGGTAGGCGGCGAGGTAGCGGAAGGGGAACTGCCGCGAGCGCGCCACCTCGGCCGGGTCGCCGATCCGCGCCGCGACCCGGGCCGCGACCTCGTCCGAGACACCGGCCTCGTCGAAGTTCCGCAGGTTGCGGACCAGCGCCATCGTCCCCATGGACGGGATCACCGCTTCCCAGGCGGCCTTGTCCATGGGGCCCTGGAGCCACCCGGCCAGCATCTCCCACGTGATGCCCGCCCCCGCGAGCCGCTCGGCACCGTCGGGCGCCGTGACCACCGCTCGCCGGTCCCGGACGGGCAGCGCCATCAGCTCGCGGTGCGCGGTCAGGACGCGGTCCGAGGCGGGCGGCACCGCGGTGCCGGGGTTGTGCCGGCGGTCGAGGGCGTACTGGAACAGCTCGCCCTGCCACGGCTTGTCGGGGTCGGGCGCCGCGTGCACCAGGTTGAGGACGTCGCCGAAGCGGTAGCCCTTGGACGCGGTGTCGTACTTCAGCAGCGACTTGCCGTGGTAGAGCCGCCGTACGGCGTCGGCGATCCCCCGCTTGACCGGCTTGGGCACGGCACGGCCGTGGGTCGCGGTCCAGTAGGCGAGCAGTTCACCGGGCTCGTCGGGGCGCCGCAGGACGGAGGCGATCACCTGCCGGTTGGACGGTCCGTCGGTGACGCCGGAGTCGAGGCGTGCCTTGACGTACTCGGCGGCGCCCACGATCGAGGCGGTGCGCAGGTTGCCCTCGCCCCGCAGCCAGCCGAGCAGGCCGGCGGTCCAGGACGGGTCGGTGACGGCGAGTTCGCGCACCAGCGTGGCGAAGCGGTCGTCGCGGGCGGCGCCGGTCTCGTAGTAGGTCTGCTGGGAGACGAAGTTGGCGACCGCGAGCAGGAACAGCTCGGAGCGCGGGTCTCGCTCGGTGCCCCGGCCGCCCTCGTAGGTGCGCAGCACGCGGCCCGTCGAGGTCACGCGCGAGGTGGGCTGCGCCTTCGCGGTCTTGGTGTTGAAGCGCGTCATGGTGAATTCCCCCGAATTCTCGAAAGCTCGAAATCTCGAACGTTTCCGGAGGGAGACACGGCAGCGGAAGGGTGCCCGAGGTCGGAATCGGCGACGGAACGTGCGGATGCTCTGCCGAATTGAGCTACACCGACCCGAAGTCGATGACGGGATTCGAACCCGTAACCGTCCGATCAAAGGAAGTATCCGCTGCCTGCGCACCGGGCACCCTTCGACTGCTGGGCCTCCCGAGATCAAGTGGGCGGCGGCATGGGATTCTTTTTGCAGAAGAAGTAGCCGCGGCCCGCGCACCGGGAGGTGCATGAAGTTGTGGGTGTCCAGAGTTCAGGTCGGCGGAACCGACAAGGTGCTCTAACCCCTGAGCTACACCGGCGCGTTGTACCGGTGACGGGACTCGAACCCGTGGCCGCCCCATTTTGAGTGGAAGTAGGTCCTGCCTTCGCACCTGGACGCTCATCACTCTAAAAGGGCGGTCGTCGCTCGGGCGAGCGAATTAATCACCGGCGCTTCTGGCGCTTCCACGGCCCCGTGATGGCGAGCATGATGCCGGGCGTCTGGATGTTGGCGTAGAGGGTGCGGCCGTCGGGCGAGAAGGTGACGCCGGTGAACTCGCTGTATTCGGGGTCGTCCTCGGTGCCCAGGTTCAGTTCGTTGCGGGCGATGGGGTAGGTGCGGCCGCTGTCGGTGGCGCCGAACAGGTGCTGGACGCCGTCGCCGTCCTCGGCGATGACGAGGCCGCCGTAGGGGGAGACGGTGATGTTGTCGGGGCCGTCGAAGGCACCGTCGGCGGACGGGTCGGGGTTGACGCCGAGCAGGACCTTCAGGGTGAGGGTGCGGCGCTTGGGGTCGTAGAACCAGACCTGGCCGTCGTGCGGGCGGCCGGGGCTCTCGTCACGGGCGTAGGAGGAGACGACGTACGCGCCGCCGTCGGCCCACCACATGCCCTCCAGCTTGCGCGCGCGGGTGACCTGACCGGCGGCGAACTGCTTGCGCACGGAGGTGGTCCTCGCGTCGCGGTCGGGGACGTCGACCCAGTCGACGCCGTAGACCGTGCCGGTCTTCGTCGCGCGGGAGAGGTCGTCGACGAACTTGCCGCCGGAGTCGAAGCACTTGAACGCCTGGAGGACCCCGGCGTCGTCGGCGAGGGTGCGCAGCCGGCCGCGGCCGTGCCGGAAGTGCTCCGGCGGGGTCCAGCGGTAGAGCAGGCCGTTGGGGCCCGAGGCGTCCTCGGTGAGGTAGGCGTGGCCGCGCTTGGGGTCGATGACGACGGCCTCGTGGGCGTAGCGGCCGAGCGCCTTGACCGGCTTGGGGTCGCGGTTGGCGCGGCGGTCCTCGGGGTCGACCTCGAAGACGTAGCCGTGGTCCTTGGTCATGCCGTTCCTGCCGGCCTTGTCCTCGGTCTCCTCGCAGGTCAGCCAGGTGCCCCACGGGGTGCTGCCGCCCGCGCAGTTGGTGGCGGTGCCGGCGATGCCGACCCACTCGGCGACGTGGCCGCCGCGGCGGACCTCGACGACGGTGCAGCCGCCGGCGGCGGCGGGGTCGTAGACGAGGCCCTCGGTGAGCGGCACGGGGTGCGGCCAGTCGTCGCGGTGGCCGCCGAGTTCGTGGTTGTTGACGAGGAGGGTGGCGCCGCGCGGGCCCTCGAAGGCGGCGGTGCCGTCGTGGTTGGACGGGGTGTACTCGCCTGACTCCAGCCTGGTCCGGCCGGAGTGGGTGACGATCTCGTACCGGAAGCCGGCGGGCAGGGCGAGGATCCCGTCCGGGTCGGGGACCAGCGGCCCGTAACCGACGCCGCCGTGATCGTGCCCGTGTTCCTCCCCCACGCTGTCGGTGTCCGTGGACGCGAGGGCGTTCGGCGCGGTGGCGAGGGCGCCGACGCTGCCCGCCAGCACGACCCCGGCTCCGGTGAGCGCGGATCGGCCGGCGAAGTCCCTGCGGCTGAGCGACATGGTGTCTCCTGTGACGGTGAGCGGGCCGTGGAGGGTGGCGCACCTCGGTGCGGCGCCACGCTTCCGCGCGCCCCTGAACGGAAGCCCCGCCGGCTCCTGAACGCAGCCTGAACGAGCGGAAACGGCTCCCGCCCACACCCGCAGCGCCCCCCGGCCCCGGCCGCCCGGCTCCCCGGACCCGGCCCCGCCCGGCTCCCCACCGTCAAACCCACCACGCGCCCCCACCCCGAACCCACACCACGTCCCCAGGTCAGCCGCTACGCCAACCCGGCCTCGAACCACCCGCTCCGGGCTCTCCTGCCACCTTGCCGGGCCGCCCGGGCCCCGCCGTCAAACCCCCCACGCACCCTCAACCGCAACCCCGGACCACCCGTCCCCCTCAGCCGCACGCCCCGGTCACCGCGCCCTGACCGGGTCGCTGCCTTCCGCCTTCCGCCTTCGCTTTCCGCTTTCCGCCTTCCGGCGCCCGGCTTCCGGCTTCCGGCTTCCGGCTTCCGGCTTCGGGAGTCCGCCACTCGCGAGCGCGGCCTGCCGCCGCCGGGCGGGCCCCGCCCCGGCCACCCGCCGTTCAGCCCTCCGCCGCCGGACGAACCGCGCAGCCGGGCGCCGCACCCCGCCCACTGGCCGACCCGGCGGGCCCGGCGGGCCCCGCCCCGTTGCGCCGTCAGCCGCCCTGTTGGGAGCGGGCCTTGAAGGCTGCCTTGCGGGCCTCCTTGGCGATCTTCTTGTCGGGGTGCAGCCGCCCCATCGCCTCCAGGACGTCCGGCGTGGCCGGGTGCTCGACCCGCCAGACCGTGTCGAAGAAGCCGCTGTGCTGCCGGGCGAGGCCCTCCACCAGGGCGCGCAGTTCCTCGGAGTTGCCCTCGGCGGCGAGTTGCGCGGCCACGGTGTCGATGGTCAGCCAGAAGACCATCTCCTGCGGCGGAACAGGCACGTCCCCCGCGCCGTGCTCGGTGAGCCACACCCGGGCAAGGCCGCCCAGTTCGGCGTCGTCGAGGACCTCCCGCAGCGCCGGCTCGGCCTCCGCGCCCACGAGGGAGAGCGCCTGCTGGCAACGGAGCCGGCGCAGCGGCGCCCCGGAGTCGGAGCCGCGGGCCGCCGCGAGCAGTTCGCGGGCGGCGTCGAGCGGACCGCGGCCGGCCAGCCACAGCTCGGTCTCGGCGTGGGCGGCGGCCGGCGGGAAGGACGCGGTGCCGTCGAGCAGCGTGTCGGCGCCCTTGTCCGCGAGGTCGCCGACGGCCGGCGCGTCGAAACCGGCGTCCAGGAGCCGGGCGCGCAGCCCGTACAGGCCGAGCGGGGTGAGCCGCACCATGCCGTAGCGGGCGACGTCGGCCTCGTCGAGGGGAGCGGCGGGCTCCTCGTCGGCGTCGGCCATGAGCGCCTCGTCGACCGGCTGGTACTCGACGAGGCCGACCGGTTCCAGGAGCCGGAACTGGTCGTCCAGGCGCATCATCGCGTCCGACACCTGCTCGAGCACCTCGTTGCTGGGCTCCCCCATGTCGCTGGGCACGATCACGGAGGCGGCCAGTGCGGGCAGCGGCACCGGGGCGTCGCCGGGGCCCTCCTCGCCGACCGTGAGCAGATAGAGGTTGCCGAGCACACCGTCGAGGAACTCGGACTCGGCGTCGGGGTCCCAGTCGAGGGAGGACAGGTCGATCTCGCCGCCCTCGGCCATGGCGTCGACCAGGTCGTCGAGGTCGGGCACGCTCGCGTCGGCGAGGACCGCCTCCAGGGCGGTGAGCCAGACGCCGAGCACGTCCTGGGGGGAGCCGGTGAGCAGGGCGAGGTCCTCGCCCGCGGCGACGGTGCCCGCCTCCTCGTCGGTGATCTCGACGAGCCCGGTGTCCACGGCGATCCGCCAGGCCTCGCTCGCGTACGCGGCGGCGTCGTCCCCGCTCAGCCCGAGCTGTTCGGCCGCCGCGGGCAGTTGTTCCTCGACGAGTCCGCCCCCGGCGTCGACCCGGGTGTCGGGACCGGCCCAGCGGGCCAGCCGCGCGGCCCGGGCGAGCACCGGCGCGGACAGCGCGTCGCGGGCCAGCTCCGCTTCGGGGCGCAGCCGTGCGGGCGGCAGGGTGGAGCTGTCTGACATCGGAAGTTTCTCCTCGCGCGCCTCTCGACCGCCGTACGGCCGCGTCCGGACCGCACCGGATCACACCGGTTCGCACCCGGACCGTGTGATGGACCGCGTACGGCTCAACGGCTCAGCCTAGACGGGTTTCCACCCATGCCGCCCGGTTCATCTCCCCGTCGGGTGGTGTACATGGCCGAAACCTTGACAACCGGCGTGACCAGGCAGGAGATTGACGCGCGTAGAAAGCGGGGGCGGGCCGGGGGAAGGGTGCTCACTCGGGCCCCCGGAAGTCCCACGCGTCCTCCCGTCTTCTCCCGCGCCCCACCCCGTCCCCGCGCCACGTCACGTCCCCGGAGGGATCCGTTGGCCAGCAAGTCCTCCACGCGCCTCGCCGCGCTCACCGTCGCCGCCGTCTGCTCGGCGGCGTCCACCGTCGTCCTCACCGCGCCCGCGCACGCCGACGCCGCCCCGGCGGACGCCGTGCGCATCCACGACATCCAGGGCAGCACCAGGATCTCCCCGTACGCGGGCCGGCAGGTCGCGGACGTGGCCGGAATCGTCACCGGCGTCCGCGGTTACGGCTCCTCCAAGGGCTTCTGGATGCAGGACCCGAATCCGGACGCCGACCCGGCCACCAGCGAGGGGGTCTTCGTCTTCACGAGCAAGGCCCCCGAGGTCGCCGCCGGCGACGCCGTCACCGTCTCCGGCACGGTCTCGGAGTACGTGCCCGGCGGCACGTCCTCGGGGAACCAGTCGGTGACCGAGATCACGCGCCCGACGGTCACCGTCGTGTCGAGCGGCAACGCGGTCCCGGCCCCGACGACCGTCTCCGCCCGCTCCGTCCCGCGCGCGTACGCCCCCCAGGGCGACGCGGGCGCGAACGGGTCGGTCAACGCCCTGCCGCTGGAGCCCTCGCGGTACGCCCTGGATTACTACGAGTCCCTGGAGGGCATGAACGTCCGGGTCGTGGACGCGCGCGTGGTCGGCGCCTCGGACCCGTACACCGAGCTGTGGGTCACGGTGAAGCCCCGGGAGAACGACAACCGCCGCGGGGGTACGGTCTACGGCTCCTACGACGACCAGAACACCGGCCGGTTGCAGATCCAGTCGCTGGGCAAGCCCGCCGACTTCCCCGCGGCCGACGTGGGCGACACGCTGACCGGCACCACCGCCGGTCCGCTGGACTACAACGAGTACGGCGGCTACACGCTGGTCGCTAGCGAGATCGGCACCCTGGAGAGCGGCGGCACCAAGCGCGAGTCGACGCGCCCGCAGAGCGCACGCGAGCTGGCGGTGGCGACGTACAACGTGGAGAACCTCGACCCGTCGGACGACACGTTCGCCGCCCACGCCGAGGCGATCGTGCACCACCTCAAGTCGCCCGACATCGTGTCCCTGGAGGAGATCCAGGACAACAACGGTGCCACGGACGACGGCACCGTCGCGGCCGACGAGACGGTCGGCAGGCTGATCGACGCGATCGTCGCGGCCGGCGGCCCGCGCTACGACTGGCGGGGCATCGACCCGGTCGACAAGGCGGACGGCGGCCAGCCCGGCGGCAACATCCGCCAGGCGTTCCTGTTCAACCCCGAGCGGGTCTCCTTCACCGACCGGGCGGGCGGCGACGCCACCACGGCGACCGGGGTGCGCAAGGAGCGCGGCAAGGCGGCGCTGACCCACTCCCCCGGGCGGGTCGACCCGGCGAACCCGGCCTGGAAGGACAGCCGCAAGCCGCTGGCGGGCGAGTTCGTCTTCCGCGGCCGCACGGTCTTCGTCATCGCCAACCACTTCAACTCCAAGGGCGGCGACCAGGGCCTGACGGCGCAGTACCAGCCGCCGTCGCGCGGCTCGGAGACCCAGCGCCACGCCCAGGCGAAGGTGGTGAACGCCTTCGTGAAGGAGATCCTGGCCGCCCAGAAGAACGCGGACGTCGTCGCCCTCGGCGACATCAACGACTTCGAGTTCTCCGAAACCGCCCGCCTCCTGGAGGACGGCGGCGCCCTGTGGTCGGCGGTGAAGTCGCTGCCGAAGAGCGAGCGTTACTCGTACGTCTACCAGGGCAACAGCCAGGTCCTGGACCAGATCCTGGTGAGCCCGTCCGTCCGCCGCGGCGGACTGTCCTACGACAGCGTGCACGTCAACGCCGAGTTCCACGACCAGATCAGCGACCACGACCCGCAGGTGCTGCGGTTCCGTCCGTAACCGGGCGGTGGTGGGGGCGGGTTCGGCGGTCCGGCGGTTCAGCGGGGTACGAGACCGAGTGCGTGGTCGTACCGGCTGACACCGCCGCCGGTCACACCCGGCCAGTTCTGCACCCGTTCCCACTGCGGCGTCGCCGAGCCCACCCCGTCGCCGGGCGCGGCGAGGGCGTCGATGTGGGCCTGGGCGCTCTCCCACTCGGCGTAGTTGAGGACGCGCGTGCCGTCGGTGCTGAGGTGGAAGTGGGCGGAGATGCCCCCGGGGTGCGGGTCCGGCTCGCTCTCCAGGGCCTCGAAGACGGCGTCCACCCAGGCGCGCTGCCGGTCGGGGTCCGGCCCGTCGAACTCGACGTCGACGATGACGACGCAGCCCGGGACCGCGGCCGGCGCCCCGTCCTCGCGGGTGGTGCTGCGGTACCGCCGGTAGCTGCGGAGCGCCAGCCGCTCGATGCCCGGCACGGCGGTGTCGATCTCGTCGACGCGCTCCTGGCGCCGGGTCTTCCTGAAGGCCTCGTAGGCCGGCTCACTCGCCCACTGGGAGTGGTGCAGCAGCGTGCTGCCGTCGTGCCCGGTGTAGACGTGATAGCCGCGCAGGTCTTCCGCGGGCCAGGGGCGGCGCTCCCAGGCGCGGGCGACGGCCTCGACGGTCCGCCGCTGCCGTTCGGGGCTGCCCACCCGCCAGGTGCTGAAGAAGGGCGCCTGGACGTCGGGGCGGGTGAGCCGTGGGTGGGCGTCGGTGCGGCGGGTCATGCCGGCCTCCGTGGTCGGTGGTCGTCGGGGTGCGCGGTGGACGCGCGGTGCATGCGCGGTGGAAGCGCCCACCGCGCATGCACACCCTCCGACCTCGACCAAGGTTGAGGTCAAGTCCGTTCCGGTACCGGCACGACGTACGCGGGCCCGCAAGCGCTCAGCAGGGCCCGTGCCGGTGGCGCCGCGCGAGGCTCGCCGCGACGGCCACGCCCGCCGCCGCCCCGGCGACCAGCACGGCGCGCGGGTGCCCGAGCCCGGCGCGCACCGCGCCCCGCGCCCGCCCGGACGCCGTTCCGGCGCGGTCCGCCCGTACGGCGCTCCCGTCGCTCCCGGCGTGCCCGGCGGAGCCGCGCAGGTGCCCGGTCATGGCGCCGGCCCGGTCCCTGAGGGCGGCGGCCCTGGCCTTGGCCCGGCCCTTCACGTCGGCCTTGCCGGCCAGTTCCTCGACGGTGTCGCCGAGTTCGCCGCGGGTCTGCTCGATCTGCCGCCGCAGCTCGTCGGGGCCCTTGGCGCCGCCGACCGGCTGCGCGGTGGAGCCGCCCCTCGTACCGTCCCGGCTCGTCGCGTCGGTCATCGATGTGCCCTTTCCCTGATCTGGTCGACGTCGGCCCGGACGCTGCCGAGGGTCTCCTCGGGCTTGGGCGGCACGGCACGGCGGAGCTGGGCGCGACCGGTCACGGCCAGGACGCCGGCGATCGCGAAGAGCGCCCCCGTCACGATGAGCGCCGCGGCCCAGACGGGCAGTACCAGCGAGAGTGCGGCGACGGCCGTGCCGGCCAGCGCGAACAGGCCCACGTAGGCGATCGCGCCCGCGGCTCCGAGCATGCCGCCGCCGCGCCCGGCCCGCTTGCCCTTCTCGGCCAGTTCCATCTTGGCGAGGGCCACTTCCTGGCGTACGAGCCGGGAGAGCTGTTCGGTGGCCTGCCCGACGAGTTCGCCCACGGAGTGCTGTTCGTCGCGCACCGGCCTGGTGTGCATGGTTCCGGTCACGGTGTTCCCGCCTCCTCTCGGTCCGGAGCACCCCGGGTACCCCGGCCCGCCCGGCGCTACCCGCACGACCACCGGCCCCCACCGCACTAAGCATCCCTTACAGATACCTCGTAGCAGATTTAAGTGGAGCTACACGGTCCGGCCGTCGACACTACTGCCATGACGACCGACGACGCCCGCCCCGCCACCCCCTTCGGCCGCACCCTGTGTGCCATGGTCACGCCCCTCACCGAGTCCGGCGCGCTCGACCCCGACGGCGCCGCGCGGCTGGCCGGGCACCTGGTCTCGCGGGGCTGCGACGGCCTGGTCCTGTCCGGCACCACGGGTGAGTCGCCGACCACCACGGACGCCGAGAAGTCGGCACTGGTGACGGCCGTACGGGAGGCCGTCGGGGACCGCGCGGCGCTCGTCGCCGGGATCGGCACCGCGGACACCCGGCACACCGTGGAACTGGCGTCGGCCGCGGAGAAGGCGGGCGCGGACGGCCTGCTGGTGGTCGCGCCGTACTACAGCCGGCCGCCGCAGGACGCCGTGGAGGCGCACTTCCGCGAGGTCGCCGACGCGAGCGGTCTGCCGGTGATGCTGTACGACATCCCGGGCCGCACCGGCACCCGCATCGAGCCGGACACGGTCGCCCGCCTCGCCGAGCACCCGCGGATCGTCGCCGTCAAGGACTGCTCGTCCGACCTCCTCGGCACCCAGAAGGTCCTGTCCCGCACGGATCTGGCGTACTACGCGGGCTGCGACGAGCAGGTGCTCGCCCTGTACGCGCTCGGCGCGACGGGCTGCGTCAGCACGGTCGCGAACGTCGTGCCGGAGCTGTTCCCGGCCGTCTTCGACGCCTTCGACCGGGGCGACACCGGGCGGGCCGCCCTGCTCCAGCGACGGGCGGTCCCGCTGGTCGAGTCCATGACGGCGGCCGGTCTGCCCGGCACGGTCACCGCCAAGGCGCTCCTCGGCGCACTGGGCCTGCCGGCGGGCCCGGTCCGCGCCCCGCTGCGGCCCGCGGACCGCCGGACCACGGCCGGTTTGCTCGCGGCCTACGAGGAACTGACCGCCGGCACCGCTCAGTTCCAGGCGTAGCCGTCGCCGAACAGCAGGGTGTGCTCCAGTACGCCCTCCGCCGGGTCGTCGATCTGCCCGACGTGCACGTTGAGGAGCCCCACGCGGGGTCCGTTGTGCGAGCCGGTCGTCGTCTCGTCGGCGTGCGCGGCACCCACCGGTCCCCAGCACACCAGCGCCGCGGCCCCCGCCCCGGCCAGCAAGCGGGCCGTGCGCCCCTTCGTCGTTCCAGGCGTCATTCCAAGTCCTCGTCTCTGCGAACCGGCGTCCGATCGGACTGTGCGTCCGTCCCCTCCCTTCATCCACCCGGACCGCCGGTAAGTCACGGGCAGTCATCCCTTCGTGCGGTCGCGCACCGTGCCCCGGCCAAGAAACCGGCCCCGGCACCTCGTCGGTGCCGGGGCCGGTTCGGACGACGGGGGGCCGCAGGTCACGGCCATGCGTGGTCAGTTGTGGCTGTGCAGGACCTCGTTCAGCCCGCCCCACACCGCGTTGTTCGGGCGGGCCTCCACCGTGCCGGTGACCGAGTTGCGGCGGAAGAGGATGTTCGAGGCGCCCGAGAGTTCGCGGGCCTTGACGACCTGGCCGTCGGGCATGGTGACGCGGGTGCCCGCGGTGACGTAGAGACCGGCCTCGACCACGCACTCGTCGCCCAGCGCGATGCCGACGCCCGCCTCGGCGCCGACCAGGCAGCGCTCGCCGATGACGATGCGGACGTTGCCGCCGCCGGAGAGGGTGCCCATGGTGGAGGCGCCGCCGCCGATGTCGGAGCCGTCGCCGACGACGACGCCCGCGGAGATACGGCCCTCGACCATCGAGGTGCCCAGCGTGCCGGCGTTGAAGTTGACGAAGCCCTCGTGCATGACCGTGGTGCCCGCGGAGAGGTGCGCGCCGAGGCGGACCCGGTCGGCGTCGGCGATGCGGACGCCCTTGGGGACGACGTAGTCCGTCATGCGGGGGAACTTGTCGATCGAGGTGACCTGGAGGTGCAGGCCCTCGGCACGGGCGTTGAGCCGCACCTTCTCGATGTCGTCGACGGCGACCGGGCCGAGCGAGGTCCAGGCCACGTTGGCGAGGAAGGCGAACTGACCCTCCAGGCTGAGGCCGTGCGGCTTGACCAGGCGGTGGGAGAGCAGGTGCAGGCGCAGGTAGACGTCGTGCGTGTCGACGGGCTTGTCGTCCAGCGAGGAGATGACCGTGCGGACCGCGACCACCTCGACGCCGCGGCGGGCGTCCGGACCGACCGCGGCGGTGGCGCCGCCGCCCAGGAGTTCGGCGGCCCGTTCGGCGGTGAGGCGCTCGGTGCCGGAGGGACCGGGCTCCGCGGCGAGTTCGGGGGCCGGGAACCAGGTGTCGAGGACGGTGCCGTCGGCGGCGATCGTGGCGAGGCCGGCGGCCACGGCGCCGGTGGTGCGGGGAGCAGTCGTGTCGGTCATGAGGGCAACCTAACCGGCCGCCGCCGGTGGAAGCGAGCCGGGACCGCGCCCGTCTCGGGTGCCGGGCGCCGGCAGCAGCCGGGCCAGCACCTCGCGCGCGTACTCCTCGTCGTACGGCGTGTCGGTGAGCAGGACCTGGAGGCAGATGCCGTCGAGGACGGCGACCAGGGCGCGGGCCGTCACCGGGTCCGTGCGGGCGGCGAGCAGGGCGCCCACGCCCTCGGCCCACTCTGCGGCCACGGGACGCAGGGCGGGGCGGCGCAGGGCGGCGAGGTACAGCTCGTACTCCAGCTCCACGCCGGTGCGGTCGCCGCCGATCCATTCGCCCAGGACGCGGGCGAGTTCGGCCGGCAGGTCGCCCTCGGGGTCGGACAGGGCGGGGTGGGCGGCGAGGACCCGGGCGAAGCCCTCGTTGGCCTGGCGCAGGGCGGCGACCATGAGGTCGTCCAGGGTGGCGAAGTGGTACGTCGTGGAGCCGAGCGGGACGTCCGCCTCGGCGGCGACGGTTCGGTGGCTGAGGCCGGCGATGCCCTTCTGACCGACGACCCGGATCGCGGCGTCGATGATGCGCTGGCGGCGCTCCGGATCGTGGCGTCGCGGCATCAGTGTGCCCCGCCCAGATTGAGGACGACGACACCCACGATGATCAGCGCGATCCCGGCGGCCTTGGTGAGCGTCATCCCCTCGCCCATGAAGGCCACGCCGATGGTGGCGATG
Source organism: Streptomyces sp. NRRL F-5650 (assembly GCF_000721365.1). NCBI lineage: Bacteria > Bacillati > Actinomycetota > Actinomycetes > Kitasatosporales > Streptomycetaceae > Streptomyces > Streptomyces sp. NRRL F-5650. The sequence goes on along the minus strand of NZ_JOGV01000043.1, from coordinate 21,997 downwards.
GCGGCCGTGCCCACTCCGGCCCAGATCGCGTACGCCGTGCCGACGGCGAGGATCTTCAGGGTCTGGGCGAGGAGCGCGAAGGAGAGGACGTACGCGAGCGCCGTCAGCAGGGACGGCACCAGCCTGCTGAACCCCTCGCTGTACTTCATGGCGGTGGTGCCGGCGACCTCGGCGGCGATGGCTCCGGCCAGGAGCAGGTATCCCATGTGTACGAGCGTACATAACGACGGACGCCGGACGGGTGCGAACACGAGAAACGGCGGCACCCGGAGGTGCCGCCGTTCTCCGCAGCAGTGCTGCCGGTGTGGCTCAGACGTTGAACCCGAGCGCGCGCAACTGCTCGCGCCCGTCGTCGGTGATCTTGTCCGGGCCCCACGGCGGCATCCAGACCCAGTTGATGCGCAGCTCGTTGACGAGGCCGTCCGTGGCGGACTTGGCCTGGTCCTCGATCACGTCGGTCAGCGGACAGGCCGCCGACGTCAGGGTCATGTCGACGGTGGCGATGTTCGCGTCGTCGACGTGGATGCCGTAGATCAGGCCGAGGTTGACCACGTCGATGCCCAGCTCGGGGTCCACGACGTCCATCAGGGCCTCGCGGAGTTCCTCCTCCGAGGCCGGCTTCATTTCCACGGTCTCGCTCATGCCGTCGTCTCCTTCTCGGCGTCGGCGCCGTCCAGCGCCTTGGCCGTCGCGTCCTTCCAGGCCATCCAGCTCAGCAGGGCGCACTTGACCCGGGCCGGGTACTTCGAGACCCCGGCGAACGCGACCGCGTCCTCCAGGACCTCCTCCATGGCGTCGTCCGGCTCGACCTTGCCCTTGGACTGCATCAGCTCCAGGAAGGTCTCCTGGATCCGCTGCGCCTGGGCCAGGTCCTTGCCGACCAGCAGGTCGTTCAGCACGGAGGCGCTGGCCTGGCTGATGGAGCAGCCCTGGCCCTCGTAGCTGACGTCGCTGATCGTCGTGCCGTCGTACTTCACGCGGAGCGTGATCTCGTCCCCGCAGGTGGGGTTGACGTGGTGGACCTCGGCGTCGCCATCCCGCAAGCCCCGCCCGTGCGGGTTCTTGTAGTGGTCCAGGATGACTTCCTGGTACATGGAGTCCAGCTTCATGCTCTTCGCTCGTCCCGTCAGCCGAAGAAGTTCCGTACGTGCTCCAGGCCGTCGACCAGTGCGTCGATCTCGGCCGGCGTGGAGTACAGATAGAACGACGCTCGCGTGGTCGCAGGAATTCCGTAGCGCAGGCAGACGGGGCGGGCGCAGTGGTGGCCGACCCGGACCGCGATGCCCTGCTCGTCGAGGACCTGCCCCACGTCGTGGGGGTGGATGTCCCCCAGCGTGAAGGAGATCGCCGCGCCGCGCTCCTCGGCCGTGGTGGGGCCGATGATGCGCAGGTCCGGGACCTCCAGCAGGCGCTTGACGGCGTACTCGGTCAGCGCGTGCTCGTGGGCGAGGATCTTGTCCATGCCGATCGAGTTCAGGTAGTCGATCGCCGCCCCGAGGCCGACCGCGCCCGCGATGGGGGGCGTGCCCGCCTCGAACTTGTGCGGGGCCGGGGCGTAGGTCGAGGAGTGCATCGAGACGGTCTCGATCATCTCGCCGCCGCCGAGGAACGGCGGGAGGTCCTCCAGCAGCTCCTGGCGGCCCCACAGCACGCCGATGCCGGTCGGGCCGCACATCTTGTGGCCGGTGAAGGCCACGAAGTCGGCCTGGAGGGCCTGCACGTCCAGCGGCATGTGCGGCGCGGCCTGGGAGGCGTCGACGCACACGAGCGCGCCGACCTCCTGGGCGCGGCGCACGATCGCCTCGACCGGGTTGTGGGTGCCCAGGATGTTGGAGACCAGCACGAAGGAGACGATCTTCGTCTTCTCGGTGATGACCTCGTCGATGTTGGACAGGTCCAGGCGGCCGTCGTCGGTGAGGCCGAACCAGCGGAGCTTCGCACCGGTGCGCTGCGCGAGCAACTGCCACGGCACGATGTTGGAGTGGTGCTCCATCTCCGTGATCACGATCTCGGTGTCGTGGTCCACGCGGTAGGGGTCGTCGGCCCAGCCCAGCATGTTCGCGACGAGGTTGAGGGACTCCGAGGCGTTCTTGGTGAAGATCACCTCGTTGCGCGAGGGCGCGTTGATGAACTCCGCGACCTTGTCACGCGCGCCCTCGTACAGCGCCGTGGCCTCCTCGGCGAGGACGTGCACGCCACGGTGGACGTTGGCGTTGTGCTGCTCGTAGTACTCGTCGAGCACGTCGATGACCTGGCGCGGGGTCTGCGAGGTCGCGGCGTTGTCGAGGTAGACGAGCTTCTTGCCGTCGTGGACCTGGCGGTCCAGGATCGGGAAGTCCTTGCGGATCGCCTCGGTGTCGAGGAGGCCCGGCAGCTGTGTCACTCGGATGCGCCGCCCTTCGTGTATGCCTCGTAGCCCTCGGCCTCCAGCTTGTCGGCCAGCTCGGCGCCGCCGGACTCGGCGATGCGCCCGTTGGCGAAGACGTGCACGTGGTCGGGCTTGATGTAGCGCAGGATGCGCGTGTAGTGCGTGATCAGCAGGGTGCCGACCTCACCGGTCTCGCGGACGCGGTTGACGCCCTCGGAGACGATGCGCAGGGCGTCGACGTCCAGGCCGGAGTCGGTCTCGTCGAGGATGGCGACCTTCGGCTTGAGCAGCTCGAGCTGGAGGATCTCGTGGCGCTTCTTCTCACCGCCGGAGAAGCCCTCGTTCACGTTGCGCTCGGCGAAGGAGGGGTCCATGTTGAGGCGCTCCATGGCCTCCTTGACCTCCTTGACCCAGTGCCGCAGCTTGGGGGCCTCGCCGCGGACGGCGGTGGCGGAGGTGCGCAGGAAGTTGGAGACGGAGACGCCGGGGACCTCGACCGGGTACTGCATGGCGAGGAAGAGGCCGGCGCGGGCGCGCTCGTCGACGGACATCTCCAGGACGTCCTCGCCGTCGAGGGTGACGGTGCCGCCGGTGATCGTGTACTTGGGGTGACCCGCCAGGGAGTAGGCGAGGGTCGACTTGCCGGAGCCGTTGGGGCCCATGATGGCGTGCGTCTCGCCCTGCTTCACGGTGAGGTCGACGCCCTTGAGGATCTCCTTCGTGGCGTTGTCGGCCTCGACGGTGACGTGCAGGTCTCGGATTTCAAGCGTTGCCATGGGTGCCTCAGGACTCCTGGGTGAGGGAGACGAGCACGTCGTCCCCTTCGATCTTTACGGGGTATACGGGGACGGGGCGCGTCGCCGGAAGACTGTCGGGCTTGCCGGAGCGGAGGTCGAAGCGCGAGCCGTGCAGCCAGCACTCGATGTGGCAGTCGTCGACCTCGCCCTCGGCCAGCGAGACGTTCGCGTGCGAGCAGATGTCGTGGATCGCGAAGACCTCGCCCTCGGTCCGCACGACGGAGATCGGCGTGCCGTCGAGTTCCACCCGCTTCGGGGTGTCCTCCTCCAGCTCGTCCGCTCCACAGACGCGTACGAAGGTCATGCGACCGACGCCTCCAGCTCCTCTTCGATCTTGGCGAGGAGGCGCTCCTCGATGTCGCTGACGCCGATCTGCTGGACCAGCTCGGCGAAGAAGCCGCGGACCACCAGGCGGCGGGCGTCGATCTCGGGGATGCCGCGCGCCATCAGGTAGAAGAGCTGCTCGTCGTCGAAGCGGCCGGTGGCGGAGGCGTGGCCGGCGCCGACGATCTCGCCGGTCTCGATCTCCAGGTTCGGCACGGAGTCGACCCGGGCGCCGTCGGTGAGGACGAGGTTGCGGTTCATCTCGTAGGTGTCGGTGCCCTCGGCCGCGGCCTCGATGAGCACGTCGCCGATCCAGACCGCGTGCGCGTCGTCGCCCTGGAGCGCGCCCTTGTAGACGACGTTGGACTTGCAGTGCGGGACGTTGTGGTCGACCAGGAGGCGGTGCTCCTGGTGCTGGCCGGCGTCGGTGAAGTACAGACCGAACAGCTCGGCCTCGCCGCCGGGGCCGGCGTAGGCCACGCGCGGGTGGAGGCGGACCAGGTCGCCGCCGAAGGTGACGACGAAGGACTTGAAGGTGGCGTCGCGGCCGACCAGCGCGTTGTGCTGGCCGACGTGGACGGCCTTGTCGTCCCAGTCCTGGACGGAGACGACGGTCAGCTTGGCGCCGTCGCCCAGGACGTAGTCGACGTTGGCGGCGAGCACGGCGTCGCCGGTGTGGTCGATGACGACCACGGCCTCGGCGAAGGCGCCCAGCTCGACGACCTGGTGGGCGTAGGCGGTGCCGCCCGCGCCGTGCACGGCGATGCGGATCGGCTCGGTGAGGACCGTCTCCTTGGGGACGGTGATCACACCCGCCTTCTCGAACGCCGAGTAGGCCTGGGCGGCGACCCGGTCCACGGGGGTGCCGGCCCGGCCGATGCGCGCGTCGTCGCGGCCGACGGTCTCGACGACTACGCCCTCGGGCGCGTCGACGTCGACCTTCACGCCGTCACCGGTGGCGACGGCGGTGCCGTCGTGCAGCCCGCGCAGCCGCTCCAGCGGGGTGAACCGCCACTCCTCCTCGCGGCCGTGGGGGACCGGGAAGTCCGCCACGTCGAAGGACGCGGGTGCGCTCATGCGCGTGGCGACGGTCGACTCGGCGGCCACCGCGATCTGGCCCGCGGTGGTGGACCCCACGGGGATGTTCTGAGCCTCAGCCATGGCTGTCGGTCTGCTCTCTTCCTACGTTCCTGGATCTGGTGACTGCTGCGGGGCGGGGGTCAGCCGACCGCGCCCTCCATCTGCAGCTCGATCAGCCGGTTGAGCTCGAGGGCGTACTCCATGGGCAGCTCCTTGGCGATCGGCTCGACGAAGCCGCGCACGATCATCGCCATCGCCTCGAACTCGGTCAGACCGCGGCTCATCAGGTAGAAGAGCTGGTCCTCGGAGACCTTGGAGACCGTCGCCTCGTGGCCCATGGACACGTCGTCCTCGCGGACGTCCACGTAGGGGTACGTGTCGGAGCGGGAGATGGTGTCGACGAGCAGCGCGTCGCACAGCACGTTCGACTTGGAGCCGTGGGCGCCCTCGCCGATCTCGACGAGACCGCGGTAGGAGGTGCGGCCGCCGCCGCGCGCCACGGACTTGGAGACGATGTTGGAGGAGGTGTTCGGCGCCATGTGGACCATCTTGGAACCGGCGTCCTGGTGCTGGCCCTCGCCCGCGAAGGCGATGGACAGGGTCTCGCCCTTGGCGTGCTCGCCCATCAGGTAGACGGCCGGGTACTTCATCGTCACCTTGGAGCCGATGTTGCCGTCGATCCACTCCATGGTCGCGCCCTCGTACGCCACGGCGCGCTTGGTGACCAGGTTGTAGACGTTGTTCGACCAGTTCTGGATGGTCGTGTAGCGGCAGCGGGCGTTCTTCTTGACGATGATCTCGACGACCGCGGAGTGCAGCGAGTCCGACTTGTAGATCGGCGCGGTGCAGCCCTCGACGTAGTGCACGTAGGCGCCCTCGTCGACGATGATCAGGGTCCGCTCGAACTGGCCCATGTTCTCCGTGTTGATGCGGAAGTAGGCCTGGAGCGGGATCTCGACGTGCACGCCCGGCGGCACGTAGATGAAGGAGCCGCCGGACCACACGGCGCTGTTCAGCGAGGCGAACTTGTTGTCGCCGACGGGGATGACGGTGCCGAAGTACTCCTTGAAGAGCTCCGGGTGCTCCTTCAGGGCCGTGTCGGTGTCGAGGAAGATGACGCCCTGCTCCTCCAGGTCCTCACGGATCTGGTGGTAGACGACCTCCGACTCGTACTGGGCCGCGACACCGGCGACGAGGCGCTGCTTCTCCGCCTCCGGGATGCCGAGCTTGTCGTACGTGTTCTTGATGTCCTCGGGCAGGTCCTCCCAGGACTCCGCCTGCTTCTCCGTGGAGCGCACGAAGTACTTGATGTTGTCGAAGTCGATCCCCGACAGGTCCGAGCCCCAGTTCGGCATGGGCTTCTTCTCGAAGAGGCGCAGGCCCTTGAGGCGGAGCTTGGTCATCCACTCCGGCTCGTTCTTCTTCGCGGAGATGTCCCGGACGACGTCCTCGTCGATGCCGCGCCTGGCAGAGGCGCCGGCCGTGTCGGAGTCGGCCCAGCCGTACTCGTACTTGCCCAGGCCCTCGAGCTCAGGGTGAGCAGTCTCCGTGGGGAGAGTCATGCGGGGTTCCTCCCGGCCGTGCTTGCAGATGCGTGAGCGGTGTTCTCGGTCGCGCGCGCCGCGGGTGGCGCGTGCGAAGTCTTCGGAATGAACGTGGTGCAGACGCCGTCGCCGTGCGCGATGGTCGCGAGCCGCTGTACATGCGTACCGAGCAGCTCGGCGAAAAATTCCGTCTCCGCCTCGCACAGCTGCGGAAACTGCTCCGCGACGTGCGCGACCGGGCAGTGGTGCTGGCACAGCTGCTCGCCCTGCTGGGGGTGGGGCGCGCTCCGCGCGGTAGCAGCGTACCCGTCCTCGGTCAGGGCCTTGGCCAGCGCTTCCGTCCGCTTGTCGGCGGGAACGGACTCGACGGCCTCGCGGTACGCGCCGGACTGCGCGGCGATCCGGGCGCGGGCGAAGGCGGCGATCGCCTGCTCCCCGCCCTGCCGCTCGGCGATCCAGCGCAGGGCGTCGGCGGCCAGCTTGTCGTACGACTGGTCGAAGGCGTCCCGGCCGCAGGCGGTGAGCGCGAAGACCTTGGCGGGCCGCCCGCGCGTGCGCGCGCCGTAGACCCGCTGCTCGCGGGCCTCGACCACGTCGTCGGCGACCAGGGCGTCCAGGTGGCGCCGGACGGCGGCCTGGGTCAGGCCCAGGCGTCCGGCGAGTTCGGCGACGGTCGACGGGCCGTGGTCCAGGATGGAGCGCGCGACGCGGTTGCGGGTGGACCGCTCACCGGTCGCGAGTTCCTCCTGCGGAGCCTCACCGACGTTTTTCACAACGCCATTGTTGCGTAATTCCGTCGGGGCGGGCAAGCCGCGTCCGGATCACCGGACGGTGCCCTGCGTCACTTAGGCATACCTAACGTGACCTGCGGAAACGATCTCCGATCGATCATCCGCGGGGCAATTCACTGGCGCCCGCCCCCACCGTCCGGAACACTCCCCCGCATGTCCACACCCCCTCCGACCGGCCCACTCGTCACCCGCGGCACGCTCGCCGCCGGGCTGCGCGACCTGGGGGTGCGCACCGGCGACACGCTCCTCGCGCACTCCTCCCTCAGCTCGCTCGGCTGGGTCTGCGGCGGCCCCGTCGCGGTCGTCCAGGCGCTCCTCGACGTCCTCGGTCCGGACGGCACCCTGGTGGTCCCGACCCAGACCGGCGACCTCTCCGACCCGGCCCTGTGGACCAGTCCGCCGGTGCCCGAGGAATGGTGGGAGACCGTCCGCGCGGCGACGCCACCGTACGACCCGCTGATCACGCCCTCGCGCGGGGTGGGGGTGGTCCCGGAGACGGTGCGCACCTGGCCCGGCGCCCGGCGCAGCGCCCATCCGCAGACCTCCTTCGCCGCCCTCGGCGCCCGCGCCGACGAGGTGGTCGCCCGCCACGCGACGGACTGCCGGCTGGGCGAGCGCAGTCCGCTGGCCGTGCTGGAGCGGCTGGAGGCCCGGGTCCTGCTGCTCGGCGCCGGGTACGAGGCGTGCACCGCCTTCCACCTCGCCGAGTACCGGATCCCCGCCCCGCTGGTGGAGGTGGGGCGCCCCGGACCGGCGGGCTGGGAGCGGGTGACCGAGGTGTCGATCACCTCGGAGCGCTTCGGTGAACTGGGCCACGACTTCGAACGGGACCGGCCCGTCGCGCGCGGCAGGGTCGGCGCGGCCGACGCACGTCTGTTCCCGCTGCCGGACGCGGTCGCCTACGCCGAGCGGTGGCTGCCCGTCCACCGCCCCCGCGAGTGAGCCCCGTCCCCGGTGCGGGCGGGTTTTCCACACCCCCGCGCCCGCCCGGCCGCCCGTCTCCCTAAACTCGTGACCCATGCGAAGCGAGCCCGTCCTCCAGGTCCAGGCCCTGGTGAAGCGGTACGGCACGAAGACCGCGGTGAACGGCCTCGACCTGGTGGCCCGCACGGGCGTCACCGCGGTGCTCGGCCCCAACGGGGCGGGCAAGACCACCACCGTCGAGACCTGCGAGGGATACCGCAGACCGGACTCCGGCACGGTGCGCGTGCTCGGCCTGGACCCGGTGGGCCAGGGCGCGGAGCTGCGCCCGCGGATCGGCGTGATGCTCCAGTCCGGCGGCGTCTACTCCGGCGCCCGCGCGGAGGAGATGCTGCGCCACGTGGCGAAGCTGCACGCCCACCCGCTGGACGTCGACGCGCTGATCGAGCGGCTCGGCCTCGGCTCGTGCGGCCGCACCGCGTACCGCAGGCTCTCGGGCGGGCAGCAGCAGCGGCTCGCCCTCGCGATGGCCGTGGTGGGCCGCCCGGAGCTGGTCTTCCTCGACGAGCCGACCGCCGGCCTCGACCCGCAGGCCCGCCGCGCCACCTGGGACCTCGTCCGGGACCTGCGCGGCGACGGCGTCTCGGTGATCCTCACCACGCACCACATGGACGAGGCCGAGCAACTGGCCGACGACGTCGCCATCGTCGACGCCGGCCGGGTCGTCGCCCAGGGCTCCCCGGAGGAGCTCTGCCGCGGCGGCGCCGAGAACACCCTGCGGTTCACGGGCCGTCCGGGCCTGGACCTCGCGTCCCTGCTCAAGGCGCTGCCCCCGGCCTCCTCGGCCGCCGAGCCGACCCCGGGTTCCTACCGGGTGAACGGCAGCGTCGACCCGCAACTGCTGGCGACGGTGACCTCCTGGTGCGCCCAGCACGGGGTGATGCCCGACCGGATCTCGGTGGAGCGGCACACACTGGAGGACGTCTTTCTGGAGCTGACGGGCAAGGAGCTGCGCGGGTGACCACGACCACAGGGACGCCGGGCGACACGGGGACGCCCGGGACCACGGGCGCGTACACGCCCAGGCCCGGCGCCGCGCCGCTCGGGCGGATGATCGCGGCGCAGGCCGTGCTCGAGACCAGGATGCTGCTGCGCAACGGCGAGCAACTGCTGCTGACGGTGGTCATCCCGACGCTGCTGCTCGTGCTGTTCAGCTCCGTGGACATCATCGACACCGGGGCCGGCAAGGCGGTCGACTTCCTCGCCCCCGGCGTCCTCGCGCTCGCGGTGATGTCGACGGCGTTCACCGGGCAGGCCATCGCCACCGGCTTCGAGCGCCGGTACGGGGTGCTGAAGCGGCTGGCCGCCTCTCCCCTGCCGCGCTGGGCCCTGATGACGGCGAAGACCGCGTCGGTCCTGGTCACCGAGGTGCTGCAGATCGTGCTCCTCACCGTGATCGCCTTCGCGCTGGGCTGGTCGCCGCACGGCAACCCGGCGGCCGTGCTGCTCCTCCTGGTCCTCGGCACCGCCGCCTTCTCCGGGCTGGGCCTGCTGATGGCGGGCACGCTGAAGGCGGAGGCCACGCTCGCCGCCGCCAACCTGGTCTTCCTGCTGCTCCTGGTGGGCGGCGGGGTGATCGTGCCGCTGGACAGGTTCCCGGACGCGGCGCAGAGCGTGCTGGGGCTGCTGCCGATCTCCGCCCTGTCGGACGGGCTGCGCGACGTGCTCCAGCACGGCGCCTCGATGCCCTGGGGCGACCTGGGCATCCTCGCCGTGTGGTCGGTCGTGGGACTCGCGGCCGCCGGGAAGTTCTTCCGCTGGGAGTAGGAACACATGCGGACCCGGGCTTCAGGACGACCCTCGTGAAAGCGTGCACAAGCGGACCCCTACGATGGACGGCGTGCCAAACGTGACCCGCGCCGACGCCGCAGCCGCCGTGCGCAACCCGCTCGCCTTCATCGCCGCGCGCTGGACCCCGCACCCCAGGACGGTCCAGCGGGCGGCCTTCGCCGCGCTCGCCATGGCGGTCGTCATCGTCGTCACCGGCGGTGCCGTACGCCTCACCGGTTCGGGCCTCGGCTGCCCGACCTGGCCCAAGTGCACCGACGACTCGCTCACCACCACGAGCGAGATGGGCTTCCACGGCGTCATCGAGTTCGGCAACCGCATGCTGACCTACGTGCTGTGCGCCGCCGTCGGCTGGGCGATCATCGCCGCCCGGTCGCAGAAGCCGTACCGGCGCGGCCTGACGCTGCTGGGCTGGGCGCAGTTCTGGATCGTGATGGGCAACGCCGTCCTCGGCGGCATCGTGGTCCTGGTCGGCCTCAACCCCTACACCGTCGCGGCCCACTTCCTGCTCTCCACGGCCCTGATCGCGGTGGCGACCGTGATGTGGCAGCGCACGCGGGAGGGCGACGGGGCGCCCCGCCCCCTGGTCGGCGCCGCGGTCCAGCAGCTCACGTGGGTCCTGATCGCCGTCTCGGTCCTGCTGATCGCGGCCGGCACCGTGGTCACCGGCGCGGGACCGCACGCGGGTGACTCCAGTGACGTACCGCGCATGCCGGTGGACTGGGAGATGATCAGCAAGGCCCACGCCGTCCTGGCATGGATCGTGGTGACGCTGACCTTCGCCCTGTGGTTCGTGCTGAAGGCGGTCGACGCGCCCAAGGGCCCGCTGGCCCGCACCCGGGACCTGTTCCTGGTGCTGCTGGCGCAGGGTGCCATCGGCTACGTCCAGTACTTCACCGACCTGCCCGAGGTGCTGGTCGGCCTGCACATGTTCGGCTCGTGCGTGATGTGGATCGCGGTGCTGCGCGTGCTGCTGTCGCTGCGCGAGCGGCCCGGGGAGACGGTCTCCGGGCTGCCCGCTCAGGAGTACGACGCCACCAGCGTGTCGATGGCCGGGCCCAGGTAGCTCCGGGTCAGCTCGGCGCGGCGGGCGGTCCACTCCGCCGTGGCCTCGGGCCGCGGGCCGTTCCCGTACCGCCGGTCGGTGACGTCCTCGACGACCTCGCCGGGGGCGCCGAGTGCGGGCAGCTCGTCCAGGGCCTCCCGTTTGGTGATCAGGCGGCCCTCGCGCAGCGTGACGGTGGCGCGGGCGAAGGTGAGCAGGCCCAGGTCGACCCAGACGTCCTGCCGCCACAGGTGCGGCCTGCGCACGTGCGGCCGCCAGAAGTCCCGCTGGTCGCGGACGACGAACCCGGAGAGTTCGGCGTCCGGCACCGGCGGCAGCAGCCGGTGCGGCGGCTCGCCGTGCAGGACGCGGCCGAAGCTGTGGAGTTCACGCCGGGTGACCGGGGTGACCGTCCGCCTGAAGAACTGCCGGTGGGCCCAGGTCAGATGCCGCCGGGCCGGGGCGGCGACCGCGTCCGGGGACAGGTAGGTGCAGTGCAGCAGTCCGGCCAGGGGTTCCTCGCGCAGCCGGGCGTGCAGCAGGCCCAGCCGCCAGACCGTGCGGGCCGTCGCCGGCCGGGGCAGGACCGCGACGAGGTCGAGGTCGCTGCGGCCCTCCTGGTAGTCACCGGCGCCCAGTGAGCCGTGCGCCCACAAGGCGACGGGGCCGAGGGGCGCGAGGCCCGTGAGGAAGCGGTCGAGCAAGGCGTCGGTCGTCATGCCCCCAGTCTCGACGGCCTACTCCAGCCCGTACACCCGCCCCGCGTTCCCCGAGGCGATCATCCCCGCGACCCGCTCGGCGTCCCCCGCGGACCACGCCCCCTCGGCCACCCAGGCACCCAGCACCTGCCCGAGGGCCTCGCGGAACAGCCGGGCGGCGACGACGTGCAGCTCGGGCAGTCCCTGGGCGCCGCTGGAGAAGAGGATCTTGCCGAAGGGGGCCAGCTCCAGGATCTCGGCGAGGACGGTGGCCGCGCGGGCCCCGGTGCGCACCAGGGCCGCGCCGGAGTCGGCGTACACGTGCGGGAAGACGCCGGCCAGGTGGGCGGCGTGACGGTGGTACGGGTAGCCGTGCAGCAGGACCAGGTCGGTGCCGAGACCGGCGGTGGCCCGCACGAAGTCGGTGAGCAGGACCGGGTCGGTGCGGTCGATGCGCAGGCCCGGCTCGCCCAGGCCCGCGTGCAGTTGCAGCGGCAGGCCGGAGGCGACGGCGATCCACAGCAGGTGGCGCAGCAGCACCGGGTCGCTCAGTTCCCCGCCGACCTCCCGCCCGGTCAGCCAGCGGGCGGCGGCCCCGCGCACCTCGCCGGCGCCGGGCGGCTCGGGGGCCAGGGCGAGACCGTGCCGCACCCCGGCGACGGAGGTGAAGGCGACCGCGTCGGCGGCGGCGCCGTGCACGGCCTCGGCGAGGTTGGCGAGGAAGGACTCGACGGTGCCGGAGGTGTCGGCGACCTGCTCGGCGAGCAGTTCCAGGCGTACGACCTCGCGCGCGTCGGCGTCGGCGGCCGTGGCCATCTCGGTGGGGCCGGTGAGGTCGCCGGGCAGTCCGGCGTCGACCAGGTAGGTGGTGATGCCGCTGCCGCGCAGCAGCCGGCGGTCGGCCTCCATGACGCCCAGCTCGCGGCGCCGGGCCAGGTAGCGGGCGGGCAGTGCGGTTCCAGGCCGAGCAGGGGCGGGCACCAGCGGCGTACCGCGAAGCCGGTCTGGGTGTCGAAGAGGGTGGTCCCCGGGGCGGGCGGGCCCTCGGTACGGGCGAGCTGGGCCTCGAACGTGCCGAGGCCCAGCTCCGTTCTCAGGACGCCGTGGCAGTACTGGTCCACCAGGGACGGCGTTTCGATCATCCGGGCTCCCCGTGCTGGGACCGTGTGCCGGCGCGGCGCGTGCGCCTCTCGGCCCGCGCGCCCCGCGGCTTCCTACGCTCCTAACGGGTGAACCCGGTCTCAGGTGTTGCTCGGGCCGCCGACCTGGATGCCCGCCATGCGCGACCACTCGTAGCGGCCCGTGGTGACCTTGGCCGCGAACTCGCCGTCGAAGTCCTCGTGGACCGTGACCCCGGACTGCTCCACGGCCTTCAGGGCCCGCTCGTGGGTGCGCGCCACCAGGTCGCCCCAGGCGCCGTCCTCACCGACGAGCACGATCCGCGCGCCGCGCTCGCCGAGGTGTGCCACCTGGGCCTCGGCGCCGCCGTGGGCCTTGGCGAAGGACGCGATCCGCCCGGCCGTCCGCTTCACCTCGTACGCGTCCCACCGCTCGGCCCAGCGGCGCCCGGCGCCGGCCTGCTCCGTGTCCACCTGCTGCGTGTCTGCCATGACCAGGATGCTACCGACGGGTAGATCGAACGGCGACGGGCGGGGTGCGTGGCCTTGACCACGCGCCCCGCCCGTCGGACGGCTCCACCAGGGGGTGCTCAGCGCAGGAAGGGGTCCACCGCGATCGCCAGGAACAGCACCGAGACGTAGGTGATGGACCAGTGGAACAGCCGCATCTCCTTGAGCTTGGCGCCCGTGACCTCGGCCTTGGCGCGGTTCTGCAGCCCGTGCGCCTCCCACAGCCACATGCCGCCGGCCGCCACGGCGACGACCGTGTAGAACCAGCCGGTGTACCCGAGCGGCGTCAGCAGCAGCGACACGGCGACCATCACCCAGCTGTAGATGACGATCTGCCGGGCGACGACCTTGTTGGAGGCGATCACCGGGAGCATCGGCACACCGACGCGCGCGTAGTCCTCCTTGACCTTCATGGACAGCGGCCAGTAGTGCGGCGGCGTCCAGAAGAACATCACCGCGAAGAGGATGACCGGCGCCCAGGACATCGAGTTGGTCACGGCCGACCAGCCGATGAGCACCGGCAGACAGCCCGCGATGCCGCCCCAGACGATGTTCTGGGAGGTGCGGCGCTTGAGGATCATCGTGTAGACGACGACGTAGAAGAGGAGCGCGCCGAGCGACAGCCAGGCCGACAGCCAGTTGACGGTGAACCCGAACAGCAGCGTCGAGACGACCGCCAGGGCGATGCCGAAGACGAGGCATTCGACCGGACTGACCATGCCGGTCACCAGCGGGCGCTGCGAGGTCCGGTCCATCAACGCGTCGATGTCCCGGTCGATGTACATGTTCAGCGCATTGGCGCCGCCGGCCGACAGATAGCCGCCGACGCAGGTCAGCAGCACCAGCTTCAGATCGGGAACACCCTGCTCGGCGAGGAACATCACCGGCACGGTGGTGATCAGCAATAGCTCGATGATCCGCGGCTTGGTCAGCGCCACGAACGCCTTGACACGGGCCCCGAACGGCCGGTGACTCGGGCCCCGGCTCGTCCCGATATCTCCCGCAGGACGGGATTCAACGGCCGTCACGCACACCCCTGACAGAGACATCCCAGCAAGCCCGACCGTGTGAAATGGCGGTAAAGGCTCGCGCGTACCACGCCACTTTAGACGTTGCCCGTACCTCGGCCTTCGCGGGGGTGGGCTCGTGTTGGCACCGGTGCTCCGACGTGCGTGCGGAGAGTCGATTGAGCAGTCAGATGAGCGGCTGCGTATTCACTTGCCGAATGCGGTTTCACCCAGTCGGCAGGCGGATCGGGAAGAGTCCCGGCAGTCTGGTTTCCAGCGGAAAAGCGCACGTACTCGCAGGGGTAGGCTCGGCCATGGCCGGCCGACTCACGGACGCGCCGGCAGCCGGTGCACCCGTGTACCGGCAACCGACATGTGGAGAGGAGCCCTGACTCAGGGTGAGCACCAAGCCGACCACCACAGACCTCGAGTGGACCGAACTGGACCAGCGGGCCGTGGACACCGCCCGCGTCCTGGCCGCCGATGCCGTACAGAAGGTTGGCAACGGCCATCCGGGTACGGCGATGAGCCTGGCGCCCGCCGCCTACACCCTCTTCCAGAAGGTGATGCGGCACGACCCCGCCGACGCGAACTGGGTCGGACGGGACCGTTTCGTGCTGTCCGCCGGCCACTCGTCCCTGACCCTGTACACCCAGCTCTACCTGGCCGGCTTCGGCCTGGAGCTGGCGGACCTGGAGTCCTTCCGCACCTGGGGCTCCAAGACCCCGGGCCACCCGGAGTACGGCCACACCACCGGCGTGGAGACCACGACCGGCCCGCTGGGCCAGGGTGTCGCCAACGCGGTGGGCATGGCGATGGCGGCCCGCTACGAGCGCGGCCTGTTCGACCCGGAGGCTCCCGAGGGCGAGTCCCCGTTCGACCACTTCGTCTACTGCGTCGCCGGTGACGGCTGCCTCCAGGAGGGCATCTCCGCCGAGGCGTCCTCGACGGCCGGCCACCAGAAGCTCGGCAACCTGATCCTGCTGTGGGACGACAACCACATCTCCATCGAGGGCGACACCGAGACCGCCGTCTCCGAGGACACCTGCAAGCGGTACGAGGCCTACGGCTGGCACGTGCAGCGCGTCGCCCCGAAGGCGGACGGCGACCTGGACCCCCAGGCGATCCACGACGCGATCGCGGCGGCCAAGGAGGTCACCGACCGGCCGTCGTTCATCGCCATGCGCTCGATCATCGCCTGGCCCGCCCCGAACGCGCAGAACACCGAGGCCGCGCACGGCTCGGCGCTCGGCGACGACGAGGTCGCCGCGACCAAGCGGGTCCTCGGCTTCGACCCGGAGAAGACCTTCGAGGTCTCCGACGAGGTCCTCGCGCACACCCGCAAGGCCCTGGAGAAGGGGCAGGCGGCCCGCGCGGTGTGGGAGAAGTCCTTCCAGCAGTGGCGGGACAACAACCCGGAGCGCGCCGCCGTGTACGACCGCGTCGCCAAGGGTGAGCTGCCCCGGGGCTGGGAGGAGAAGATCCCGGTCTTCGAGGCGGGCAAGGGCCTGGCGACCCGTGCCGCGTCCGGCAAGGTGCTGCAGGCGCTCGGCGCGGTGGTCCCGGAGCTGTGGGGCGGCTCGGCCGACCTGGCCGGCTCGAACAACACGACGATCGACAAGACGTCGTCCTTCCTCCCGGTGGGCAACCCGCTGCCGGAGGCCGACCCTTACGGCCGCACCATCCACTTCGGCATCCGCGAGCACGCGATGGCCGCGGAGATGAACGGCATCGCGCTGCACGGCAGCACCCGTGTCTACGGCGGCACGTTCCTGGTCTTCTCCGACTACATGCGCAACGCGGTGCGGCTGTCCGCGCTGATGCACCTGCCGGTGACGTACGTGTGGACGCACGACTCCATCGGTCTGGGCGAGGACGGCCCGACCCACCAGCCGGTCGAGCACCTGGCCTCGCTGCGCGCCATCCCCGGCCTGAACGTGGTCCGCCCGGCCGACGCCAACGAGACGGCGATCGCCTGGCGCGAGATCATGCGCCGCTGGACGAAGGAGTTCGGCAAGGGCCGGCCGCACGGTCTGGCGCTGACCCGCCAGGGCGTGCCGACCTACGAGCCCAACGAGGACGCGGCCAGGGGCGGCTACGTGCTGTTCGAGGCCGAGGGCGGCGAGCCGCAGGTGGTCCTCATCGCCACCGGCTCCGAGGTGCACGTGGCCGCCGGGGCGCGCGAGCAGCTCCAGGCCGACGGTGTGCCGACCCGCGTGGTGTCCATGCCGTCCGTCGAGTGGTTCGAGGAGCAGGACCAGGGGTACCGGGACAGCGTCCTGCCCCCGTCCGTGAAGGCCCGGGTCGCGGTCGAGGCCGGGATCGGACTGACCTGGCACAAGTACGTGGGGGACGCCGGCCGCATCGTCTCCCTGGAGCACTTCGGTGCCTCCGCGGACGCCAAGGTGCTCTTCCAGGAATTCGGCTTCACCGCCGAGAACGTGGCTTCCGCGGCGCGGGAATCCCTGGCCGCCGCCCGGCGCTGACGCTCGTATACGACACGTAGGAGATGCATTTTCCATGACAGACGCACTCAAGCGCCTCTCCGATGAAGGCGTGGCGATCTGGCTGGACGACCTGTCGCGCAAGCGGATCACGTCCGGCAACCTCGCCGAGCTGATCGACCAGCAGCACGTCGTGGGCGTCACCACCAACCCGTCGATCTTCCAGAAGGCGATCTCGCAGGGCGACGGCTACGACACGCAGCTCACCGACCTCGCCGCCCGCGAGGTGACGGTCGAAGAGGCCATCCGCATGATCACCACGGCGGACGTCCGGGACGCCGCCGACATCCTGCGCCCGGTGTTCGACAACACCGGCGGCAAGGACGGCCGGGTCTCCATCGAGGTCGACCCGCGCCTGGCCCACAACACCCGCGCGACGGTCGCCGAGGCCAAGCAGCTCGCCTGGCTGGTGGACCGGCCCAACACGCTGATCAAGATTCCGGCGACCGAGGCCGGCATCCCGGCGATCGCCGAGACCATCGGCCTGGGCATCAGCGTCAACGTCACGCTGATCTTCTCGCTGGAGCGCTACCGCAAGGTCATGGACGCCTTCCTGACCGGCCTGGAGAAGGCCAAGGAGCGGGGCCTGGACCTCTCCCAGATCCACTCGGTGGCGTCCTTCTTCGTGTCCCGCGTGGACACCGAGATCGACAAGCGGATCGACGCGCTCGGCACCGACGAGGCCAAGGCCCTGCGCGGCAAGGCCGCCGTCGCCAACGCCCGCCTGGCCTACCAGGCGTACGAGGAGGTCTTCGGCACCGACCGCTGGGCCGCCCTGGAGAAGGCGGGCGCCAACAAGCAGCGTCCGCTGTGGGCGTCGACCGGTGTGAAGGACAAGGCGTACAGCGACACCATGTACGTCACCGACCTGGTCGCGCCGAACACGGTCAACACCATGCCGGAGGCCACGCTGCTGGCCACCGAGGACCACGGCGAGATCAAGGGCGACGCCGTCGCCGGGACCTACGAGCAGGCCCGCGCCGACCTCGACGCGGTCGAGAAGCTGGGCATCTCCTACGACGAGGTGGTCCAGCTCCTGGAGAAGGAGGGCGTCGAGAAGTTCGAGGACTCCTGGAACGACCTGCTGAAGTCCACGGAGGCGGAGCTCAAGCGCCTCGCTCCGTCGAAGGGCTGACCATTGTCGAGCAGCAATCCGCTGCGTGACCCCGCAGACCGACGGCTCCCGCGCATCGCGGGGCCGTCGGGTCTGGTCATTTTCGGCGTCACCGGCGATCTGTCCCGCAAGAAGCTCATGCCCGCCGTGTACGACCTCGCCAACCGGGGTCTGCTGCCGCCGGGCTTCTCGCTCGTCGGGTTCGCCCGCCGCGACTGGGAGCACGAGGACTTCGCCCAGGTCGTGCACGACGCCGTCAAGGAGCACTCCCGCACCCCGTTCCGCGAGGAGGTCTGGCAGCAGCTCATCCAGGGGATGCGCTTCGTCCAGGGCACCTTCGACGACGACGAGGCGTTCGAGCGGCTGCGCGGCACCATCGAGGAGCTGGACAAGGCGCAGGGCACGGGCGGCAACTTCGCCTTCTACCTCTCGGTGCCGCCGAAGTCCTTCCCGGTGGTCATCCAGCAGCTCAAGAAGCACGGATCTGGAACCGGTCCTACGTCGACCACGTGCAGATCACGATGGCCGAGGACATCGGCATCGGCGGCCGGGCCGGCTACTACGACGGCATCGGCGCGGCACGCGACGTCATCCAGAACCACCTGCTCCAACTGCTCGCGCTGACCGCCATGGAGGAGCCCGCCTCCTTCGACGCGGACGCGCTGGCAGCCGAGAAGACCAAGGTGCTCGGCGCGGTCCGGCTCCCCAAGGACCTGGGCCGGGACACCGTGCGCGGCCAGTACGCGGCCGGCTGGCAGGGCGGCGCCCAGGCCGTCGGCTACCTCGAAGAGGACGGCATCGACCCCAAGTCGAAGACCGACACCTACGCCGCGATCAAGGTCGGCATCGACAACCGCCGCTGGGCGGGCGTCCCCTTCTACCTGCGCACCGGCAAGCGCCTGGGCCGCCGGGTCACCGAGATCGCGGTGGTCTTCCAGCGGGCCCCGCACTCCCCCTTCGACACGACGGCCACCGAGGAACTCGGCTCGAACGCGATCGTCATCCGCGTCCAGCCCGACGAGGGCGTCACCGTCCGCTTCGGTTCCAAGGTGCCGGGCACGTCGATGGAGATCCGGGACGTGTCGATGGACTTCGCCTACGGCGAGTCCTTCACGGAGTCCAGCCCGGAGGCGTACGAGCGCCTCATCCTCGACGTGCTGCTCGGCGACGCCAACCTCTTCCCGCGCACGGAGGAGGTCGAGCTGTCCTGGAAGATCCTCGACCCGATCGAGGAGTACTGGGACACGCACGGCACCCCGGCCCAGTACCCGGCCGGCACCTGGGGGCCCGCGGAGGCGGACGACATGCTGGAGCGAGACGGACGGAGCTGGCGCCGGCCATGAAGACAGACCTCACGGACACCACGGCCAGCAAGATCAACAAGGCGCTGGTGCTGGGCCGCCGGGCGATCGGCACCCCGGCCGTCGGCATGGTGCTCACGCTGGTCATCGTCACCGACGAGGAGAACGCCTACGACGCGCTGCGGGCCGCGAGCGACGCCGCGCACGAGCACCCCTCGCGCACGCTCGTCGTCATCAAGCGCGTCTCGCGCTCGCCCCGGGACCGCACCAAGTCCCGGCTGGACGCCGAGGTGCGCCTCGGTGCCGACGCGGGCACCGGCGAGACGATCGTGCTGCGGCTGTACGGCGACGTCGTCGACCACGCCCAGTCGGTGGTGCTGCCGCTGCTGCTGCCGGACGCGCCGGTCGTGGTCTGGTGGCCGGTGAACGCGCCGCTGGACCCGGCGCGGGACCCGCTCGGGGCGCTCGCCCAGCGCCGGGTCACCGACACCTACGCCTGCGAGGAGCCGATACGGGAGCTGGTGGCCCGCGCGGACGCCTACGCACCCGGCGACACGGACCTGTCGTGGACCCGCATCACGCCGTGGCGCTCGATGCTGGCGGCGGCCCTTGACCAGGTCGACTGCCAGGTGCAGTCGGTCGAGGTGGAGGGCGAGGAGTTCAACCCGAGCTGCGAGCTGCTCGCGATGTGGCTCGCGGACCGCCTCGACGTGCCGGTGCGGCGCACGGTGTCGGACGGGCCGGGTCTGACCGCGGTCCGCATGGACACCGACTGCGGTCCGGTCGTCCTGGACCGGGCCGACGGTTCGCTGGCGAACCTCTCCATCCAGGGCCAGCCCGGCCGCGCGGTGGCGCTCAAGCGCCGCGAGACGGCCGAGCTGATCGCCGAGGAACTGCGGCGCCTGGACCCGGACGACACGTACGCCTCGGCGCTGCGGTACGGGGTGGACCGGCTGAACGCGCCGGCCAAAGGAGACCCGGCCGGCGAGGACGGCCTCGCGGTCGCCGCTCCCGTCGGGACGGTCGCGAAGGCGCCCGCGAAGGACGCGGCGCGGGAGAAGGCACCGGTGAGGAAGGCGGCGGCGAAATGAGCGACACCCCGCAGCTCGTCGTGCACCGCGACAAGGAGCTGATGGCCGAGGCCGCGGCGGCCCGCCTGATCACGAAGATCGTGGACGCGCAGGCCTCCCGGGGCAGCGCGTCCGTGGTCCTCACCGGCGGCCGCAACGGCAACGGCCTGCTCGCGGCGCTGGCCGCCTCCCCGGCCCGGGACGCGATCGACTGGGGCCGGCTCGACCTGTGGTGGGGCGACGAGCGCTTCCTGCCGGAGGGCGACCCGGAGCGCAACGTCACCCAGGCGCGCGCGGCCCTGCTCGACGCGGTGCCGCTGGACCCGAAGCGGGTGCACGCGATGGCGGCGTCCGACGGCCCTCATGGCTCGGACGTGGAGGCGGCGGCCACCGCCTACGCGCAGGAGCTGGCCAGGGCGTCGGTGCCCGAGAACCACGCCGCGGTGCCGTCCTTCGACGTGCTGCTGCTCGGCGTCGGCCCGGACACCCACGTGGCCTCGCTCTTCCCGGAGCACCCGGGGGTGCGGGAGACCGAGCGCACGGTCATCGGCGTCCACGGCTCCCCCAAGCCGCCGCCCGTCCGCATCTCCCTGACCCTGCCCGCGATCCGCGCCGCCCGTGAGGTGTGGCTGCTGGCGGCGGGCGAGGACAAGGCGAACGCGGTGGCGATGGCCCTGTCCGGCGCGGGCGAGATCCAGGCCCCTGCGGCGGGCGCCCGGGGCCGCGCCCGCACCCTGTGGCTCCTCGACTCGGCGGCGGCGTCCCGGTTGCCCCGGTCGCTGTATCCGCCGGCGTCGGCGTAGCTCCGGCACGGCACGAGAACGCCGGGTTCCGCGTGGGCGGGGCCCGGCGTTCGCGTTGCGCGGCCTCAGGGGGTGCGGGGACCGTGGTGGCCCGGCGCGTACGGCGGCGGGGGCGGCGTGCCGGGGCGGTGCGGTCCGGGGGCATACGGGTTGCCGCCTCCCGCGGGCGGATACACGTACCCGAAAGGGTTGCCCTGCGGCGGTACGTGCGGCAGCCCGGTCGGCGGGAGGTGGCCGGGGAGCGGCGGGCAGGTCGCCGGGTGGACCTTCAGCCGGATCCCGTAGCGCCGCTTGAGCCGCCCCGTCTCCAGCAGGGCGATCACGGTGACGGTCACGGGGGCACCCAGGATGAAGACGATGCCGAGGGTGAGGCTCAGCCCGTGGAGATCGCCCGTGACGAGGTCCGGGAGGGCCATCAGCCAGCTCGTCACCGTGGCGAGCAGCGCCGGCAGGCAGCGGTGCACGGCGGCGGTGCCGAAGAAGTTGCCGGAGACGCGGACGGCGCCCCAGACCACGAAGCCGAGCATCCACAGCATCGCCAGGCCACCGACGATGATCACCAGCGGGTTGCCCGTGGCGTTGATCGTCGTCACCAGCACCGCCAGCGCGGCGACGCAGCCGACGAACAGCAGCAGCAGCTTGAGCGCGTTCAGCAGCGGCACCCGGAGCTGGCGCACGGTGCCGGTGTGCCGCCAGAGGAAGAGCATCACGCCGACCACCAGCGGGGTGATGAACAGCAGGACGACGGAGGCCGTCAGCGCGTTCTCCACCAGCTCGGTCATGTCGAAGCCGCCCTCGAAGAGGGTGTAGACACCGATCGAGGCGACCGCGCCCCCGATGACCCTGATCCGTTTGAGCTGCTCGATCGACGGATCGAGCGACGGCGGGATCCACCTGGGGTGGAACACCGCCGTCGCGACCTGCTTCGGATTGAGCAGGGACCGGGCCGTCAGCCTGCCACCGGTCCAACTGCCGCGCGAACGCGCCACCTTGTTCCCCCGAACGACTCGCTGTGATGATCGCCGGGGGATTCTACGTCACTTCCTGCCGCGCAATTCACGGTAGGCGGCCACGAGCGCGGCCGTGGAGGGGTCGAGGCCGGGTACGTCGGTGCCCTCGGTGAGGGCCGGTTCGACGCGCTTGGCGAGTACCTT
>NZ_JOGV01000042.1:0-65664 GCF_000721365.1 Streptomyces sp. NRRL F-5650 | reverse complement strand
GCCCGCCCCCGCCCCTGCCCACCCGCCTGCCACCACCGCCACCACCGACGAGCCGGGCTACGGCCCCGCCACCGTCGCCGGGAACACGCGGATCACCGACGCGCAGCGGGCCCGGGCCGAGGGGCGTTCGCCGATCATCGACCCGGGCATGCAGCCGGCCGGGCTCACCGCGCTGCTCGGGCTGCTGCTGTCCGGCGCGGCGGTGCTCGGCACGTACGCCCTGCTCGTCCCGCTCGTCGTCCTCCAGGCGGTCACCGCGGCGGGCTGGTTCCGGCTGAACGGCATGTGGCCCGCCCGGCAGGGCATCGCGCTGGGGTTCCTGGGCGCGCTCGCCGCCGACGTGGCGCTGCTGGTGTCGGACCGTTCCCCGGCGGCGATCCTCGGCACGCTCGGCGTGTGGGTCCTGCTCTCCCTGGTCCTGCAGCTCCGCTCGCACGCCGACCCGGACGAGCGGATGTACGGCCTGATGGCGACCGTCGCCGCGGCGGCCCTGGCCGTCGTCGCGGGCGGGTACCTCGCCGCCGACGCGGACGCGGTGGCGGTCGGCGGGGTCGCGGTGGCCGTGGCCGCCGTGGCCCGGGCGCTGCCGCTGCCGGCCCCGGCGTCCGTGGCCGTCGCGCTGCTCGTGGCGGCCGGGGCCGGGGCCGTGGTCGGCCCGATGACGGACTTCGGGGCCTCGGGGGCGCTGCTGGGCGCGGGCGCCGGGGTGTGCGCGCTGATCGGTCTGCGGGTCGCGGCCTACGACTACCCCTCCCGCTTCGTCCACTTCACGGCGGGCGTGGCCCTGCCGCTGGCGGCGGCGGCCCCGGCCGTGTACGCGCTGGGCCGGGCCCTGGGCTGAGCCCCCCCGCGCGGCGCGTTGTCACAGGTGTCGGTGCCCCCTGTCACAGGTGTTCGACAAACCCCCGGGGTCACCCGGGGGCAGCGTTACGCTCGCGCTGGACGGCCGCCGGTCGTCGGGTCCGCCGCCGTCGAGTGTCCGGGTTGGGGAAGCACCGTATGCGCGCACTGCGAATACTGTTGATCGTCGTCGTGATCCTGGGCGGCCTCTTCGTGATCGCCGACCGTGTCGCCGTGAACTACGCCGAGAACCGGGCCGCGGACGAGCTGCGCAGCATCGAGAACCTGTCCTCGACGCCGGACGTCTCCATCAACGGCTTCCCCTTCCTCACCCAGGCCGCCGCCCAGGAGCTGGACGACGTGGAGGTCGGCATCGACGGCTACGAGGCGTCCACCGGCAAGGGCGACGAGAAGATCCGCATCGCCGAGCTGCACGCGCGCTTGAAGGGCGTCGAGTTCTCCGGCGACTACGCCTCGGCCACCGCGGCCTCCGCCACCGGCACGGCGACCGTCGGCTACGACGAGCTGATGAAGGCCACCAAGTCCCAGCCCACGGACATCGCGCCCGGCATCTCCGCCAAGGTCGTCGGCCTCTCCGACGGCGGCGACGGAAAGATCAAGGTGTCGTTGCAGGCCACGGTCCTCGGCGTTCAGGTGCCGGGGCCGATCGAGGTGCTCAGCTCGGTCAAGGTCAGGAACGACGACGTCGAGGTCGTCGCCGACGGCCTGCCGGAGATCGCCGGCCGGCAGCTCGCCGAGTCCCGGATCCGGGCCATCACCGACTTCCAGCAGACCATCGACGAGCTGCCGGGCGGCATCGAGCTGGACAAGGTCGAGGCGGCGAAGGACGGCGTCGAGATCACGGTGAAGGGTTCG
The DNA here is from genome assembly GCF_000721365.1 of Streptomyces sp. NRRL F-5650. NCBI lineage: Bacteria > Bacillati > Actinomycetota > Actinomycetes > Kitasatosporales > Streptomycetaceae > Streptomyces > Streptomyces sp. NRRL F-5650. The sequence continues at coordinate 63,948 of NZ_JOGV01000042.1, read as the reverse complement.
AACGTCAAGCTGGCCGGGTAGGGCCAGGGGGGCGCGGCCCTCTGGCCCCGCGGACCGGTGACGCGGGCACCCCGCGTCCGACTGGCGAGACATCGCCGTCCGTACCGCAGATGCGCGGACGCCCGTGCCGTGTCCGCCGGGCCCGTCGGACAGGACGGGCAGGCGTTGCGTCCCGCATTCCGGATGATGGCGTCTCATCATGCGACACATCGGTGACAGGGCCCGCTCTCCCTCCCTACGATCGGGACCTATGAAGCAACAGGCGGATCTCACGAAGCGGCGGGCAGTGGACCTGTGCCGCGTCGCCGCCATGCTCTGTCGCACCTTCTGAGGTGGGCGGCGACGTCGCCGCCCGTGTCTCCTCGTCCCCCGCCCCGGTCTGTCCCGGGCACCCGCGCGCCGCCGCACGGCCCGAGCGCGCCCGCCCTCTCACCGCACGCCCCGCCGCCAACTGCCCCGGAGGAGAAATCATGAGCCGCAGCGACGTCCTGGTCGACGCCGACTGGCTGCAGGACCACCTGGACGACCCGACCATCGCGATCGTCGAGGTGGACGAGGACACGTCCGCCTACGAGAAGAACCACATCAAGAACGCGATCCGGATCGACTGGACCCAGGACCTCCAGGACCCGGTCCGCCGTGACTTCGTCGACCAGGAGGGCTTCGAGAAGCTCCTCTCGGGCAAGGGCATCTCCAACGACCACACCGTGGTCCTCTACGGCGGCAACAACAACTGGTTCGCGTCCTACGCCTACTGGTACTTCAAGCTGTACGGCCACGACAACGTCAAGCTCCTCGACGGCGGCCGCAAGAAGTGGGAGCTGGACGCCCGCGAGCTGGTCCCCGGCGACGACGTGCCCGAGCGCGCCACCACCGACTACAAGGCCAAGCCGCAGAACACCGCGATCCGCGCCTTCCGCGACGACGTGGTCCAGGCGATCGGCACGCAGAACCTGGTCGACGTCCGCTCGCCCGACGAGTTCTCCGGCAAGCTGCTCGCCCCGGCCCACCTCCCGCAGGAGCAGTCGCAGCGTCCGGGCCACGTCCCGTCCGCCCGCAACATCCCGTGGTCGAAGAACGCCAACGACGACGGCACCTTCAAGTCGGACGACGAGCTGAAGCAGCTCTACACCGACGAGCAGGTCGACCTGGCCAAGGACACCATCGCCTACTGCCGCATCGGTGAGCGCTCGGCCCTGACCTGGTTCGTCCTGCACGAGCTGCTGGGTGTGGAGAACGTCAAGAACTACGACGGCTCCTGGACCGAGTACGGCTCCCTCGTCGGCGTGCCGATCGAGCTCGGCGCCGCGAAGTAAGCGACACGGGTACGGCATCCGGCCGACCTTTCCCTACACCTCAGGAGTAACGACATGTGCGGAGCGAAGGCCGGCGGCCCCGACGCCTCGACGATCAAGCCCGGTGAGACCACCATCCAGGGTCACGTGACCCGCGACGGCGAGCCGGTGACGGGCTACGTCCGTCTGCTGGACGCCACCGGCGAGTTCACGGCGGAGGTCCCGACCTCCGCGACGGGCCAGTTCCGCTTCTACGCGGCCGAGGGCACCTGGACCGTACGCGCGCTCGTCCCGGGCGGCACCGCCGACCGCACGGTCGTCGCCCAGCAGGGCGGCCTGGCGGAGGTCGCGATCGCCGTCTGACGGCGGACAGCACGGCTGAGGGGCCGCACCCACCGGGTTGGACACCTGGGGTGCGGCCCCTCCGGCATGTCCGGGATGCCGGGCCTACGCTGGAGGTATGTACGCACGGCGGCGGCACGTCTACTTCGCCATGATGGGCACCTGCATCGTGCTCTTCGTCCTGGCGTGGGGAGTCGTGCGGATCTGGTCCGTCCCGGCGGCCGTGGGCCTGTGCGTGTTCGCGATGCTCATCCCGCCGGTGGCCGCGATGGTCGCCAACCGGCGCGGCCCGGACGACCGTTGGTGGGACGACCCGTCGGGCGACGCCCAGTCCGACGAGTGGTGGGACGAGCTGGACGGGAAGAACGGGAAGAAGCGCCACTGAGCCGCCCTTGAGCCGCCACTGGGCCGCCGCCCGGGTCGCCGTTGGGCCGCCGCCTGGGCCGCCGCCGGGGCTAAGGGGCGTCGCCCCCGGTGCCGAGGAGGTGCCGCAGGCAGCGGACCGCCAGGTCGGCGGGGGAGCCGGGGCCCTCGGTCGCCGCCTCGGTGCCGGCCCAGGTCTCCAGGGCGATCCGGATGGCGTCGGTGGCCGCAGCGGCGATCAGCCGCACCTCCAGCGGCTCCCGGCGGCCGTCCGTCAGCCGGGCGATGACCGGGACGAGCAGCTCCTCCGACTCCTGGTTCACCCGGTACCAGACCGCGCGCAGCGCCGGGTCGTCCGCGGCGGCGCGCAGCAGGCCCCGGGTCTGCAGGAGCGCCTCGACGGCCTGCGGGTCCGGCGTCGCCAGCGCCTGCTCGACCGCCTCCCGCAGCGCCGCATCCAGCGCGGCACCCGGCGGCGCCTGGGCCAGCAGCGCCCGCCAGCGGTCGGCGCCGACCGTCAGCAGCGGTCCGACGGCGTCCTGCTTGGAGCGGAAGTACCGGTAGAAGGTGCGCAGCGCGACTCCGGCCCGCCGGGCGATCTCCTCCGCCGTCGTGGCCTCCGGGCCCCGGGTGGCGAAGAGCTCTGCCGCTGCGTGCGCGATGTCGAGCTGAGTGGCGGCCTTGCGGCGTTCGGTCAACGACGGGGGCGGTGGCTCGGTGCTCACCCCAGAAGCGTACGGCCTGCGACCACCCGGAGGCACGGCGTGACGTGATGGCAAAACGTGTCACCCAGGCGTACGGTGAAGGGGAAGTCGCCCGGCCGGCGCCGTCGGCGGGCCGAGTAGGAGAGCGCACATGACCACCCACATCACCCACCGCGACCCGTCCCTCCGCACCCCCTCCCTCCGCTACGACGGCCGCCGCGCCCTGGTCACCGGCGGTGGCTCGGGCATAGGCCAGGCCACCGTGCTGCGGCTGCTCGCGGAGGGCGGCACCGTCGTGGCGGCGGACGTCAGCGAACCGGGCCTCAAGGACACCCGGGAGAAGGCGGGCGCCCACGCGGACCGGCTCACCACGCTCGTCGTCGACATCGCGGACGAGACCTCGGTGCGCGAGGGCGTCCGCGCCGCGACCGATGCCCTGGGCGGACTGGACGTCCTCGTCAACGCCGCCGGCATCCTGCGTTCCTCGCACACCGAGGAGACCGCCCTCGCCGACTTCACCCGGGTCCTCACGGTGAACCTCGTCGGCACGTTCCTGGTGATCCGCGAGGCGATCCCGGCGCTCCTGGAGGGCGAGGACGCGGCCGTCGTCAACTTCAGCTCGACCTCGGCGGCGTTCGCGCACCCCTACATGGCGGCCTACGCCGCGAGCAAGGGCGGCATCCAGTCCATGACCCACGCCCTGGCCGCCGAGTACGCGGGCCGCGGCATCCGCTTCACCGCCGTGCAGCCCGGCTCCATCTCCTCGGGCATGACCGACGGCAGCGGGGTCAGCGGGCAGAGCGTCGGCCCCGGCCTGCCCGAGGACGCCGACATGTCCCTGTTCGCGAAGCTCTCCCCGGCGCTCGGCCAGGGCTTCGCCGGTCCGGAGACGGTCGCGTCGGTCGTCGCGATGCTCGCCTCGGAGGACGGCCGGTTCATCACCGGCACCGAGGTCCGCGTCGACGGCGGCACCCACTTCTGATCCCCGGCCACCCACCCGCCCCTGGAAAGGAGCACCCCATGCACGAGTCCGCCGCCCCCCACGACCTGACCGGCAAGAACCTGATCATCACCGGCGGCGCCCGGGGCCTGGGCGCCGAGGCCGCCCGGCAGGCGGTCGCCGCCGGAGCCCACGTCCTGATCACCGACGTCCTGGACGACGACGGCGGGCGCACGGCCCGCGAACTCGGCGACCGCGCCCGCTTCCTGCACCACGACGTGACCTCCGAGGAGGACTGGCGGCGGGTCGCCGACTACGCCGTCGACGAGTTCGGGGCGCTGCACGGCCTGGTGAACAACGCCGGCATCTCGACCGGCAGCCTGCTGGAGTCCGAGTCCGTCGAGCACTTCCGCAAGGTCCTCGACATCAACCTCACGGGCGTCTTCATCGGCATGAAGACCGTGATCCCCGCCCTGAAGGAGGCCGGCGGCGGATCCATCGTCAACATCTCGTCCGCGGCCGGGCTGATGGGCCTCGCCCTCACGGCCGGCTACGGCGCCTCCAAGTGGGGCGTGCGCGGGCTCACGAAGATCGGCGCCGTGGAACTGGGGACCGCCCGCATCCGCGTGAACTCCGTGCACCCCGGGATGACGTACACCCCGATGACCGCGGCCACCGGCATCGAACGCGGCGAGGGCAAGTACCCCAACACGCCCATGGGCCGGGTCGGCGAACCCGGTGAGATCGCCGGCGCGGTCGTCTTCCTTCTCTCGGACGCCGCGTCCTACGTCACCGGCGCCGAACTCGCGGTCGACGGCGGCTGGACCACCGGCCCGACCGTGGCCTACGTCATGGGGCAGTGAGCCCCGCCGGCCGCCGCCGTCAGTTAGTAGACGAGGGCCTGCGTGTCGTCGGCCAGTGCCTCCTGCACGAAGACCTGCGCGCCCGCGATGCGCACGCCCTCGATGACGTCCTTCTCGGTCAGCTCGCGCCGGGCCGCGCACTGGGTGCACAGCGTCACCCGCCCGCCCGCCAGGAGCGAGTCCAGCAGGTCGGGCAGCGGCGCGGCGTGCGGCAGCTCGAACTCGGCCGCGCGCCCCGGCACCGCGAACCAGGCCGACTCCCCGGTCAGCCACAGCGACACGTCGACCCCGCTGGCCACGGCCACCGCCGCCACGGTGAACGCCTGCGAGCACCGCTCGGGGGCATCGGCCCCCGCGGTCACCTTGATCACGAGCTTCTTCGCCATGCCGGAAGCGTAGCCCGCGGGGGCGGCGTCAGATCGCGAAGGTGATGGTCACCAGCAGCGTCGCCACGCTGAGCACCGTGAGCAGGCCGCTGACCGTGGCGCCGTCCAGCCGGACGTACCGCCGGGGCCGGGACGCCCGCCCGGGTGCTACGGGCCTCGGCGGGTGGGCCGGATGGAAGGGCGGCACCGCGAAGCCGGGGGAGAGGGGAGCCCGGTCCCGTCGCGGCGCGAGCCGCTGCGCCCGCCGGCACTCCTCGTAGGGCAGTCCGTCGTCGTACGTCATGCCTCGTGCTCCCTGCGCCGGTGCTGGCGCAGCAGGACGTTCGCGTCCGTCACCGCGCTGTGGTCGAACGCCGCGCGTGCGGCCTCCCGCCGCTCGGCCAGCCAGGCGCACGCGTCGCAGCCCGGCACCGGCAGGGGCGGCCGGTCCGGTTCGCCGGGCGCCGCGGGCGTGGCGAACGTGCGCGCGTTCGCGGCGCGCAGGCTCGCCCCGAGGCGCTCGCGGTCGGTCGCCGGGCGCAGCGCGGCCGGCTCCGCCTCCCATTCCCGGCCGCCGCCGAGGGGCCGGAGCATCACGCGCGCTCCGCTGCGGCCCCGGTACTCACCGACCTTCGCGGCGGCGGTGTCGTAGAGCACGGTGCCGGGCTCGTAGGTGGCCGGTTCTGTTCTCACGGGTCCGCTCCCTTACGTCAACGTCTGTACGGAATGCGACAGTTGCCCTACTCTGCGTAGTGGTGGGCAGTACGAGCATGACCCACGACGGGGGTCGCCAAGCCCGGAACGGCCGCTAGTGCCACAAGGGGCGCTCCAAGTTCCACAAATTCCACAGCCGGGAGGGGTGCGGTGCCGCAGCGGAGGGCGATCACCGGTCGCAGTCAGGAACCGAGGGCGCGGTTCGCGGAGGAGCTGCGGCTGCTCCGGCACGGGCGGGGCGTGTCCCTGCGGGGCGTCGCGGAGGTGGTGGGCTGGGACGCCTCCCAGTTCGGCAAGATGGAGAACGGCCACACGCTGGGCGGCCCGGAGATCGTCGAGGCGCTGGACCAGTACTACGGCACGGGCGGCATGCTGCTCACGCTGTGGGAGTTGGCGGTGGCGGATCCGACGCAGTTCAAGGAGCGGTATCGCCGGTACATGGTTCTTGAGGCCGAGGCGGTGAGTATGTGGCAGTACTCGCCGAGCATCGTGCCGGGCCTGCTCCAGACGCCGGAGTACGCGGCGGAGCTGCTCAGTCAGGGTGGACTGACGGGGGTGGAGCTGGAGAAGCAGGTGGCGGCGCGCATGGGCCGCCGTGAACCGCTGCTGGCCGCGGGCGGGCCGCAGTTTCGGGCCATCCTCTCGGAGACGGTGCTGCACAGTTCGCTGCGGAGCGCGGCTGAGTGGCATGGGCAGTTGCGCCATCTCGTCGCGATGGGCGAGCGCCCCAACATCAGCATTCAGGTGGTCCCCTGGGCGGCGGGGCTGCACGCGTTGACCAACACCCACACCATGTTTCTGCACGGCGCGGGACGGATCGTCGCCTGGGTCGAGACGGGCTACTCGGGCGAACTGGTCCAGGAATCCACGGCAGTCGACCAGCTTCAGCTCCGATACGATCGGGTGCGCGACATGGCCCTGTCTCCGGGCGCGTCGCGGGAGTTCATCGAGCGGATGCTGGAGGAAGCGCCATGCGAGCCATCGATCTGAGCACGGTCACCTGGCGCAAGAGCAGCTACAGCAACCAGGACGGCGGCGAGTGCGTTGAGGTCTCCGACGATCTCCTCCGCGCCGCCGACTGGCGCAAGAGCAGCTATAGCAACCAGGACGGCGGCAACTGCGTCGAGGTCGCCCCCAACCTCCCCTCCCTCGTCCCGGTCCGCGACAGCAAGGACCCCGCTCGCGGCGCCCTCCTGTTCGCCGCCCCCGCGTGGGCCGCCTTCCTGGACGGAGTCCGGCGAGAAGAGCCGAGGTGGGCCGCGTAAGCTGGGGTCGGCCCTGTTTATGCCCCCCGCTCAAGGAGCACCCCGTGGAGATCTTCTTCGAAGCCCTGCTGGTCCTGGTCTGCGTCGGCGTCCTCGCCTTCGCCGGTCTGACCGTGAAGAAGCTGTACCAGGGCCAGCGCTGATCACCGACGCCAGGAAGTAAGTCCGCTCATGATCGAGATCCCGTCCGACCTGCACAAGGACCTCGTCCCCCTCGCCTTCCTCCTCGGGAACTGGGCGGGCGCCGGCGTGCACGACTTCCCCGGTGCCGAGAAGTGCAACTTCGGCCAGGAGGTCTCCTTCACCCACGACGGCCGGGACTTCCTGGAGTACGAGTCCCACACCTGGGTGCTGGACAACGACGGCAACAAGGTCCGCCCGCTGGAGTCGGAGCACGGCTTCTGGCGCATCGACGCGAACCGCAAGGTCGAGGTCACGATGACCCGCGACGACGGCGTCATCGAGATCTGGTACGGCGAGATGGCCGACCAGAAGCCCCAGATCGACCTGGTCACGGACGCGGTCGCCCGCACGGCGGCCTCCCGGCCGTACACCGGCGGCAAGCGGCTGTACGGCTACGTCAAGAGCGACCTGATGTGGGTCGGCGAGAAGCAGACCCCCGAGGTCGAGCTGCGCCCGTACATGTCGGCGCACCTGAAGAAGGTCGTCACCCCGGAGGACGTCGAGCGCTGGGCCAAGGCCCTGCCGGACGACATGCCGGACGACGGGATCGCTTTCTTCAAGTAGTCCTAGACTCTTGGGTGTGGTGAGCACCGACTGGAAGAGCGACCTCAGGCAGCGTGGCTACCGGCTGACCCCGCAGCGGCAGCTCGTGCTCGAAGCCGTGGACACCCTGGAGCACGCGACCCCGGACGACATCCTCGGCGAGGTGCGCAAGACGGCGTCGGGGGTCAACATCTCCACCGTGTACCGCACGCTGGAGCTGCTGGAGGAACTGGGCCTGGTCAGCCACGCCCACCTCGGGCACGGGGCACCCACCTACCACCTGGCCGACCGGCACCACCACATCCACCTGGTCTGCCGGGACTGCACCAACGTGATCGAGGCCGACCTGTCGGTGGCCGCAGACTTCACCGCCAAGCTGCGCGAGCAGTTCGGCTTCGACACCGACATGAAGCACTTCGCGATCTTCGGCCGGTGCGAGAGCTGTTCCGCCAAGGGTCCGGCTGACGAGGTGTGAGCGAGTCGTACGCTGGGCGTATGAAGAGCCCCCTGCTGTCCCTGCCCGGCGCCGTTCCCGCCGAGGGCGTGGACGAAGGCGTCGCCGCCCACTACGGCGACCTGTTCCGCGAGCAGCGTGCCCTCGCCGACGGCACCGGCTTCGTCGACCTCTCCCACCGCGGCGTCGTCACCGTCACCGGCGAGGACCGGCTGAGCTGGCTGCACCTGCTGCTGACCCAGCACGTCAGCGACCTGCCGGCCGGCCAGGCCACCGAGGCCCTGATCCTCTCGGCCAACGGCCACATCGAGCACGCCCTGTACCTCGTCGACGACGGCACGACCGTCTGGGCGCACGTCGAGCCCGGCACCCAGGAGGCGCTGATCGCCTACCTGGAGTCGATGAAGTTCTTCTACCGGGTCGAGGTCGCCGACCGCACCGCCGACACCGCCGTCGTGCACCTGCCCGCCGGGTCGATCACCCGGGCCCCCGCCTCCGCCGCCGTCCGCGAGACGCCGTACGGCCGTGACCTGTTCCTGCCCCGGGAGGAGCTGGAGGCGTTCGCCGCCGAGGCCGGGCCCGCGGCGGGGATCCTCGCGCACGAGGCGCTGCGGGTCGAGCAGCAGCGCCCGCGCCTCGGCTTCGAGACCGACCACCGGACCATCCCGCACGAGCTGGGCTGGATCGGCACCGCCGTGCACCTCCAGAAGGGCTGCTACCGGGGGCAGGAGACCGTCGCCCGGGTGCAGAACCTCGGCAAGCCGCCACGCCGGCTGGTCTTCCTGCACCTGGACGGCAGCGAGGTCCACCTGCCGCCGCACGGCGCGGAGATCCGCCTCGCCGACGACGGTCCCGACGGCCGGAAGATCGGCTTCGTCACCACGTCCGTGCGCCACCACGAGCTGGGCCCGGTCGCCCTCGCCCTGGTCAAGCGGAACGTCCCGGTGGACGCCCGGCTGATGGCCGAGGAGACCGCGGCCGCACAGGAGACGGTCGTCGAGCCGTAGGGGCTGCCTCAGACCTCCACGAGGACTGTGAACGGGCCGTCGTTGGTCAGCGACACCCGCATCCGGGCGCCGAAACGTCCCGTCGCCACCGTCGCGCCCAGCGCGCGCAGCCGCGCGACGACCTCGTCGACCAGGGGTTCGGCGACGTCGCCGGGCGCGGCGGCGTTCCAGGTGGGGCGGCGGCCCTTGCGGGCGTCGCCGTACAGGGTGAACTGGCTGATCACCAGCAGCGGGGCGTCGAGGTCGCTGCACGACTTCTCGTCGTGCAGCATCCGCACCGACCAGAGCTTGCGGGCGAGCTGGGCCGCCTTCTCCTTGGTGTCCTCGTGGGTGACCCCGACCAGGACGCACAGTCCCTCGCCCTCGATCGCGCCCACGGTCTCGCCGTCCACGACGACGCTCGCGCCGTCCACCCTCTGCACCACTGCACGCATCCCGTCATGATGCCGTGCGCCCCCCAGGTGTGGACGGGCGGGCCCGCAGGGGCCTGATTTTCCCTCCCCAACCCCCCATCCGGGGCCGATCGGGGCTGATCGGGGGCACTCGGTCACATAGTGGCCACGCGGGGTGGCACGATGCTCCCAGACGCCGGGCGAGGGGACGGTTGAGGCACATGAGCACACCGAGTACGGGGCAGTCCTTCGGGACCGCCGCGTTGACATGTCCGGGTGGGGCCGGTGGCCCGGACGCGCCCCGGGCGCCCGTGCAGCGCACGGACAGCCCGGAGCTGCCGGCGGTCCCCCCCGAGCGGGACCTGGCCGGGCTGAGCCTGCCGGAGCTGCGCGCGCTGCGCCGGGACGCCCAGCGCGAGGAGGCCGACCTCAGTTACGTACGGCGGCTGCTGCAGGGCCGTATCGACATCCTGCGCGCGGAGCTGGCGGGGCGCGGGTCGACCGCCTCGTCGTCCGTGGTGACCACCGCGGCGACGGGGTCCGTGGTCGAGCGGCTGTCGGAGATCCTCGCCGACGCGCCGGCGCGGCAGCGCTCCTCCGCCCGCCACGTGACGCTGGCCACACCGCGCAGCGAGGAGTGCCGGCGGCTGGCCGCCGAGATGCTCGGCGAGGTGGAGCTGTCCGACCTGACGGCCCGTACCGACGGCGAGCTGACCGCCGGGATGGGGCGCCTCGTGCGCTACGAACAGCAGGTCTCCCGCAGCCGGCAACGGCTCCAGCGGACGGCGGACGGCTGCGGCGCGGAGATCGCCCGCCGGTACCGTGAAGGGGAAGCACACGTCGACGACCTGCTGGTGTGACACGGGGGCGGCCTTGCGCGCTGCCCCCGGGGCCCGGTGATCCCGGGCCGTCGCCGCCGGGGGTCGCCCGTTCCGGAAGGCCACCGCCGATGCCCGCGCCCCAGTCGCCGCAGCCGCCCCAGCGGCCCCAGTCGTCTCAGCAGCCGCAGCCGCGGCGGCAGTCGTCTTCGCTGTCGACTCCGCCGTCGTCTCCGCCCTCGTACGAGGGCCAGTCGCCCACGTCCGCGCTCTCGCCCGTCGTGCCGCCCGTCCTCGCCGAGGTCGTCCGGTCCGGCTTCGTCGAGGGGCGCCACCGGGGCAGCCTGGTCGTCCTGGGCACCGACGGGGCCGTGGAGCTGGCCCTGGGCGAGGTGACCGCGCCGGTCTTCCCGCGTTCCTCGAACAAGCCGATGCAGGCGGCAGGCGTCCTGCGGGCCGGTCTCGACCTCGCGGGGGAGCGGCTGGCGCTGGCCGCCGCGAGTCATTCTGGAGAACCGTTTCACCGCGACCTGGTCCGCAAGATGCTGGACGAGTACGGCCTGGACGCGGGCCGGCTCCAGTGCCCGCCCGACCTGCCGCTGGACGCCGAGGAGCGGGACACGTACCTGGCGTCGGGCGCCGTGCCCGACCGCGTCACCATGAACTGCTCCGGCAAGCACACCGCGATGCTGGCGGTCTGCGCGCAGCGGGGCTGGCCGCTGGAGACCTACCTCGACCCGGAGCACCCGCTCCAGCGGGTCATCCACAAGGTGGTGGAGGACGCGGCGGGCGAACCGGTGGCGTCCGTCGGCACGGACGGGTGCGGGGCGCCGCTCATGGCGATCAGCCTGGTCGGGCTGGCCCGCGCCTTCCGGTCCTTCGTCGCCGCCGAGCCCGGCTCTCCCGAGCGCCGGGTCGCCGACGCGATGCGCGCCCACCCCGAGTACGTCGCGGGCAGCCGCCGCGCGGACACCTGGCTGATGCGCGAGGTGCCCGGCACGCTCTCCAAGATGGGCGCCGAGGCCGTCCAGGCGGTGGCCCTGCCGGACGGACGCGCCCTCGCCTTCAAGATCGAGGACGGCGCGACCCGGGCCCTCGGCCCGGTCCTGGCCCGCGCCCTGACGCTGCTGGGCGTCGAGGGTCCGGTCGTCGAGCGCATCGGCCGCGCGCCCCTGCTGGGCGGCGGCCGCGAGGTGGGCAAGATCCGCGCCGCGTTCTGACCCCACGGGTACTGGCCCGATCTCCGGCTTCTCGCCTGGGCCGGGTCCTGGGCTGGGTCCTGATCTGGGTCCTGATCTGGGTCCTGGGCCGGTCGGTGAGTCCCGGCGTGATTGCGGGGCCTTGTTCCCATCTCCGGGCCCCGGTCTGAGCCCCGGGTGCTGGTCTGGCCCGGCGTCCCGGCCGGGGTCGTTGAGTCCCGGTGCGATTCCGGGCCCTGGTCCGATTCCCGGGTCGTGGTCCGATCCCCGGGTAACTGGTCTGGCCCGGGGCCCGGCCCGGTCTTGAGTCCCGGTGGGAATGTGGGGCCCTGGTCCGATTCCCGGGCCCTGGTCCGATCCCCGGGTCGTGGTCCGCTCCCCGGGCTCCGGTGCGATTCCCGGGTCCTGGTCCGGCCCTGGGTTCTGGCCGGGTGCCGGGTCCTGGCCCGGTCGTTGAGTCCCGGTGCGGTTCCGGGGGCCGGTCCGCCCCCGGGGCTGGGTCCCACCCCCCGGCCCCCGGGTAATCCCCGCGACGCCGACGGGGGCGTCGTCCTACCGTGAGCGTATGAGCAGCCGCACCGACATAGACGTACGCCCCATCACCGACGACGAGTTCCCCGACTGGAACCGGGCCCTGAACACCGGGTTCCTGATGCCGCCCCTGGTGGCCCCGGAGCAGGTGGAGGCGCGGCGCCGGATGTTCGTGCCCGGCCGGTCGCTGGGCGCCTTCGACGGGGACCGGTGCGTGGCGACCTTCCGCTCCTTCGACCAGGAGCTGACGGCCGTCGGGGGCCGCCCCGTGCGCGCGGACGCGATCTCCAACGTCACCGTCACCGCGACCCACCGCCGCCGGGGCCTGCTCACCCGGATGATGGCGCAGGACCTGGCCGCGGCCAAGGAGCGCGGGGACGTCGTCGCCACGCTGATCGCGGCGGAGTACCCGATCTACGGCCGGTACGGCTTCGGCCCCGCCACCACCATGACCGAGTGGGCGGTCGACGTCCCCCGCGCCGGTCTCGACCCGCGCTGGGCGGCCCCGGAGGACGGCGGCCGGATCGACCTCGTGGACGGCGAGGACGTCCGCAAGCTCGGCCCCGAACTGCACGAGCGGCTGCGCCGGGCCCAGCCGGGCGCGGTCAGCCGGACCGAACTGTGGTGGCAGGCCCGCACCGGCGTCGTGAACACCCAGGGCACGCCCTGGACCGAGCCGAACTACGCCCTGTACCGCTCGGCGGACGGCGAGGTCGAGGGGCTGGCCTCGTACCGGGCCGACGAACGCTGGGGCGACGCCAAGCAGCCGCTGAACACGGCCACCGTCGACTGGCTGATCGGCGTGACTCCGGCCGCCGAGCGTGCGCTGTGGCACTACCTGTGCTCGATCGACTGGGTCCAGACGGTGAAGAGCGGCTGGCGCTCGCCCGACGACCTGCTCCCGCACCTCCTGCCGGACCCGCGGGCGGCCCGCATCACCACGCAGGCCGACTGGCTGTGGGTGCGGATCCTGGACGTCGCGGCGGCGCTGGAGGCCCGCACCTACGACGGGCGGGGCTCGGCCGTGCTCGAAGTGGTGGACCGGGGAGGGCTCACCGGCGGGCGGTGGCGGCTGGAGGCGGGTCCGGACGGGGCGTCCTGCGCGCCGAGCACCGAGAGCGCCGACCTCGTGCTCGACGTGGGCGAGCTGGGGGCGCTGTGGCTCGGCGACGCCTCGGCCGTACGGCTGGCCGCGCTCGGCCGGGTGCGGGAAGAACGAGCGGGCGCCGCCCGTGTGGTCGACGCCCTGCTGCGTACGTCCAGGCGGCCTTGGTGCCCGGACATGTTCTGAGGAGACTCCCTTCCGCCGGTGACGGTGACGTGCGCATCCGTAGCGCGTGCACTTCGACGTGCGTTTCACGTGCTCTTCAGTTGTGGTTGTGGTTGTGGTTGTTGTGCGTGGTGCGTCGTGCGTGGTGCAACCGCCGGCCGGGCTCCTGGCTCCCCTCCGGAACGGGGCCCGGCCCGCGGTACGTCGGTTCAGCCGGACTGTGCGAGCAGCATCACGAGGATCACCGCGCCCACACCGCCGATCGTGGTGTTCTTCGCCTTGATGCCGACGGACAGTGCGACGAACGCGATGATGCCCATCGGTCCGTACTTCCACTGCACGAGCTGCTCGAACCCTATGGCCAGAGCCGCGACGGCGATGGCGATGAGCGGCATGGTGGACCCCCTGTCACCGTGGTGGCCAACCCCCGTGAGGCTCGACCACGTTGCTCAAGTTGGCTGCCAACTTCTCTGTACTTATCTCCACTTGGGGAAGGCTCATAACCACCTTTCCGCGAACTGCCCAAAGATGGCGGGAAGTTGTAGTGTTTGGTCGTGGAGCCGGAACACGTCGCCGTCAACGGGCGGAAGAGACCGCAGCGGCCACCGCCGACCCCTCGCGAAGTGGCCGACGAGCTGCGTGCCCGGATCAGGTCCGGGCGGCTGCGGCCGGGCCAGCGCATGCCCACGCAGGCCAGGCTGGCCGAGGAGTTCGGGGTGGAGCGCGGCGCCGTCCGGCAGGCCCTGCGCATCCTGCAGTCGGAACGTCTGCTCACCAACGTGTCCAAGGGGAGCCCCGCGACGGTCGCGCCCGAGCCGTACGGCCCCCACGCCGGTCCCGAGGCGCGGCCCCTGCCCACCACCGTGGCCCTCGCTCCCCGCATCGCCGCGGCCTTCGCGGCCGAGCACGTCGAGATCGACGCGCTGTGCCTGACCTCCGTCTCCCTCACCCTCGCCATCGGTGAAGCGCTGGGCCAGGTCCACGCCGGACGGCTGAAACCGGCCAAGGTCGACGTCCGGGTCCTGCTGCCGAGCAGCGACATAGACCTCGCCTTCCCGGTGGCCGTGGCGGGCGGCGCGGCGGGCGGCCCGGTGCACGACCGGTGGCTGGCGATGCGCAACGCCCAGGGGCAGGTGCTCCGCCACAACCTGCTGAGCCTGCGCGCCACGCACGGCATCGACGTCCGCGTCTCCTTCCGCGCGCTGCCCTTCACTCCGCCGGTGAAGCTCTACGTGCTCAACGGCGAGGAGGCGCTGTTCGCGTACTACACCCTCGGCCGACGCGAACGGGAGATCGACCACGAGCAGTTGGAGATGTACGACGCGGAGGGCGTCCGCTCGACGCTGTTCGCCTTCGATCACGCCGGTGACCTGCGCGACGGCGTGTTCGTGAAGCAGTCCCGGCTGTGGTTCGACGCGCTGTGGGAGACGATCAGCTCGGAGCTGCGGCTCACCGGCTGACCGCCCCCGTCACAGTGCGGGGCCGGCGAGCAGGAGAGCCAGCAGCACCGCGCCGGCGGAGCTGACGGAGGGGCTCTTGGCCTTCACGCCGATGGTGAGCAGGAGCAGGCCGACGATTCCGGTGGCGCCGTACTTCCACTGGACGAGCTGCTCGAAGGCGATGACGAAGACCGCGGAGACCAGGGTGAGGACGGGCATGGTCTTCCTCCCTTCGGGACGTTGGGGAGTTCGTGGTTCCGGTGGGTGCCGGCCCGGTAAACTCCCACCAACCGGGGAAAGTTGGCAACCAACTCTCCTTCAGTTGTCCCCACTTGGCACCTATCTATAAACAAGTCGCAAACAACTCCCGGTAGATGGGGCGAAGTTGTAGCGTTTGGTCGTGACAGAGGAGAACGTGTCCGTGAACGACGGCAGAAGGCTCTCGTCCCAGGAGATCGCCGAGGTACTGCGGGAGCGGATCCGCGAGGGAGATCTCAGGGCGGGCGACCGCCTGCCCACCCAGGCGGAGCTGGCCGAGGAGTTCGGGGTGGAGCGCGGCACCGTACGCCAGGCCCTGCGCGCCCTCCAGGAGGACGGCCTGCTCACCAACGTCAGCAAGGGCAGCCCGCCCCGCATCGCCGAGCCCGCCGTCCCCCGGGCCGAGCCGCAGTCGACGATGGTCACCCTCGGGCCGCGCCTGTCGGAGGCGTTCGCGGCACCGCACGTCCGGGTCGACGTCGTGTGCCACACCTCGGAGACGCTGATGCTGGCCCTCAGCGAGCCGCTGCGCCTGATCCACGAGGGCCGCATCCGCCCGGAGTCGATCGACTTCCGGGTGCTGATGCCCTCGCGCGACATCGCGCTGGCCTTCCCCGTCCTGATCGAGCGCGAGGAGGGCGACCCGGTCCACCAGCGCTGGCTCCAGATGCGCAACGCCCAGGCCCGCGTCCTCCAGCACAACCTCCAGGCCGTGCGCTCCACCCACCGCATCGACGTGCGCATCGCCTTCCGCGCCCTGCCGTTCACCCCGCCGATGAAGCTCTACCTGCTCAACGGCGAGGAGGCCCTGCACGGCTACTACACGGTGACCCGGCGCGAGGAGGAGTACGAGAGCCGGACGCTTCAGATGTACGACGCGCTGGGCTCGCAGTCGCTGCTGTTCTCCTTCCTGAAGCAGGCCGGTCACCGGGACGCCGTGTTCGTGGAGGAATCACAGAAGTGGTTCGACGCCCTCTGGGAAACCATCACCACGGACATGACACTCTCCTAGTGACCTCCGACACGGAAAAGACGGAACCGGTGAGCGAGCGCGCCGGGCACGAGAAGGAGTCCTGTGCGCTGCGGGACCTGGTCGTGGGCGCCCGCGTCGTCCTGTGGGACTTCGACGGCCCCATCTGCAGACTGTTCGCGGGCTACGCGGCCGACCGGGTGGCGCGCGAACTCGTGGACTGGCTGGAGACGCAGGGACTGAAGGACCTGCTGACCCGGGAGGAGCAGGTCCACCCGGACCCGCACGTCCTGCTGGGCGCGGTCAACCGCAACCGCCACCAGAGCGATCTCGTCGCCGACTTCGAGGAACGGCTGACCCGGGAGGAGCTGCGCGCCGTGTCCACCGCGTGGCCGACCGCGTACGCCGACCCCCTGATCCGCACCTGGTCCGCGCTCGGCGTCGGGCTCGCGGTCACCACCAACAACTCGCCCCGCGCGGTGAGCGAGTACCTGGAGACCCGGGGCCTGCTGGGCTGCTTCGCCCCGCACATCTACGGCCGCACCCAGGACCTGCACCGGCTCAAGCCGGACCCGTACTGCCTCAACCGCGCCCTCAGCGCGACGGGCGTCGCACCCGAGCGGGCCCTGATGGTCGGCGACTCCCCCTCCGACCTGACCGCCGCCCGGCAGGCCGGCGTGCCCTTCCTGGGCTACGGCCACAACGAGCGCAAGGTGACGGCCCTGAAAGAGGCGGGCGCGGACACGGTCGTGGACTCCCTGGAACCGGTGCTGCGGCTGTTGTGGGAGACCGGCGCCGACGGCTGACCGCGGGGCGGCCGTCGCCACGCGGCCCGGTGCGACGTGCCGCGTGGCCCGGTGCGGCGGGGCGGAGGCGCTACTCTCCGGCCATGCACCGTCTGCCTCACCGGGCGCGCAAGGCGCTCGTGCACCGTCTGGTGGAGTCGCGCAGGCTCCGCGGAAGGGGCGAGGTGCTCACCGGGCACCACAACATCAACTACGTCCGGCGCTCCGGCCTGGTGCTGGCGCTGCTGCTGGGCGCCGTGCCGTACACCCGGTTCAAGTACCGCGTTCCGCTGCGGACGGCGGTGGAGGTGGTGCCCCGGATCTGGCCGAGGGAGGCGGACGTGCTCGGCGTGGTCTGCCGCTACCTGCGCGAGGTGCCGCCCTGTCTGGCCGACCTCGGGGACGGCTCCGTGCACCGTTACCGGATGGGCCGGGCGCTCAGCGACAGCGGCCCGCAGGGCAGGGTGGACGAGGAACTCCTGCGTTCCTTCGCGGCGTTCTTCGTCCGGACCGCGCGCGTCCCCGTGGCGGAGCTGCCTCCCCGGCCCGAGGGCTGGCCGCTGGACGGGGACACGCAGGGCTTCCTGGAGTGGCTGGTGAGCTTCACGGAGCGGCGGGTGCACCGGCCGAACCGGGACCGCTTCGGCGCGCTCTTCGACGCCGTCGGCATCCCGGAGGACGCGATGGCGCGCTTCGCCGCCCAGCACCGCTGCGTGACCTCGCGCCCCTTCCGGCTGCTGCACACGGACGTCCACCGGGCCAACGTCGTCGTCCGGGGCGGCCCGGGCCGGCGCCTGGCGGTGATCGACTGGGAGCTGGCCATACTGGGCGACCCCCTGCACGACCTCGCGACCCACCTCGTGCGCATGGCGTACGGGAAGGAGGAGCAGGCCCGCATGGTGGAACTGTGGGCCGAGGCGATGGAGGGCGCCGGCTTCACGGACCTGACCGCCGGGCTGCACGAGGACCTGCCCGTCTACGTCGCGTTCGAGTACGCGCAGTCGGTCTTCCCCGACGTCATGCGCGCGGCCGTCGACCTGCCCGGGGACGCGGGCGCGGAGCACTTCCGGGCCGCCGCGGACCGGGTGGAGCGGGCGATGGGGCGGGCCCGTGAGCCGCTGCGACTGGTCGACGTCCCGCACCGGGAGCAGATCACCGAGGCCCTGCGGAGGTGGCACCGCGCGTCGCGGTGAGGCGCGCCGTCCTCTTCCTGTCCGCCCCGGCACCGGTCACCATGAGCTGTTGGCCGCAACTCGTGTGCTGCTGGGGGGACTTGATGCCGCAGAGGACTTCGCTGGGCGACAGGATGGCTGCGCGCTGGAGCCGTGCCGAGTCGTCGGTCACCAAGGGGCTGCTCCTGGCCGTCTTCGTGGTCGGCCTCGTCGCCCAGTTCGTCAAACCGGTGGGGGACGCGCTGGAGGGCAAGACCTACATCGGCGGAGCGCTGCTCAGCATCGTGGGGTACGTGCTCTACGCCGAGGTGCTCCGGCTGAACGCGGCGCGCGACACCCAGGGGGAGGGCGCGCGGCAGCTCCGCGAGACCGTGCGGCGGCTGACCGACGAGGTCCAGGGGCTCACCGCGCGACTGGACCCGCAGACGGGCGAGGGCGTCACGATGGACCTGCTGATCGAGGAGTGCGCACGGGCCGTCGCGCGGGGCGGCGAGACGCAGTTGTCGGGCGTCTGCTTCACCGGGGAGACCTTCGTCGAGCCGCTGCGCAGGGTGCTGGAGGACCTGCCGCCCGACCCGTCGAGATCCGTGTCCGTGCGCATCCTGGTGCCGGACTTCACCCGCCCCGTGGACGTCCCCGGCCTGGTGCGGGGCACGGACGGCAGGCTGACGGACGCGCCCGGATTCCGCCGGCACCTGGTGGAGAAGATCGCGGGCTACGAGCGCGCCCTGAGGACCACGCGCGGCAGGATGCTCACCAAGGACCAGGGCACGCTGTCCGTCGAGTTCCGCACGGTGCACATGACGCCCTTCCTCAAGCTGTACGCCATCGGCAACGAGGTGGTGTACGAGGGGATCTACGACAAGCTCGAGGTCAGACCCGACGAGTACACCGATCCCGCCGGTCTCCCGCCGGAGCCGGGCGCCGACGAGGTGCGGCTGCTCGACCTCATCGGCCGCGGCTCGCTGCTGACCCGCTGGAGCCGGTACGACGGTGAGCCCGGCCGCGGCCACGTCGACCGCAGGTGCGGCTTTTTCGGCACGCTGTGGGACGTGGCGAGACCGCTGACGCCGCTGACGCCGCAGACCGCGCCAGGTCGCGGCGGTGC
Organism: Streptomyces sp. NRRL F-5650; assembly: GCF_000721365.1. Taxonomy (NCBI): domain Bacteria; kingdom Bacillati; phylum Actinomycetota; class Actinomycetes; order Kitasatosporales; family Streptomycetaceae; genus Streptomyces; species Streptomyces sp. NRRL F-5650. The sequence continues at coordinate 44,968 of NZ_JOGV01000042.1, read as the reverse complement.
GTAGGCTCGGCCCCATGAACGCCCCCGGTCTGCGCGAGCGCAAGAAGCAGCGGATGTTCCGGACACTGTCGGACACCGCCGTCGAACTGTTCCTGGAGAAGGGCTTCGACGCGGTGTCCGTCGCGGAGGTGGCCGCCGCGGCCGAGGTCTCCAAGCCGACGCTCTTCCGGTACTTCCCGGCGAAGGAGGACCTCGTCCTGCACCGCATCGCCGACCACGAGGACGAGGCGGCCCGGGTGGTGCGCGGGGCCGCCCGGCCGCTCGACGCGCTGCGCCGCCACTTCCTCGCCGGACTGGAGCGGTGCGACCCGGTCACCGGGCTCAACGACCACCCCGCCGTACTCGCCTTCCACCGGCTGCTCTACGGCACCCCCGCCCTGGTCGCCCGGATGCACACCCAGCTCGAGCGCTCCGAGGCCGCGCTCGCCGAGGCCCTCGGCGCCGACCTGGAGGCCAGGCTGGCCGCCGGCCAGATCATCGCCGTCCAGCGCGTCCTCGCCCTGGACAACTGGCGCCGGATCGCGGCCGGGGAACGGGTGGAGGACGTACGGGAGGACGCGGTGGCGGCGGCGGAACGGGCGTTCGCGGGGCTGGCGGCGGGGCTCCCCGAACGCGTGACGGGGTAAAAAACTTAACTCGGTAAAGCATTTCCCCTATGCTTGCCGGAATGACGTCGACCGAACCCGCCCTCCAGCGCGCCCTCGACCGCGAACGCGCCCACCACGAGCACTGCCGCACCGTCCTCGCCGCCATGGTCGAGGGCGCCCAGGAGCACGTCGTCACCGGTGAGGACGTCTCCGCCTCCGGTGCCGACGCCGAGGTCCTCGGACACCGGCTGCGCAGCAGGGCCAAGGAGATGCGCGAACTGCCCGAGGGCCCCCTGTTCTTCGGCCGGCTCGACTTCGCCGAGGGGGAGGAGAGCGGGCGGGCGCTGCACATCGGACGGTTGCGGATCACCGAGCAGCCGGCCGCCCCGCCCCTCGTGGTGGACTGGCGGGCCCCCGTCTCCCGCGCCTTCTACCAGGCCACCGCCGCCGACCCCCGGGGCGTCGCCGTCCGCCGCCGCTTCGGCTGGGCGCCGGGCGGCAGCGGTGACCGGGCCGACCTCACCGGCCTGGAGGACGAGCACCTGGGCCGGGGCGAGTCCCGGGCCAGTGCCCTCGTCGCCCGGGAGATCGAACGGCCCCGCGTCGGGCCCATGCGGGACATCGCGGCCACCATCCAGCCCGAGCAGGACGACCTCGTCCGCGCCGGCCTCGGCGACACCGTCTGCGTCCAGGGCGCCCCGGGCACCGGCAAGACCGCCGTCGGCCTGCACCGGGCCGCGTATCTCCTCTACACCCACCCGCAGCGCGTCCGGCGCGGCGGCCTGCTGATCCTCGGCCCCAACCCGGCCTTCCTCTCCTACATCGCCGAAGTGCTCCCCGCCCTCGGCGAGACCGGCGTACGGCAGTCGACCCTGGCCGACGAGATCGCCCGCCATCCGGTCACCCGCACCGACGGCGCACGGGCCGCAGCCCTCAAGCACGACGCCCGGACGGCCGAGGTGCTGCGCCGCGCCCTGTACGCGCACGTCGACCCCGCTGCCGCGGACGACCTCGCCGTCCCGGACGGCTCCTACCACTGGCGCGTCCCGGCCCGGACGCTGGCCCGCGTCGTCACCGACGTCCGGGAGGAGGGGCCTCCGTACGCCGTCGGGCGGGAACGGGTCCGGGCGCGGATCGCGGCCCACGTCCGGGAGCGGGCCGAACGGCGGGCCGGCCCCCGGACCGACGCCTGGCTGCGGCGCATCGAACGGTCCCGGCCCGTCGGCGCCGCCCTCGACGCCGTGTGGCCCCGGGTGCGCCCCGAGGAGGTCCTCGCGCCGCTGCTCACCGACCCGGACGTGCTGGCACGGGCGGCCGACGGCGTCCTGGCGGCCGACGAGCAGAAGGCGCTGCTGTGGACGGGGCGGGCATCCCGGTCGTGGAGGTCGGCGCGCTGGTCCGCCGCCGACCTGGTCCTGCTCGACGAGGTCGCCGGACTCCTCGGACACCCCGAGGGCTACGGCCACGTCGTCGTCGACGAGGCCCAGGACCTCTCCCCGATGGAGTGCCGGGCCATCGCCCGCCGCTGCGCCTTCGGTTCACTCACCGTCCTCGGCGACCTCGCCCAGGGGACCACGCCGTGGGCCGCGCGCTCCTGGCGCACCACCCTCACCCACCTGGGCCGCCCGGACGCGGCCGTGACGCCGCTGACCACCGGGTTCCGGGTGCCGAAGGAGGTCGTGGGCCTCACCAACCGGCTCCTCGCCCGGCTCCGCGTGGACGTGCCGCCGGCCCGCTCCCTGCGCGGCGACGGCGAGCTGACGCTGCGCGCGTGTGCGCCGGGCGCCGTGCCGGAGGCGGTCGTGGACGCCGTACGGCACGCCCTCGCCCGGGACGGCTCGGTGGGTGTCGTCGCCGCCGATTTGGACGTCCCCCGGCTGCGCGCGGCCCTCGCCGCGGCCGGCATCGCGGCACCGGGCCCCGAGAATCCGGGCGCCCGGGTGGCCCTGGTGCCGGCGGGGGCGGTCAAGGGCCTGGAGTACGACCACGTCGTCGCCGTCGAACCGGCGGCGATCGCGGAGGCGGAGGAACGGGGTCTGCACCGGCTCTACGTGGTCCTCACCCGCGCGGTGTCCCGCCTGGACGTGGTCCACGCGCGGCCGCTGCCGTTCTGAGCGGGGCGGGGGCGGGCGGCTCGGTCAGAGGTCGGCGATGCCCTCGGTCCTGCGCAGTGCGGAGTCGAGCCGGTCCACCACGGCGCTCCGCCGCCGCGCACCCGCCGCCCGCTCCGCCGGCACCAGCCGGGCCGCGGCCCGCACGGCGTGGGCGTCGGGGTCGCCGAACGCGGTGCGCGGGTCCTCCCCCGTGTCCGCGCAGTGCGCGGTGACCTCCTTGACCGCGGCGAGCACGGCGGCCCGGTCCACTCCCGGCCGCATGGCCAGCCGCACCTGGAAGCGCGCCATCCACTTCTCCCGCGCCTCCTCCGCCGTCCGCGTCCTCTTCGCCACGTGCTCTCCCCGCTGATCGGCCGTCGTCGGTCGGGTCGTCGGTCATGGAGTGGGACGTAGAAGCGCCGAGAGGGGTCGCGAGCCACGGGCGCCGCCCGGGTCCCGCCCGGCCGGGGCTCGCGTCGTCCTCGTGGGTGCACTGTTGCAAGCGGCTTGCTTGCAATAGTTAGCGGTGTGCTGCATGGTGGAGGCATGGCATCGCTCAACGTCGGCAACCTCGGTGAGTACCTGCGCGAGCAGCGGCGCAACGCGCAGCTCTCGCTGCGGCAGCTCGCCGATGCCGCGGGCGTGTCCAATCCCTACCTGAGCCAGATCGAGCGCGGGCTGCGCAAGCCCAGCGCGGAGGTGCTGCAGCAGGTCGCCAAGGCCCTGCGGATCTCCGCCGAGACGCTGTACGTCCGCGCGGGGATCCTCGACGCCGAACGCGACAGGGACGACGTGGAGACGCGTGCGGTCATCCTCGCCGACCCTTCCCTGAACGAGCGGCAGAAGCAGGTGCTGCTCCAGGTCTACGAGTCCTTCCGCAAGGAGAACGGGTTCGGGGCCGAAGCGGAACCCGGCGCCGCTGCCGACGCCGACGCCGATGCCGCAGTCGACGGGGCTGAACCAGTACAGAACCCTCATCCGTAAGCCATTCCGGAGGACCATCACCATGGCCATCACCGACGACCTGCGCAAGACCTTCAGCGACCCCACCCCGCTCTACTTCGCCGCGGGCACCGCCGACCTCGCCTTCCAGCAGGCCAAGAAGGTGCCGGTGCTGGTGGAGCAGTTGCGCGCGGAGGCCCCGGCGCGGATCGACGCCGTGCGCAACACCGACCCGAAGGCCGTCCAGGAGAAGGCGACGGCCCGCGTCAAGGAGACCCAGGGCAGCCTCCAGGCCAAGGCCAACGAGCTGTTCGGCAGCCTCGACGCCGACTTCAAGAAGCTCGGCGAGACCGCGCAGGACCTGGCGCTGCGTTCCGTCGGCGTCGCCGCCGAGTACGCCGTCAAGGCCCGCGAGACCTACGAGAAGGTCGCCGAGCGCGGCGAGCAGGCGGTGCGCACCTGGCGCGGCCAGGCCGCCGACGGCGTCGAGGGAGTCGCCGAGGGCGTGGAGGACCTCGCGGTGGCCGTCGAGCCGGCCAAGCCCGCCCCGGCCAAGCCCGCGACGGCCAAGTCGGAGCCGGTCCGGGTCACCGAGGACAAGCCGGCCGCGGCCAGGAAGACCCCCGCCGCGCGCAAGGCCCCGGCGAAGAAGAGCACCGCGAAGAAGGCGACGCCGCCCGCCGAGTAGTGCGGGGCGTCACGAATGCGGCGGGCCGGGCACCCTCGGGGTGGTCGGCTCGTTCTGCGGGTACGGTGACCGCGTAATGATGAACCGAGTCTGGTGGTGGACGTTGTGCTGATGCAGGGGTTCGCAGGCTTCATGTGGCTGCTGAGCACCGCCCTGATCCTTTTCAGCGGCTTCGCTTTGATCGACGCCGCCACACGCCGCGAGGACGCCTACCGCGCGGCCGACAAGAAGACCAAGCCCTTCTGGCTGATCATCCTCGGGCTCGCCTTCGTGGTGAACCTGATCTTCAACATCCTGTCGTTCCTGCCGATCATCGGTCTCATCGCGACGATCGTGTACATGGTCGACGTACGGCCCGCCCTGCGCGGCCTGTCCGGCGGCGGACGCAGCAGCCGCCGCGGCTCCAGCAGCGACGGACCGTACGGGCCGTACAACGGCGGGCGCTGAGCCGGGCGCCCCGCACGCGGGGACACCGGGTCCGGGCCGGGCGGTTCAGGCCGTCCGGTTCAGGCCGTCCGGTTCAGGCCGTCCGGTCCAGGAGGACCACCGCCAGGTCGTCCGCCAGTTCGCCGCCGTTGAGCCGGCGGACCTCGTTGACGGCCGCCCGCAGCAGTTCCTCGCCGTCCAGACCCTCGGCCCGCTGGCGGCGGACCATCTCCACCATGCCGTCCTGGCCGAGCCGCTCCCGGCCCTCGCCGACGTGGCCCTCGATCAGACCGTCGGTGTAGAGCATCAGGCTCCACTCGGCACCCAGCTCCACCTGCGTCCGCGGCCAGCGGGCGCCCGGCAGCAGCCCCAGCGCCGGGCCGTTGTTGTCGTACGGCAGCAGACGCGCCGGCACGCCCGGCGCGGCGAGCAGCGGGGACGGGTGACCGGCCAGGCACAGGCCCGCGCGGCGGCCGTCGGGGGAGATGTCCACGGCGCACAGGGTCGCGAAGATCTCGTCGTCCGAGCGTTCGTGCTCCAGCACCTGCTGCAGCGTGCCGAGCAGTTCGTCGCCGCAGAGCCCGGCCAGGGTCAGCGCCCGCCAGGCGATCCGCAGCTCCACACCGAGCGCCGCCTCGTCCGGGCCGTGCCCGCACACGTCGCCGATCATGGCGTGCACGGTGCCGTCCGGGGTGCGGACCACGTCGTAGAAGTCGCCGCCCAGCAGTGCGCGCGAGCGGCCCGGACGGTAGCGGGCGGCGAAGCGCAGCGGGGAGCCCGCCAGCAGGGGGGTGGGCAGCAGGCCGCGCTCCAGCCGGCGGTTCTCCTGCGCCCGCAGCCGGCCCTCGGCCAGCCGCCGCTCCGCCGAGTCGGACCGCTTGCGCTCGACGGCGTAGCGGATCGCCCGGCTCAGCAGGCGCCCGTCCAGCTCGTCGCGGAACAGGTAGTCCTGCGCGCCGACCGCCACGGCCTCGGCGCCGCGCTCGGCGTCGCTGGAGGAGGTGAGGGCGAGCACGGCGTGCCGGGGCGCCAGTTCCAGGACGTGCCGGAGCACCGCCAGCTCGTCGGCGCCCTCGCCGTCGGCGGCGCCCTCACCGCCCGGGCGGGCCGGCGAGGGGGCCGACAGGGCGAGGTCCAGCAGGATGCAGTGGACGTCGTCGGTGAGCAACCGCTCGGCCTCGGTGAGGTTGCGGGCGGTGCGGACGCGGATCGGCTTGCCGGCCTGGTCGATCAGGTCGGGCACGATCGGCGAGCCGGCCGGGTCGTCCTCGATCAGCAGCACCGTCAGGTTCGTGGGTGCCGCGCTCTCGGTCCGGTCGCGCGGGCTGCGGCCGGAGCCGGCGTCCGCGCCGGTGTGGATGCCTGTGCTGGTGCCTGTCCTGGTGTCCGTGGGGTTCTCGCGCTTCTCCGTGGCGTTCTCTGGGGTCTTCTCGCGCCGGGTGGCGGGGTGCTCGGCCGGGTGCGTCCCGGACGGGGCCTGTTCCGTGGAAGGGCCGCGGTCCGGGGACGCGGCGGGCGCCTGACCGCACTCCACGGCCGGGATCGCCCTTGGCCGCGGTACGGGTACGGGCATGGTGGTGTCTTCCTTCCCTCCCCCCGAGGGCATGGCGGGGCGAGGGACCTCGACCCACCGACGGGGACCATAGCGGGTGACGGCGCCGCTGCGGAATGGTCCAGAACACGCCGGACGGCCGTCGGCCACTGCCATAAGCCGCGTTATCGCCCGCAGTTGGACACGTCGGCCGGGGGCGGGGGATGACGAACGTCACGCGGGTGCGGGTGCCGGGCGTGCACTGGGTCACGTGTCCCGCTTCACCTCCCCGTGGCCCGGCGCGTGACCCGCCTCACTGCCCGGTCGCCCGCTCCGTGTCCGGCCGGACCACGCCGAGGATCGGCATCGAGCCCGCGCCCGCGAGGGTGATCGAGCGCCCCGGTCGCGGGGCGTGCACCATGGAGCCGTCGCCGACGTACATGCCGACGTGGCTGGCGTCGTCGAAGTAGATGATCAGGTCGCCGGGGCGCATGTCCTTGATGTCGACGTGCCCGAGCTGCTTCCACTGCTGCTGCGAGGTGCGCGGGATCGCCTGCCCGGCCGCCACCCAGGCCTGCGAGGTCAGACCGGAGCAGTCGTACGACGACGGGCCCTCGGCGCCCCACTGGTACGGCTTGCCGATCTGGGCGGTGGCGTACTCGACCGCCTTGCGGCCCCGTTCCGTCGCCCCGGCGTCGAGGTCCTTCAGGATGCCGGAGTCGAGCCAGGCCGTCTGCGCCTTGGCCTGCGCCTCCTTCTCCAGCTTGGCGAGGCGCTCCTTCTCCTCCTTCTCCAGCTCGGACTCCAGCTTCTCGGCCGCCGCGATCTGCTGCTCGACCTTCTTCTGGGCCTTCGCCTTGGCCTTGCGGTTGGCCTCAAGTTCCTTGAAGCGGGCGGAGGCGTCCGCCGCGTAGGTCTCCAGGTCCTGCTGGGCCCGGGTCAGCTCGCCGAGCAGACCCTTGGTGGCGCGCTGGCCCTGGAGGACGCGGCCGGTGCCGTCGAGGAAGTCCTCGGGGTCGTCGCTCAGGACGAGCTTGGCGCCGTCGGGCAGGCCGCCGGTGCGGTACTGCGAGCGGGCGGCGGCTCCCGCGCGGTCCTTCAGCCCGTCCAGCCTCTCCTGGCCCTTGACGATCTTCTTGGCCAGCTCGACGATCCGGGCGTTCTGCTGCTCGGCCTTCTCCTCGGCCGCGTTGTACTCCTCGGTGGCCGCGGCCGCCGCGCGGTAGAGCGCGTCGAGCCTCTTGCGTACGGCTTCCAGGTCCTTGCCGGGCGTGGCCGCCGGGGCGCCGGACGAGGGCGACGGCGACAGAGAGGGGCGGCCAGGGTCCGCGAACGCCGTGCCGGGTGCCGCCAGTACGGTGACCGCGCAGACCACGGCCACGGCAGCGGCCGTCAAGCCGTGCTTCCCCGTACCCATACCGCTCCCCCAACCTGGGTTAACCGCCAGTAACTTAGCCCGCTCGGGGGATCGTGCCATGCCGGAGCGAAAAGCGACAGAGGTCGACAGAGTGCCGAGAGGGGTCGGCGGAGGCCGGCGGGGGCCGGCGGAGGTCGACAGAGGGCGAAGGAGGTCGACGGAGGTTGAAGGAGGTCGACGGAGGTTGAAGGAGGGTGCCTCTCGCTCCCGCCTGCCGCTCCCGCTTCCCGCCGGTGGCCCGCCCCGGCCGCCCCGGTCGCCGTCCCCGCGCGGCTGCGCCGCTCACGTGCGAGGCGCCAACGCCTCCCAGGCCACGGTGACTTCGCCCTGCCGCCACCGCACCGGTCCGTCCGTCACCGGCCAGTCGGCCGCGAGATCCCGCACCGCCCGCATCCAGCGCTGCCGGGCGCCGTAGGAGGCGTACGGCGCGGCGGCGGCCCAGGCCCGGTCGAAGTCCCGCAGGAAGGCGTGCACGGGCTCGCCGGGCACATTGCGGTGGATCAGCGCCTTCGGCAGCCGTTCGGCCAGGTCGGAGGGGCGGTCCAGGGAGCCGAGCCGGGTGGCGAAGGTGACCGTGCGCGGCCCCTCCGGTCCGAGCGCCACCCACACGTGCCGGCGCCCGATCTCGTCGCAGGTGCCCTCGACCAGCAGCCCCCCGCGCGAGGACCCCGACGCAGGCGCGAGCCGCGCGCACAGCCGCTGCCAGACGGCCGCGACCTCGCCCTCGTCGTACTGGCGCAGCACGTTCGCCGCGCGGATCAGCACCGGGGGAGCGGCGACGGGAACCTCGAAGCCGCCATGCCGGAAATCGAGCCCCGCGCGAGCGTACGGCCGGGCCGCCGCCACCCGGGCCGGGTCGATCTCGACGCCCACCACGCGCACGTGCGGCGCGACCGTGCGCAGGCGCAGCAGCAGTTCGACGGCCGTCCAGGGGGCCGCGCCGTAGCCGAGGTCGACGGCGACGGGCTCGGCGGCGCGGCGCAGTTCGGCGCCGTGCACGGCCGCGATCCAGCGGTCCATGCGGCGCAGCCGGTTGGGGTTGGTCGTCCCGCGCGTGACCGTGCCCACGGGGCGGGGGGCGGTGGCGCGGGGAGGCATGCCTACGAGGGTAGGCGGCCCGCCGCGCCCTGCTCCGGAGGGGCCCGGAGGGGACCCGTGAGGATGCGCGGGGATCCATGGGGTTTCCATGGGGACCCGCCTTCGTATCGAACGGTTGAGCGACATACGGCAATGATTCGGCAAAGTTGATTCCGTGGAGCCCGGAAAACCGGAATGGAGCACCCTCCGTACGGTGTTCCCACCCCTTGGAGGGCAACCCGGGTCCTCCGACCGGCATGCCCGCAGCGAGGAGGAACGGCTCGTGAGCCAGTACGTCAGCAGGCTCGGGCGCCGCTCACCGGCGGCCTCCCCGCGGCTCCGGCTGCTGCGCAGGCCGCGGCGCGTCGCCATGCTCTCCGTGCACACCTCGCCCCTGCACCAGCCCGGCACCGGCGACGCCGGCGGCATGAACGTCTACATCGTGGAACTCGCCCAGCGCCTCGCCGCGATCAACATCGAGGTCGAGATCTTCACGCGGTCGACCACCGCCTCCCTCCCGCCCGCCGTCGAACTCGCCCCCGGCGTCCTCGTCCGGCACGTCGACGCTGGGCCGTACGAGGGCCTGGCCAAGGAGGAGCTGCCCGCCCAGCTCTGCGCCTTCACCCACGGCGTGATGCAGGCCTGGGCCGGCCACCGCCCCGGCCACTACGACCTCGTGCACTCCCACTACTGGCTCTCCGGCCACGTCGGCTGGCTCGCCGCCCAGCGCTGGGGCGCACCCCTGGTGCACGCCATGCACACCATGGCCAAGGTCAAGAACGCCAACCTGGCCGAGGGCGACACCCCCGAGCCCGCCGCCCGCGTCATCGGCGAGACCCAGATCGTCGCCGCCTCCGACCGCCTGATCGCCAACACGGCCGAGGAGGCCGACGAGCTGATCCGCCACTACGACGCCGACCCCGGCAAGGTCGCCGTCGTCCACCCCGGCGTGAACCTCGACCGCTTCCGCCCCTTCCCCAAGGGCGCCGTGCCCGGCCCCGGACAGCACGGCAACGCCCGCGCCGCCGCCCGCGCCCGCCTCGGCCTGCCCCAGGACGCGCTGATCCCGCTCTTCGCCGGGCGCATACAGCCCCTGAAGGCGCCGGACATCCTGCTGCGCGCCGTCGCCATACTCCTGGACGAGCGCCCCGAGCTGCGCTCCCGCATCGTCGTCCCCGTCGTCGGCGGCCCCAGCGGCAGCGGCCTCGCCAAGCCGGAGGGCCTGCAGAAACTCGCCGCGCGGCTGGGCATCGCCGACGTCGTGCGCTTCCGGCCGCCGGTCGGGCAGGAGCAGCTCGCCGACTGGTTCCGGGCCGCGTCCGTGCTGGTCATGCCGTCCTACAGCGAGTCCTTCGGGCTGGTCGCCATAGAGGCCCAGGCGGCCGGCACCCCGGTCCTCGCCGCCGCGGTGGGCGGGCTGCCGGTCGCCGTGCGCGACGGGGTCACCGGCCGCCTCGTCGACGGGCACGATCCCGCCGCGTACGCGCGCGTGCTGCGCGACTTCGCCGACAACCCCGAGCTGACGCCCCGCATGGGCGACGCCGCCGCCCGGCACGCCCAGTCCTTCGGCTGGGACAGCGCCGCCGCCGCCACGGCCGACGTCTACACGGCCGCGGTCCAGTCGCACCGCCGTCGCGTACGCTCGCACCATGGCTGAGGCACCGGACAAGGCAGCGCAGGTCGTCGAGGCGGCGCTCAAGGACGCCGACCTGGAGTGGGAGAGCCCCGCACCCGGCAACTACGTGGTCACGCTCCCCGGCACCCGCAAGCTCTCGACGACGGTCTCCCTCATCCTCGGCCGCCACTCCCTCTCCCTCAACGCCTTCGTCATCCGCCACCCCGACGAGAACGAACCGGCCGTTCACCGCTGGCTGCTGGAACGCAACCTCAAGCTCTACGGCGTCGGTTACGCCGTCGACCGCCTCGGCGACGTCTACGTCACCGCCAAGCTCCCCCTGGCCGCCGTCACCCCCGACGAGATCGACCGCCTGCTCGGCCAGGTCCTGGAGGCCGCCGACGGCGCCTTCAACACCCTGCTGGAGCTGGGTTTCGCCTCCGCCATCCGCAAGGAGTACGCGTGGCGGACCTCGCGCGGGGAGTCGACGAGGAACCTGGAGGCCTTCCAGCACCTCGTCGAGCGCCCGGACAACGCCGGGGAGTGAACCGGCCCGGACGCACGGCAGTCACCGCGCGCTGGTGCGGTAGCGCCCCGGCGTGACGCCCACCAGCCGCTTGAAGTGCCGGGTCAGGTGGGCCTGGTCGTAGAAGCCGGTGGCGGCGGCCACCTCCGCCGGGGACCGTCCGGCCAGCAGCAGCCGCCGGGCCCGCTCGACCCGGCGGGACATCAGGTACTGGTGCGGCGCGATGCCGTACGCCCCGCTGAACGCCCGTACGAGGTGCGCCGGATGGGCCGGCACGAGCGCGGCCGCCTCCTCCAGCCCGATCCCCGCGACGACCCGCTCGTCGAGCAGTTCGCGCAGTCGCCGGGCGAGGGCGGGGTCCCGGCGGGTGCCGGGCTGGCCGGTCCCGGGCTGGCCGGTCCCGGGCTTCAGGTGTTCGTGCAGCCGGTCGCCGATCAGCGTCAGCCGGCTTTCCGCCTCCAGCTCGTCCCCGGGCAGCGCGAGCGCGGCGTGCAGTTGCCCGACCCGTCGCCGCAGCACCGGGTCGCGCAGGTCGGGGGCGTCCACGGCCCGCCCGATCAGCTCGTCGCCCAGCCGGGAGGCGTCCAGGTACAGGACGCGCTTGCGGAAGCCGTCCGGGGTGGCCGGGGAGCCGTTGTGCGGCACGTGCGGCGGCAGCAGCGACACCGTGTCGTGCGGGGTGCCGTGCTCGTGCCGGTCCAGGTCGTACCGTACGGCGCCGTCGTCGACGATGAGCAGCGTCCAGGCGTCGTGGACGTGCATCGGGTAGGCGTACTCGGTGTAGTGGGCGTGGAAGACCTCGACGACGCCGGGGACGCGGGGCCGCCAGGCGGAGACGCTGCGTTCGGTCCTCCGCTGGTCGTCGCGTCGGCTGCCCATGCAAAAAACGTACAAGACCGGGTGGGGCGCGGGTCGGCAGTCTCACCCCATGAGCACCGATGACACGGCCCCCGGGCCCGAGACCCCCGTCCGCTTCGACACCAAGATCGCCGTACTGCTGCGCGAGGACCTGGAGACCTGGCAGCGCCTCAACGTCACGGCCTTCCTGGTCAGCGGCCTGGGCAGCCAGGTCCCCGAGGTGATCGGGGAGCCGTACGAGGACGCGGACGCCGTGGGCTACCTGCCGATGTTCCGCCAGCCGGTCCTGGTCTTCGAGGGCACGAAGGAGACGCTGACCAAGGCCCACGCGCGCGTGCTGTCCCGCGCCCTGCCCCGCGCCCTGTTCACGTCGGACCTCTTCACCACCGGCAACGACCGCGACAACCGCGCGGCCGTGAAGGCCGTGACGACGGCGGACCTGGACCTGGTGGGCCTCGCGGTGTACGGACCGAAGAACGCGGTGGACAAGGTGCTGAAGGGGGCACGGATGCACCCGTGAGCGGGGTGCACGCGGGGGTGTGCACGTGGGGTGCGGGTGCGGGTGCTGCGCGGGGCGGGTCGGACGGCGCCGACGTCGGCGCCGGGGCGGGCGTGGCGCCGTGCGGGTCAGACGGCGCCGGCGTCCGCCCGGGGCGCCGGGACGGCGTCCAGCGGTTCCTGCGCTGCCTGGGCGTCCCGCGCTCCCTCGGAGTTATCCGCTCCCGGCGCTCCCGGCGCTCCCGGCGCTCCCGGCGCTCCCGGCGCTCCCGGCGCCCCCTTGGCTCCCTGGGCGACCGCTGTCTCCTCCGACAGCCCCCGCATGAGCCACCAGTACCCGGCCGCCGTCACCGTGCCGACGACGGCGCAGATGCCCCACAGCCACTCGGCGCCCCAGTGGTCGATGACGAACCCGGACATCAGCGGGGCGACCAGGGCGGCGACCGCCCAGGACATGGTGTACATCCCCTGGTACCGCCCGCGCCCGTGAACCGGCGACAGCCGCACGACGAGCCCCGTCTGGGTCGGCGCGTTCACGACCTCGGCCAGCGTCCACACGCACACCGTGAGGGCGAAGACCCCGACCGACCCGGCGAAGGCGGTGAGCCCGAAGCCGTACCCGGCCAGCAGCGAGGAGGCGACGAGCAGCAGCCGTGGATCGCGGTGCTCGATGAACCGCGTGACGGGGATCTGCAGGACGACGATCAGGACGCCGTTGACCGCGATGGCCAGACCGAAGTCGGCGGGCGTGAACCCGGCCTCACCCATGGCGACGGGCAGTCCCAGGTACCCCTGCTGGAAGATCACGGCGACGAGGAAGGACAGCCCGACGACGCTCATGTACCGCCCGTCGCGCAGCACGGTCCACAGCGAGACGGCGGCCTCCTCGTCCCCGCCGCCGGCCTCGGCGCTCTCCGTCCGCTCCGGCCGGGACTCGGGCAGCTTCACGAAGATGAGGACGGCGCAGGCGAGCGTCATCCCGGCCTCGATCAGGAACCCGGCGAGATAGCTGACCTCGGCGATGAACCCGGCCGCCATGGAGGAGATCGCGAAGCCGAGGTTGATCGCCCAGTAGTTGAGGGAGAACGCCCGGACCCGGTCCTCGGGCCGCACGATGTCCGCCATCATCGCCTGCACGGCGGGCCGGGAGGCGTTGCTCGCCATGCCGACCAGGAAGGCGACGGCGGCGATGGTCACCGGGTCCCGCACGAAGCCGAGCAGCGCGACGGACAGCGCGGTGGAGGTCTGCGCGACCAGCAGCGTCGGCCGCCGCCCCATCCGGTCGGTCATCACCCCGGCGCCCAGCGAGGACACGACCCCGCCGAGCCCGTGCAGGGCGGCGACCAGACCGGCGTACGAGGCGGAGTAGCCGCGGTCGATGGTCAGGTACAGCGCCATGAAGGTGGCGACGAAGGCACCGAGCCGGTTGACCAGGGTGCTGGTCCACAGCCACCAGAACTCGCGGGGGAGCCCGGAGACGGTCTCCCGTGCGGCACGTCTGAGTCCGGCGACTGACATGGGTCCCCCGAGGTGGCTGTAAGCGGCTGATGCGGTAGGCACAACTTACAAACGGCTCCCTCGGTGAAGCCATTCAATTAACACTTCCCGTCAACCGTCCGCCCACCGGGCGCACGCGCGGGCGATCGCGGCCTTGGATTACGCTCGGGAGCATGGCCGACGCACCGTACAAGCTGATCCTCCTCCGCCACGGCGAGAGCGAGTGGAACGAGAAGAACCTGTTCACCGGCTGGGTGGACGTCAACCTCACCCCGAAGGGCGAGAAGGAGGCGACGCGCGGCGGCGAGCTGCTCAAGGACGCCGGCCTGCTGCCCGACGTGGTCCACACGTCCGTCCAGAAGCGCGCGATCCGCACGGCCCAGCTCGCGCTGGAGGCCGCCGACCGCCACTGGATCCCGGTCCACCGCCACTGGCGCCTCAACGAGCGCCACTACGGCGCCCTCCAGGGCAAGGACAAGGCCCAGACCCTCGCGGAGTTCGGCGAGGAGCAGTTCATGCTGTGGCGCCGGTCCTACGACACCCCGCCGCCGCCGCTGGACCGCGACGCCGAGTACTCCCAGTTCTCCGACCCGCGCTACGCGGTCCTCCCGCCGGAGCTGCGCCCGCAGACGGAGTGCCTCAAGGACGTCGTCGGCCGCATGCTGCCCTACTGGTTCGACAGCATCGTCCCCGACCTCCTCACCGGCCGCACGGTCCTGGTCGCCGCCCACGGCAACTCCCTGCGCGCCCTGGTCAAGCACCTCGACGGCATCTCCGACGCGGACATCGCGGGCCTGAACATCCCGACGGGCATCCCGCTGTCCTACGAACTCGACGCCGAGTTCAAGCCGCTGAACCCGGGCGGCACGTACCTCGACCCGGACGCGGCAGCGGCAGCGATCGAGGCCGTGAAGAACCAGGGCAAGAAGAAGTAAGCGCCCACGAGTAAGCCCCCTGCCTGCGGGTTCCCCGCCAGGGAGGGGGCTTCTCGCTACCTCCGGTCCGTCGCTGGGCCGTCAGTGCGACGGTGCTGTGCGCTCTCCGGGTACCAGCTCCTGTCTCCACTCCGCTCTGGCGCCGGTGCTCTGCAGCACGGCGACAGCGGACTGGGCCCTGTACGCAGACAGCCCCTCAAGAAGGGTGACGGGCGCTTGGCGTGCCAGCACCCGGCTGTGCCACAAGCTCAGCCCGGTCACCTTTCGCACGGCTCGGATCACATCCATCTCGCGGGGCCCGCAGTCGATGAGCACCACCTCGTGGGACGGGTCGTCGCAGAGCAGCGTGTAGTACTCGGTGGACTCCTCGTCGGACATCTCGCCCTCCTGCTCCAGCGAACGGGAGCCTATGCGCCCTCGAAGGCGGCAGCCACGGCTTTTCGGGGGTGCTAGTGGCAGATCGACGTGAGTTGGGCGTACCCCCGCAGAGTCAGGCCGGGGTCGGAATGGTCACCGAGGCCGGCCCAGCAGGAGGACACCCGTGCAGATGTCCGCTCCCGTGAAGCGCTGAACGCAAGCAGGCGACAGCTTCCCTACCGGTGTCGAGCCGCCGCTTACTCTTTGAACGAGGTCCGTTCCATCCCCATGGGGTCACACGCAGCCACGAGCCCGCGCCTAGCTCTGCGTTGGTTACGCGAGCGCACGCGTCACATCACTGACCAGCTCGACGCCCTGTACGCACCGCCTGGCCTGCACTAGTCGACGGACGATACAAAACACGAACGAGCCCTCGCATACATGACCAAAGGAACGGGCTACCAACTCACCCCGTACGACGAGAGCACCCGCTACGTCCTCGTGGTCCATCCGACGGGAGCGACCTCATGAACGGCCCGCCCACGGCTACTGGAGCGAATGCTGGCCGACGACGTCAGCACCCGAGAACGGTCGGCGCTCCTGGCATCGTTCGACGCGTACTCAGCGCCCCAGGCAGACCGATGGGTCGCCATCGCCCTCCGCACCATCTCACCAGCACTCGACTCCGACGCATCGGACGAAGCCTGGACATGGCTACACGAAGAACGCGCCAGACCCGAAGGCTCTCCTGCGCTCCGAGCCCTGCACGGTGACCTTCACGCATGGAGAAGTCCGCATCCGGTGGATGATCCGGCCCGTGCTCTTCGTGCCCCTCGCACACTGGCAGGACACTGAACTTCCAGCCTGTGCACATCGCTTCAAGCCCCGCACCACAGACTGAGTTACAACTTTCTCTACGGGTTCAAGGCGGCTCGCTCCGCTCACCGCGCGCGGCCCGGCCCCCGGCCGGGCCTGCGCTCCAGTCTCCGCCCCGCTCCAGCCCGGCCAGCGCCCGTGCCGCGCGCTACAGCGATCAGCCGCCCAAGGTAGAGAAGGAGTACGCCGCGCTTTATCAGACAGGTCCGCAAACTGTCCGACGTGCCGGAGGCTTCACGGGTCCAAGATCACTCGCGTTAAGCAACCAGCCCAACGACGCCGCGCCGGCCTGGCGTCCGCACGGCAAAGAGGGAAGGTCCGAACTGGCAGCGAGAACGATCAGACGGCACCATGTTCATCATTGCGCTTTTTGATCTTTTCCTCACTCAACAATTGGAACAAATCTTTACTGTCGAGGTTGTCAAGGAAGAGGCCCGGAAAGCCAAGATCCGAACTTACCCTGTGTACAAGTTCGCGAACATATGGATGCAGCGTCGCGAGAACGATCACATCCCCATACGTAGAAGCCATGTCTCCCGTCACGTCGTCCAAGTCGTGCTCGTATCCGGCTTGGAACTCACATACGATACGGAAAACCTCGTCTTCGTCCGCTAGAGCCTTCACTTCATACCGCACTTCGAAAGTGATGGATTTTGCTCCGAGCGACACATTCGGACGCAGTTCGGTAACTACGCTGTACGGCGGGTCAGGTTTCCGGTCAAATACTTGCGCCTCGAGAGAGTTCAGTCGAATCCCCTGCAGATAGGCAGATTCGTGCAACACCGAGGCAAGGCGTAGCGATTCCGCATATTCGGCTTGCGTCTGCACTTAGCGATTCACACCCTCACGGCGGAGTGCATACACGGCAGAAGACCAGGAAGAACTCCCGCTGAACGTGTTGTCTGCTCCATCCACGGACCACGCGGCATGAACACTGCTCCGCTCGCGTCGGACGGCTCCCACTGCGTACGCGTTACTGAAACGCCAATCGCCTCCGTCGTCTTTGAGTCGGACGTCAAGCCGACAACCTATTGCCCTGGCGTAGCGCTGCAACGTCGACAGGCGCGGATCCGTACCACCTGATTCAAGCTCGGAAACCGCAGACTGAGTGGTTTCCATCCGCTCCGCCACAGCGGCCTGACTGATCTTTCGCGCCTTACGCCGGGCGATCATCCGGCGAAGTAGTGAACTGCGGCTACGCGCATCTTCGAAGGCAGCCTCGAACTCGGGATGCGCCAGTTCCTCCCCGATCAGCTCATCGAGGTCATCCAGCTCGTCTCGGTTCATGACACCCCTTGAGTCTAGTCGCGTACTGTCCAGTCCTTCAGTCTCTCGATCGCCAGATCTTTTGCAGCCTTGGGAAGCTTTCTGTCCTTTTTATTTATGACATGAAGGGCAAGAAGCACTTGATCGTGACTACCGACCGGTGAGTAGAGAAGTCGGTAAGTGCAGTCAGCGAAGAAAACACGGACAGCAAAGAGACCATTGCCGACCGATTCCTGCTCGTAAGGCATATGCTCCTGCCTTACGACGCGCTTCATGGCTTCAAGAATAGCCGCACGGGCCCCCGCCCCAAGGCTCTTAAGATCCTCTCGAACAACATCTTTGTCGTTACGGGTCTTGTAGAACCGCCATCGTCGACTGGTCAGACTGCCCCCTCCCGTAGACGCACTCAAGTACTGCGGAGGCATTGCACACCACGCGGCCCCCCGCCCCTCGGTTGCGTAAGGGAAGTGTAGCTGTGAGTTACCTCCACGGAAGGGTCTTGGTTGACTGTTTCGAGAGTATCGGCTAGGGCCGATGGCCGCAAGCTACGGACTGTTGTTTTCTCTACACACATGGTGATGTCCCCCTGTCCGGGTGATGGGTAGATCAGGCGCCCGTCGCCCGTCAGACCTGCACTGCACACCCGAGACATGTCATGTCTCGCATGGATACGTGAGCGTTATCGGAATCACTCATTCCGCATCAGTCTCACGGAGAACGACGCGACCTGCCGCCTTGCGCGTGATCGCATTGTCCTCACATCGACACGTGCGCATCATCGGCAGTGAACAACCAGCAACGTCCCGCCCTACCAGTGCATGAGGCAGGCCACCGCCAGACCGAGGGAGCACGAACTCGTGCACCGGTCCTCATCCACCAGCCAGCTCAGGGCAAGGGAGAGAAGCCGGCGCACTGGTCGAGGTCAAACGGCGAGCCGGCGCAAGTTGGCACTCGACCGTCGGTCTGCTGTAGGGCGGATGTCGTGGCGTTGCCGACGTCGGAGGGCAGGGTTGGGTTACTGAGGTGATGCTGGTTCGCGCTCCGTTAGCTCGCGCCGTCGGCCACTATGCGCCGCGACGAGCCCAAGCTGGTAGTTGTTCGTAGTTCCCGAAAGCGTTCGCGCTGACCGGTACTGCCGTCGTGGCGTGCTCTGGCGGAAAGCACAACCCGACATCGTGGCTGAGGCCGGTGTGGGCGCAGCGAGACACACGCGCGCCTGGTCGATCGGCGGACCCACCGTCGTGGCTGACTGTCGGTGGCTGAGGCTCAGACAGCCCATGGAAGGCAACTGCCGTCAACTGCGGACATGCTTCCCTGACGTCTGCCACACTCCGCGCATGGGGAGCTGTGCTGGAGTAACACGGCGAGGGCAGGCATGCCGGAACACGGCGGGATGGAACGGGTTCTGCCATCTACATGGGGGCGGAGGTCGTGTCCAAGCACCCGGGCTTCCCGCTCTGCCCCCACGTCGCGCACACTCACATCCGCAGCCCAGTCCAGGACGACGGCCACGCCGAAGGGGTTGGTTGTGGAAGCTGTGGTGGTTCCTCGTGAGCTGGTTCGAGTGGCTGCGCGGCAGCAGCCGGGGCCGGCAGAGTCCTGAACGATGACGCCTACCCACCAGGTTGGCTGGGCCGTCTCTGGGCCGTCCGAGGGCGCTCAACAGTGACCGGCAACGACCAATGATGACCATCACGCACGCAGGGACACCGCCCCCGACCTGCAAAAACCCAACTCACCAAGATCCCCGGCAAGACCCAGGGCAAGAAGAAGTAGGCCCACGTCAGTACGGCCCCCGTCCGGCGGATGCTTCGCGGGGCCGGGGGCCGACTGACGTGTCCAGGGCGCCTGTGGGCCGGGGCCCGGAGGGTGGGGCGTATCAGGACGGTGGCCAGGCGTTGGTCATCTCGAAGGTGACCGCTGTTCCACCGAAGCGGCTGGGGCCGGCGTGCCACGAGTCGGCGACGGAGTCGACCAGCAGCAGCCCGCGGCCGTGCGCGTCGTTGGCGTCGGGGCACCTGAGCCGGACGCTCTCCGGAAGCCCCGGGTTGTGCACCTCGACCCGGAGCGAGGTCCCTGCGCGGAACCATTCCACCCGCACGAGCCAGGGCGCGTCCGACGTCCCGTGGACGACGGCGTTGGTCACCAGCTCCGAGAGCAGCAGGACGCAGTCGTCGACCGAGCAGGTCGGCTGATACGGCGTGAGGAACTTCCGGAACCAGCGCCTGGCCCTCGGTACGGACTCGGCGACGGGGTGCAAGGTCATCGCACCGAGGCGCGGTGAGTCCTCACACGGATCACGGTCGATCGCGTAGGTCACGCGCACTCACTCCTCGCCGCTGTTCCCACGGCAGCCGATGGCCCGAGCCCGTACGACGCCATGCAGCACCTCTCATTCAGAAAGTCATCCCGACATCTCTAGACAGGTACTGTGGCCAACATCTCTAGAGACGTCAAGTCGCTTTGCTCAACGTGCCCTTGAGGGAGCGGAGCCGCTACTCGCAGCGAGCGAGGGCCCAAGCTGTGGCCTAAGGTGTCTAGAGAAGGAGAGGAGGCCCACGGGATGGCCAAGGCCGGAGACGACCGTCGCCCCAAGTACCACCGGATCGCCGACACGCTGCGCGAGGCGATCCGGTCGGGCGAGTACGGTCCGGGTGATCGGCTCCCGGGGGAGAACGACCTCATGGCCGCGCACGGCGTGGCCCGCATGACGGCCCGCCAGGCGTTGGGCGTCCTCCGTGACGAAGGCGTCGCCGAGGCCCGCAAGGGCGCCGGCGTGTTCGTCCGGGAGTTCCGTCCGCTTCGGCGCCGGGGCATCCAGCGCTTGGCCCAGCAGCAGTGGGGCAACGGCCGGTCCGTCTGGTCGGCCGACATCGAGGGCCGGTCGCTCGAAGTGGACCAGGTCACGGTGTCCGAGGAAGGGGCGCCTGACGGCATCGCTGCGGTCCTGGAACTGACCGGCGAGGAGACGGTGTGCGTACGGCGTCGGCGCTTCGTCCTGGACGGCAAGCCCGTCCTGCTGGCGACGAGTTACTTGCCCGGCTCCCTGGTCGCCGGGTCCGCGATCACGCGGGAAGACACCGGGGAGGGCGGGACGTACGCCCGGCTCGCCGAACTCGGCCACCAGCCTGTGCACTTCCGCGAAGAGGTTCGCTCACGCATGCCGTCGAGTGACGAGGCCACCCGGTTGAGCATGGCCGCGGGCACCCCGGTCATCCTCATCTGCCGCACCGCGTTCACCGACGAGGGGCGCCCCGTCGAGATCAACGAAATGACGCTGGACGCCGCCTCGTACATCCTGGAGTACGACTTCGACGCGTGAGATGCGGAAGATGCTGCAGACGCTGCAGGTGCGGCGAGTTGCGGGCTCCTTCACGGCTGGCACCCGAGGCAGCCGGGTCCCGCTGCCTCGGGTGCATCTCGGAAGCCGGGTGTCCGCAGTGCCCCGCTAACTCGTGCGGGCGCAGTTCCCCCGGTTCGCGTGCTGGGGGCCGTTGGCGGACGGGCGGATGTCGAAGTCGAAGATGGCGGTGGGCAGGTAGAGCGTGGCGCAGGAGTTGGGGATGTCGACCACGCCGCTGAAGCGGCCTTCGACCGGGGCGGCGCCGAGCAGCAGGTAGGCCTGCTCGGGGGAGTAGCCGAACTTGGTCAGGTACTCGATGGCGTTCAGGCAGGCCCGCTGGTAGGCGAGGTGGGAGTCGAGGTAGTGCTGGCGGCCGTCCTCGTCGACGGAGATGCCGACGAACGTGAGGAACTCGCTGTAGCGCGGCTCGACGTTGCCGGGGAAGAAGACGGGGTTCGTCGTCACCCCGTAGGTCTGCATGCCGCCCTTGATGAGGTCGACGCCGAGGTCGAGGTAGCCGCCCATCTCGATCGCGCCGCAGAAGGTGATCTCGCCGTCGCCCTGGCTGAAGTGCAGGTCACCGGCGGATAGCTTGCCGCCCTCGACGAAGACCGGCAGGAAGATGCGGGCGCCGCGGGTGAGGTTCTTGATGTCCTGGTTGCCGCCGTTCTCGCGCGGCGGCGCGGTGCGTGCCGCCTCCTGTGCCGCGCGTTCGAACGCGTCGCCCTCCAGCGTGCCGAGGAGCGCCCGCTGCGGCTGCGGCGGCAGCGCGAGCGGGGGTACCCGGTCGGGATCGGTCGCGATCAGCTCGGCCTCCCGGGCGTTCCACCGGGCGAGCAGGTCGTGCGAGGGGGCGGTGCCGATCATGCCGGGGTGGGTGATGCCGGTGAAGCGCACGCCGGGCAGGTGGCGGGAGGTGGCGATCTGCCCGTGGAAGTCCCAGACCGCCTTGTACGCGTCCGGGAAGCGCTCGGTGAGGAAACCGCCGCCGTTGGACTTGGCGAAGATGCCCGTGTAGCCCCAGCCCTGGCCGGCGACCGGGCCGGTCTCCTGCGGGACGGGGCCGACGTCGAGGATGTCGACCACCAGCAGGTCACCGGGCTGCGCGCCCTCGACGGCGACCGGTCCGCTCAGCGGGTGGACGATCGAGAGGTCGAGGTCGCGGATGTCGTTGGCGGAGTCGTCGTTGTGGACCATGCCGTCGAACCACTCGCGGCATTCGAGGCGGAACTCGGCGCCGGGCCGGACGGTCGCCACTGGCGGGATGTCGGGGTGCCAGCGGTTGTGCGGCGGGACTGCCTGGTCGTAGAACGACCGGGACTGGTCGACGCTGAAGAGCACTTCGGGCATCTGTCGTTCCTTGCCTGTCGGTCACGGTTTGGGGAGGCGGGCGTGCAGGGGATTCGGTGGGCGAGCAGGGCGACGGGGTGGCGCGGGCGGGCTGCGCAGTACCGCCGGCTCGTGTGCGCTGGCCTCAGCGGCGTCGCGTGCCCGTCGCAGGGCGGAGCGGGGAGAGGTGAGGGCGGGCGGGGCGTACACGCGCGTCGTCGCTCCGCCGCAGGTGGCGCACGTCGGCGGCTCGGGTTCCGGGGCGTCGATCGGGCGGACGACCTCGAACACGCCGCACCGGCCGCACGTGTAGTCGTACCTCGCCATGGGGTGCCTCCGCGTCGCTGGGGGCCGGGGGTGGGTGGTGCTGGGCGGGCTTCCCCCCCCACTGCCGCTGAAGTGGTTTGTGGCGGTTTGACCATAATGTTCGTTCAGTGGTGCGGCGGGGCGACGCGGTGCGGAGTAACTCTGTCGGGTACGGCGGCGCGCAGATGGGGGTCCCGCGCTGGTTCCGGCGCCCAACTCGTGTGCGCCGGGGCGCGTCGGCTGCGTAGAGTCGCGGCGTGTCCGAGTTGGAGCAGTTGGATGCCGGTCATGCCCAGGCGGTCCTGGACTTCGAGGTGGCGAACCGTGCGTACTTCGCCGCCTCCGTTCCCGATCGGGGCGACGCGTACTTCGAGCGGTTCGAAGAGCGGTACCGCGCCCTGCTGGCCGAGCAGGAGGCGGGCGTCTGCGTCTTCTACGTGCTGGTCGCAGAAGGCGGTCGCGTGCTGGGGCGGTTCAACCTGTACGACCTCGCCGAAGGCTCCGCCGACCTCGGCTATCGGGTCGCGCAGTGCGTCTCCGGTCGCGGTGTGGCGACGGCGACCGTACGGGAGGTGTGCCGGCTGGCAGCGGAGCGGCACGGGCTGCGGACGCTGCGGGCAGCCGCCGCCGACGCCAACCCGGCGTCGCAGAAGGTGCTGACCAAGGCCGGGTTCGTCCCGGTCGGGCCGGCCGGTCCCACCGACCTCGGCGGGAAGGCGGGGTTCCGGTACCGGCGCGACCTGGTGGTCCCGGCGTAGGCGCCGCGGCCGGTCCAGCCGGTCCAGCCGGTCCAGCCGGTCCAGCCGGTACGGCCGGTCCAGCCGGTACGGCCGGTCCAGCCGTTCCGGCTGGTCCTGTCGGCCAGGTCGGCCAGTTCGGCCAGTCGGCTCAGGGTGCCGGGTCCGGGGGTTCCACGATCGCGCGCAGCGCCGCGAGGTGGCCCTGGTACGCGGTGCGGCCCTGCTTGGTCAGGCGGAGCCAGACGCGTTGGCGGGTGTCACGGACGGCCTTGCGCCGTTCGGCGTAGCCGGCGTCCATCAGTACGGTGACGTGTTTGCTCAACGCCGATGCGGACAGGCCGAGTTGCTTCTGGACCAGGGCGAACTCCGCCTCCCCGGCGCCCTCCAGCAGCGCGCAGATGCGCAGGCGGTGCGGGGCGTGGATGGTGGTGTCGAAGCCCGCCATCGGGTCGCCCGGGGTGCCGCTTCCGGCGCTCACGCGGGCCTCCGGTGCAGGCGTACGAAGGCCAGGTGGAAGCCGACGGACACGGCCGCGCCGATCAGTGAGGACGCGATCAGCCACGCCGCCCGGCCCGTGGCGTGGAAGGCGTACGGTCCGGCGACCAGGAGCAGGGGCAGGCCGACCGCGAGCGGCACGGTCGCGCGCTTCGGCAGGACGTCCAGCCGCAGTGCCACGCCGGTCCTCTCGCGCCACGACTTCGAGGCGACGGCGAGGAGCGCCGCGTAGAGGGCGGTAGCCGCCAGCATCACGGCCATCCAGGCGGGGCGCGGGAGCAGCCAGTCCGGGTCGGCCACGATGCCTCCGACGGTGACCGGGAGGACGGCGACGTAGAGCGTCAGCGTGATGAAGAACCAGGTCGGCCAGGGTGTGGCCGCCAGGGCCGTGGCCGAGGCCCGGACGCGTTCGGTGTCGGCCAGGGCGGCGCGGGCCTGCTCCGGCGTGAGGGGTGCCCCGTCTGTTTCCATGCCGGAAAGAGTAGCCGTTTGTTTCCGGTGTGGAAAGTCTTGGGTTTCCGGTGCGGCAAGTGAGGGAGTGGTTCAGCTCAGTGGCTCAACTCCCCGCCGACGGGGCCCGGGAGCCGCTCCGGCGTCGACCGCGTACCCGGGCACGGACGGCCACCGCACCGTGAGCACCACCGAGTCCTCCTCCGCGTACCAGGAGTGGTCGACGCCCCTGCCCCACACGACGTAGTCGCCCTGCCGGGCCAGGACGACGCTGCGGCCGGGCAGTTCCACCCGGAAGCGGCCGCTGACCAGGACCTGCAGCGCGGTGCGCTGCTCGCCGGTGACCCAGTGGGCGCGCTCGTCGCCCTTCGGGTGGACGCCCCACTTGATCTCCACGTCCTCACTGTGCCGGGGATCGGAGGCGTCCTTGAAGTGCCCCAGCAGCCATCCCCGGTCCAGTGCCGCGTCCTCGCCCGCGTTGCCCACGTACACGCTGTCCGTCATGGCTCCGGAAGCTAGCAGCCCGCTCCGCCCGGGGGCGGGCGCCGCCCCCCTTCAGGCCGGTTCCACGGGCAGCCACAGTTCGGTCGTCGCCGTCGTGAAGTCGGCCGTGCGGTCCAGGACCGCCACGATCGACGGGCCGGGGCGCAGGCGCCACGGGTTGGAGGGGAACCACTCGGACGCCGTGGCCGCCCAGGTGGTCTGGAGGGATTCCGGGTAGGGGCCCGAGCTGCGGAAGACCGCCCAGGTGCCCGCCGGGACCTCGATGGCGTCGAGGTCGTCGGGGGCGGGGGTGCCCGCGGAGACGGCCACGCCGTGGAGGTAGGTCAGCTCCGTGCCCTCCGCGCTGTCCTGGGCCACGTCGTCGCAGACCTGGAGCAGGCCGGCCGGGTCCGTGTCGCCGAGGGACTTCAGGCGGACGTGGGCCTCCTGGGGGAGTGCGGCGATGTGCTGCCGGATGTGCGGGTTGACGCCCTCGTGGACGAGGGGGACACGGGCCGCGTGGCCGATCAGGCGGAAGGCGGGGCGGTCGGTGAAACGGGTGTCCATGGGGGTGCTCCCTTCGACGGTCAGGCGGAACCTGAGCTGCGGTTGGCTCCGAAGGGGGCCGCCTTCGCGGCGCACGTCGCGCGGGGCGGCGCCGTGCACCGACCGGAACGCGCGTCCGAACGCCTCCGTCGAGCCGTATCCGTACCGGACGGCGATGCCCAGCAGGTCGTCGCCGCCCCGTACGACGTCGGCGGCGGCGACGGTCATGCGGCGCCGGCGGACGTACTCCGACAGCGGCATGCCCGCCAGCGACGAGAACATCCGGCGCAGGTGGTACTCGGTCGTGCCGAGCCCCGCGGCCAGCGCGGGTACGTCGGGTTCTTCGCCGAGGTGCTCCTCGACCAGGTCGACGAGCCGGTTCAGTGCCGGGATCATGCGGCCTCCCTTCGGCGTCCACCGTGGCAGGGGGTGGCCCCGCGGCACCCGATCGTCTCGGACCGGTTCGGTCGGCCGGGTTCGGGCGTTCCGGTCAGGCGGGCGCGGACACCGGCGGCTGGTCCGGCCACGGGAAGGCGTAGCGGGGGTCGCCCCCGCGGGTCAGGCGGACGTGGCGGAGCAGCTCGCGGACGATGCCCGCGGTGCCCATCGCCCAGCCGGTCCGCGGTTCGAGGTCGCCGGGGGTGGACCGGAAGTCGACGTTCGACCAGCGGGCGCCGTCGGCGTCCCGGGTCGCGCGGGCGGCCAGGTCCGCGACCAGCACGTCGGTGAAGCCGGACGTGTCCCGCTGCTCGGCGAAACCGGACGCGTCCCGCTGCTCGGCGAGCCGGTCGCAGGCCAGGGCCAGGACGCCCGCCGTGCCGCAGCAGCGGCCGTTGTTGTCCCAGAAGCCGGGGCGCAGCCGCCGGGGGAGGCCCGAGTGGGTGACGGTGTGCCAGCAGCGGTCGGCCAGGGCGGTCCAGGCGGGGTCGGACGTGACGTCGCGCAGGGTGCGGAAGAGCTGGGCGTCGCCGGCGGGGCCGTGGCACCAGCCGTAGCTGACCGGCTCGATCAGGTCCGGGAGGTACTGCGGGGTGGAGTGCGGGGCCAGGAAGCCGTCGGGGCCCGCCGAGTCGCGGGACACGACGTCGGCCGCGGCGGACAGCGCGAGGTCGAGCAGGTCGCCCCGGCCGGTGGCCGCGCCGACGCGGGCGAGGGCCAGGGCGATGCCGAGGGTGCCGTGCGAGACGTGGTGCAGGCGTGCCTCGACGCCTGTGCGGTGCGGCCAGTGGACGCCGTTCGGCGTCCGCTCCGCCGTGCGCAGGTACGGCTCCACGGCCAGGACGGCCAGGTCGGGGTCGCCGGCCGGCAGGGCGCCGAGGCCGATGCCCGCGTTGCCGCCCATCAGCTCGAACAGCTCGCCCCAGCGGGTGCCGTCGAAGCGGGAGCGGACGAGGCGGAGGGCACGGTCCGCGGCCTCGCCCGAGGCCGTGTCGCCCAGGGCGTCGTGGACGGCGCGCAGGACCAGCGCCAGTCCCGTACGGCCGAAGTACAGGGAGTCGTCCTCCAGGCCGTCGACCGAGGACGCGAGGGAACGGGCCGCGCGCAGGGCGGTGTCGGCGTAGGCGTCGTCGCCGAAGTGGCGCCATGCCTCCAGGAACACCGGGACGATGCCCGCCGTGCCGTCGTAGAGCATCTGCTCCACGGCTTCGTCGGAGGGCTTCGTCGGCCAGGCGAGGCCGCCGCCGGGGGTTTCCCGCGCCGTCCCCGTCAGCCACCGCAGCCCGTCCACCGCGATGTCCTCGACCTCGTCGGCCGTCACGAGCGTGGTTCCCGGTGCCGTCATGGGGCCACTCTCGCACCCGGGCGGGCCCCGGCCCCAGGGGGCGTCGGGGTCAGTTGGCCGGCGTCAGGTGCCGCGTGCGCCGACCGCGCAGCGTCTGCCACACGGCACCCAGGGCCAGCGACTGGACCAGAGCGGAGAGCACGATGCCGCCGACGAAGAACCACGCCGGGGCGTCGCCGCCCCAGCCCGCCTCGCCGAGCCAGGCCACGAAGCCGAAGGCCGGGAAGGTGAACAGGGCCGGCCAGACCCAGATGAGGGAGGCGTCGGGGCCGGAGGCGAAGAGGGGCTCCGCCGCGGCGAGGGCCATCGCGCCGCCGACCAGGGCCAGGTACACCGCCGAGACGCGGTTGGCGACGGCCAGGCGGGCCAGGGCGCGCATCCGGTCGGCGCGTAGCCGGTCGACGAGGATGCGGCTGATGCGGCTGATGCGTGTCCGGCTGGTGGTCTTCGTCATCGGTCTCGGCCCCCGGGGGTCGTGTGCGTCCGGCTTGCTGTCCCCAGGGTCGGACGGGCACGGTTTCGGGGGCCTGAGTACCCGTACTCAAGTCGTACGACGCGACACCCAGGGGTGGTCGTACGACTTGAGTACGGCGTGCTGCTACGCCGTACCGCTACGGCGTACCGCTACGGCGTCAGCCGCACTGGCAGGGGCTGCCCGACTGGCAGCCGCAGCCGCAGCCCGAGCCGCAGCCGCACGCGGCGATCAGCGGGAGGCTGCGGATCTCGGCGGGCTGCTCGGTGGGGCGTTCCTGTGCGGGGTCGGGCCTCGTGCTGGGGGAATCGGCCATGGTTCCTCCTGGAAGCGGGTGCGATGGACCCGGGTGTGTGAGTCCATTGCACGCCCCGGCGGCCGTCGCATCAACGGCGCACTGGAGCGAGCGCGCGCCCCCCGGCCCGCTCCCGCGCGGCTCAGGCCCCCTCGACCTGCGTCGCCGGCTGGATGTCCGCCTGGAGGTCGTCCGCGTGCTCGCCGGTGACCAGGTAGACCACCCGCTTGGCGACCGCGACCGCGTGGTCGGCGTACCGCTCGTAGTAGCGGCCCAGCAGCGTCACGTCGACCGCCGTCTCGATGCCGTGCTTCCAGCGGTCGTCCATCAGGTGCTGGAAGAGGGTGCGGTGCAGGAGGTCCATGGCGTCGTCGTCCTGCTCCAGTTGGAGCGCCAGGTCGACGTCCTTGGTGATGATCACCTCGGCGGCCTTCGCCATGAGGCGCTGCGCGAGCTGGCCCATCTCCAGGATGGTCGCGTGCAGGTCGTGCGGCACCGCGCGCTCCGGGTAGCGCAGCCGGGCCAGCTTGGCCACGTGCTGGGCCAGGTCGCCCGAGCGCTCCAGGTCGGCCGACATCCGCAGCGAGGTGACGACGATGCGCAGGTCCGTCGCCACCGGCTGCTGGCGGGCCAGCAGCGTTATCGCCCGCGCCTCCAGCTCGTGCTGGAGGTCGTCGACCTTCTGGTCCGCCTCGATGACGGCCTCGGCCAGCTTGAGGTCGGAGTCGAGGATCGCGGTCGTGGCGCGTCCGATCGCCGACCCGACCAGCCGGGCCATCTCCACCAGACCGTCACCGATCGAATCAAGTTCCTCGTGGTACGCGTCCCGCATCAGGATTCCCTCTCGTACGTCCGTTTAGGGGCGCGAGGAGTGGCCTCGTGCCCCTCGCCGTGCCCCCACGCTGCCACGTTCCGTCCCGTACGCGTCCGTTTCCGGCACCCCACATGAACCGTCCCTGGCTCCAAGGTGAACTCTGGGCGACGAGTGTTCGAGGTCGCACCCCGATGGCTGGGGCACGGCCGTTCGGCGTGCCTAACCTGGAGACATGGACGTGAACGCGGCGGTCGCCGCAGTGGCGGCGATCGCCGGAGTGCTCACCGGTGTCATCGCCGTGCTGGCGTTCCGCTGGAGCGAGCGGGAGCAGAAGCGCCCCACGCGCAGCTCGCTGCACACGGACCCGGTGCTGCCGCCGGGCGTCGACACCGTCCTGTCCGTACTGCGCTCCTCCGCCGTCGTCCTCGACGAGGCCGACGCGGTGGTCAAGGCCAGCTCGGCGGCGTACGCCCTCGGCCTGGTCCGCGGCGGCAGGCTCGCCGTCGAGCCGATGCTGCAGATGGCCAGGGACACCCGGCGGGACGGGGAGATACGGCAGGTCGAGCTGGACCTGCCGCGGCGCGGCAACGGGCGGGGAGAGGCCCTCGCCGTCTCCGCACGCGTCGCGCCCCTCGGGTCCCGGCTGGTGCTGCTGCTGGTCGAGGACCTCACCGAGGCCCGCCGCATCGAGGCCGTACGGCGGGACTTCGTCGCCAACGTGAGCCACGAGCTCAAGACCCCGGTGGGGGCGCTCTCGCTGCTGTCCGAGGCCGTCATGGACGCCTCCGACGACCCGGAGGCCGTGGAGCGGTTCGCCGGGCGGATGCAGATCGAGGCGACCCGGCTCACCAACCTGGTGCAGGAGCTCATCGACCTCTCCCGGGTGCAGAACGACGACCCCCTCGACGACGCCGAGCCCGTGCGGGTGGACGAGCTGGTCGACGAGGCCATCGACCGCTGCCGGCACGCGGCCGGCACGAAGCAGATCACCATGGCGGCCGGAGGCACGGCGGACCTGCACGTGCGCGGCAACCGCGGCCAGCTCGCCGCCGCCCTCGGCAACCTCGTCGAGAACGCCGTCAACTACTCGCCGGCCCGCACCCGCGTCGGCATCGCCGCCCGCCGCGTCGCCGCCACCGGCGGCGACCTGATCGAGATCGCCGTGACCGACCAGGGCATCGGCATCTCGGAGAAGGACAAGGAGCGCGTCTTCGAGCGCTTCTACCGCGTCGACCCGGCCCGCTCCCGGGCCACCGGAGGCACCGGTCTGGGTCTCGCGATCGTCAAGCACGTGGTCGCCTCGCACGGCGGGGAGGTCACGGTGTGGAGCGCCGAAGGCCAGGGCTCCACCTTCACCCTGCGACTGCCGGAGGCGGGCCCCGCCCGCGACCGCCGTGCGCAGCAGCGGTCCGACCGCGCCGGGCTCGACGACGAGACCGAGCGGCCGTCCTCATCCCCCGAATCCCCCGATACATCCGCGTACGAAACGTTTCCCGCCCCGGAGGTCCTTCCGTGACCCGTGTGCTCGTCGTCGAGGACGAGGAGTCCTTCTCCGACGCCCTGTCGTACATGCTCCGCAAGGAGGGCTTCGAGGTCGCCATCGCGACCACCGGCCCCGACGGACTCGACGAGTTCGAGCGCAACGGCGCCGACCTCGTGCTCCTCGACCTGATGCTGCCCGGCCTGCCGGGCACCGAGGTCTGCCGCCAGCTACGCGGCCGCTCCAACGTCCCCGTGATCATGGTGACCGCCAAGGACAGCGAGATCGACAAGGTCGTCGGGCTGGAGATAGGGGCCGACGACTACGTCACCAAGCCCTTCTCCTCCCGCGAGCTGGTCGCCCGCATCCGTGCCGTACTGCGCCGGCGCGGCGAGCCGGAGGAGGTCGCCCCGGCCGCGCTGGAGGCCGGGCCCGTCCGGATGGACGTCGACCGGCACGTGGTGACCGTCGGCGGCACCAAGGTCGACCTGCCGCTCAAGGAGTTCGACCTGCTGGAGATGCTGCTGCGCAACGCGGGCCGCGTGCTGACCCGCATGCAGCTCATCGACCGGGTGTGGGGCGCCGACTACGTCGGGGACACCAAGACCCTCGACGTCCACGTCAAGCGCCTGCGCGCCAAGATCGAACCCGACCCGGGTGCGCCGCGGTACCTGGTGACGGTGCGCGGACTGGGGTACAAGTTCGAGCCGTAGGCCGCGTGCCGTACGCGGCCCGTACGCGGCTTACGGCCCGTACGCGGCCCACGGGCCGGACGTGACGAAGGGCGGGACCTCACGGAGAGGTCCCGCCCTTCGGCGTAGCCGGTACGGCGCTCAGTGGCCGGCTTCGGCGTCCGTGCCGGTGCCGTTCTCCTGGGAGGTGCCGTCGGCCGGGGCGCCGGACTCGCCGGAGGAGGCGCCGTCGGACTCGCCGGCCGACGGGGCACCCGAGGAGGCGCCGTCGGACGGCTCGCCCGAGGCGTCGGTGGACGCCTGGCCGGAGGCGTCGTCGGAGGGCGTCGCGCCCGGGGCCGACGGGACGTCGCTCGGACCCCACTTGGAGAAGTAGCTCTCGGCCGGGACGACCAGGGCGCGCAGGCTCACCTCGCCGGTCTTGCTGAAGGTGAAGGTGATCTTCTGCGCGTTGCCGTCCTGGATCGCCTCGCGGCTGCTGGGCAGGACGGCGGCGGCGTTGTCCTTGCCGCCGAGGATCAGGGAGCCGCCGGCCGGGACGACCAGGTCGCCCTTCTCGCCCTTGGCGGGCTTCAGCTCGGCGGTCTTGCCGCCGCCGGGGACGGTGATGGACTCCAGGGTCTGGTCCGACCGGCCGTTGTTGAACAGGGTGACGGCGACCACGGCCGGGCCGGTCGACTTCAGATCGGGCTGCGTGATGACGACCGCGTTCTGGACCTCGATGTCGCCGACGGTCGTCGCAGCGTGATCCGGCTTGATCTCCAGCGTCTGGGCGTTGTGACCGGCACCGCACGCGGCGAGCGAGGCGATCGAGAACGCGATGGCGGCGGCGGCGAGGGCACCGCGTCGAAGGCTGCTGCTCACGGCGGCGGCAACTCCTTGGACTCGAGCGTGGTGGCGGCAACGGATAAAGCCGCCCTAAGTGGCTGTCAGCGGCCTTAGGCTACCGAGCCGTTCTCGGGCCGCCGCACCCGACCCTCCCCGAAGGCACCCGGCTTCGCCCGGCAGGCGGTAGGGCACGGGCGGGGGCGGAGCGCTGCCGGGGCGCGGCACGGGCGGGGTTCCGACGGGGTTCGCGCGGGGTCCGGACGGGGTTCGGGTGCGCTTCAGGTTCGTTCCGTACGTCGTTTTGCCGCTCGTACTCGTCCGACATTCAGCTATGCGGCCCTGCGCCATACCGGTCGCGGATCGGTGTGCGAAATGCCGGTGAAGGAATGCGCCGGCGGGCCGGGGAATTGATCACCGGCGCGCCGGGCGGGGCACCCTCGTGATCAATTCGGGATTCGTCCGGAACCCCGCCGCGGCCACCGAACGGAGTAGCGGAAGTCGCACGCATGGAACCGGACATATCGGGATCTTCGGGCGCGCGGCACGGGCTCCGGAGGTGTGTGACGTGCGTGTTTCGTCCGCCCTGAACAGCCGCTCCGACCTGCGAATACTTTCTTCCGCTCGCCCCGCGCAGCACGTTCCTGTTGCTGTTGTCAAGCCCCGAGATATGCCCTGACCTGCGAAAACGCCATTCAGAAGACGCCGTTTCCGTGTTACCCTGGATAGCCACGGAAGGGGTACCTGTCACATGACGTTCAAGGTTGGCGACACCGTGGTCTATCCCCATCACGGGGCCGCGCTGATCGAGGCTATCGAAACTCGCCAGATCAAAGGCGTGGACAAGACCTACTTGGTGCTGAAGGTCGCCCAGGGCGACCTGACGGTACGTGTGCCAGCGGACAATGCGGAGTTCGTCGGCGTGCGTGATGTGGTCGGTCAGGACGGGCTGGACCGGGTCTTCGAGGTGCTGCGCGCGCCGTACGCCGAGGAGCCCACGAACTGGTCGCGTCGTTACAAGGCAAACCTGGAGAAGCTCGCCTCCGGCGACGTCATCAAGGTCGCGGAAGTCGTGCGCGACCTGTGGCGGCGCGAGCGCGAGCGCGGACTCTCCGCAGGTGAGAAGCGCATGCTCGCCAAGGCCCGCCAGATCCTGGTGAGCGAGCTGGCCCTCGCGGAGAACACCAACGAGGACAAGGCGGAGGCCCTGCTCGACGAGGTGCTCGCCTCCTGAGCCCACTGGACCGGGGCGGGGCGGCATGCCCTCGGCCACTCGGTCCAGCGCACTGAAATGCCGCGGTGCCCGATGACATCCTTGCTGTCGCCGGGCGCTGCGGCATGTTCGTACCCGGATACCTGTTTCGGCATCCGGACGTGCGGACGACCATGATCCTCGTACGCTCGTCCCGGGAAGGCTCCCCCCGTTCCTGGCGTGCCGGGCCCGGGCTGCTGGCTCGACCAGGGTCACGGAAGGGTCCGGTCAAGGCGTCGCGCCCGGCACGGTGAGGCCATACCCACGTAGGTCGAGCACACAAACCTGACAGGAACCGATGTCTGACGAATCGCGTCCCTCGCCCACCGAAACCCCGGCCCCGGCGCACGCCGGGGCACCGGCCGCGGACCGTTCGCGGGCCCGGACCGCCGCCGTGATCCCGGCCGCGGGCCGGGGCGTACGGCTCGGCCCGGGGGCCCCCAAGGCCCTGCGCGCGCTGGGCGGCACGCCCATGCTCATCCACGCGGTCCGGGCGATGGCCGCCTCCCGGGGGGTTTCCCTCGTCGTGGTCGTCGCACCGCCCGACGGCGCGGCCGAGGTCAAGAACCTCCTCGACACCCATGCGCTGCCCGAGTGGACCGACTTCCTCGTGGTGCCCGGCGGCGAGAGCCGGCAGGAGTCCGTACGGCTCGGCCTGGACGCGCTGCCGCCCGAGTACGACATCGTCCTCGTCCACGACGCCGCCCGGCCGCTGGTGCCGGTGGACACCGTGGACGCCGTGATCGACGCCGTGCGGGAGGGCGCGCCCGCCGTGGTGCCGGCGGTGCCGCTCGCCGACACCGTCAAGCAGGTCGAGCCCGCCGCGGCGCCGGGGGAGCCGGAGCCGGTGGTGGCGACGCCGGAGCGGGCTCGGCTGCGGGCGGTGCAGACCCCGCAGGGGTTCGACCGCGCGACGCTGGTGCGGGCCCACGGGACGGTGACCGACGACGTCACCGACGACGCGAGCATGGTCGAACGGCTCGGGCTCACGGTGGTGGTGGTGCCGGGGCACGAGGAGGCGTTCAAGGTGACGCGCCCGCTCGACCTGGTGCTCGCGGAGGCGGTACTGGCGCGCAGGAGGCTGAACGATGGGTTCTGAGACGGACGCGGGGCCCGTGCTGCCGCAGGTGGGGATCGGCACGGACATCCACGCCTTCGAGGACGGGCGCGAGCTGTGGTGCGCGGGGCTGAAGTGGGAGGGCGAGGGGCCGGGGCTCGCCGGGCACTCCGACGCGGACGTCGTCGCCCACGCGGCGTGCAACGCGCTGTTCTCCGCGGCGGGGCTCGGGGACCTGGGACAGCACTTCGGCACCGGGCGGCCGGAGTGGTCGGGGGCGTCCGGGGTGACGTTGCTGACGGAGGCCGCGCGGATCGTGCGGGAGGCGGGGTTCCGGATCGGGAACGTCGCGGTGCAGGTGGTGGGGGCGCGGCCGAAGATCGGGAAGCGGCGGGGGGAGGCGGAGGCGGTGCTCTCCGGGGCCGTGGGGGCGCCGGTGTCCGTGTCGGGGGCGACGACGGACGGGCTGGGGTTCCCCGGGCGGGGAGAGGGACTGATGGCGGTGGCCACGGCGTTGGTCGTACGGGTGGGTTAGGACGGCGGGTGGGTCAGACGGCGGTGAGGCGGGGGTTGGGTGAGGCACGGGGTGGGTGAGACGCGGGTGGTCCGGCACCCCGCGTTGCCCCGCCGTGCAGGGCTCCGCCCCGCACCCCGCCAGGGGCTCCGCCCCTGGACCCCGGCCTATGCCCACCCACCACCCGACTCGGTCGGCCAAGAGGCGCCCCCTCGGGGTTCTGGCTCGGTCGGCCGGGAGGGCGCCGCTTTGTGGTTTCGGCTCGGGCGGTTGGAGGGCGCCGCTTCGGGGTTCTGGCTCGGTCGGTCGGGAGGGTGCCGCTTCGGGGTTTCGGCTCGGTCGGCCGGGAGGGCGCTCCTCCGGGGTTCCGGCTCGGTCGGCCGGGAGGGTGCTCCTCCGGGGTTCCGTCGAGGTCGGCCAGGAACGTGCCCTCGCCGGGGGTTCCGGCTCGGTCGGCCGGGAGGGTGTGCCCCTTCGGGGTTCCGGTGCGGTCGGTGCGGGGGTGCCTCGCCGGGGTTTCGGCTCGGTTGTGACTCGGTCCGGCAACAACCGGTATGTGTGCCCTGGGCACTGTCCGGGGCCTACTACCCTGGACTCGTGACTATTCGCCTGTACGACACCAGCGCCCGGCAGATCCGTGACTTCGCCCCCCTCACGCCGGGCTGTGTCTCGATCTACCTGTGCGGTGCCACCGTGCAGGCCGCCCCGCACATCGGGCACGTCCGGTCGGGGCTGAACTTCGACATCATGCGCCGCTGGTTCGCCTACCGCGGCTACGACGTGACGTTCATCCGCAACGTCACCGACATCGACGACAAGATCATCAAGAAGGCGGCCGAGCAGAACCGCCCCTGGTGGTCCATCGGGTACGAGAACGAGCGGGCGTTCAACGACGCCTACGACGCCCTCGGCTGCCTGCCGCCCACGTACGAACCGCGCGCCACCGGCCACATCACCGAGATGGTCGAGATGATGCGCGGCCTCATCGAGCGCGGGCACGCCTACGAGGCCGACGGCAACGTCTACTTCGACGTCCGGTCCCTGCCGGGCTACCTGTCGCTGTCCAACCAGGACCTCGACGAGCTGCGCCAGCCCGCCGGGGAGGGCGAGACCGGCAAGCGGGACCCGCGCGACTTCGCCATGTGGAAGGCGGCCAAGCCCGGCGAGCCGAGCTGGGAGACGCCGTGGGGGCGGGGACGGCCCGGCTGGCACCTGGAGTGCTCCGCCATGGCGCACAAGTACCTGGGCGAGGAGTTCGACGTCCACGGCGGCGGGATCGACCTGATCTTCCCCCACCACGAGAACGAGATCGCCCAGGCCAAGGGCTTCGGCGACGCCTTCGCCCGGTACTGGGTGCACAACGCCTGGGTCACCATGAGCGGCGAGAAGATGTCCAAGTCGCTCGGCAACAGCGTGCTCGTCGGCGAGATGGTGAAGAAGTGGCGGCCGGTCGTGCTGCGGTACTACCTCGGCACCCCGCACTACCGCTCCACCATCGAGTACAGCGAGGAGTCCCTGCGCGAGGCCGAGTCGGCGTACGCGCGGATCGAGGGCTTCGCGCAGCGGGTGACGGAGCTGGCCGGCCACGCCGTCGAGCCCGCCGACGAGGTGCCGCCCGCCTTCGCCGAGGCGATGGACGACGACCTCGGCGTCCCGCAGGCGCTCGCGATCGTGCACACCACCGTCCGGCAGGGCAACAGCGCGCTGGCCGCCGACGACAAGGAGGCCGCCGTCGCCCGCCTCGCCGAGGTTCGGGCCATGCTCGGCGTGCTCGGCCTGGACCCGCTGGACGCCCAGTGGGCGGGGGAGCAGGAGCAGGGCGAGGACCTGCGGCACGTCGTCGACAGCCTCGTACGGCTCGTGCTCGACCAGCGCGAGGCCGCGCGGGCACGGAAGGACTGGGCCACCGCCGACGCCATCCGCGACCGGCTCGCCCGGTCCGGACTCGCCATCGAGGACAGCCCGCAGGGACCCCGCTGGAGCCTCGGCCCCCGCTGACCGGCGGGGCGGCGAGAGCCGGACCCGTAGATCGATTGTGCCGCCCGGCCCTCCGGGCGGCACACTGCATACGACGCACCACCACGCCAAGCACCACGCACACTCCCGTAGAGAGCGGAGACAGGTAACTCATGGCCGCGAACAACCGCCGCATGTCCGGCAAGAAGGGCGCGCAGGTCGGCAGCGGCGGCAAGCGACGCCGGGGCCTGGAGGGCAAGGGACCCACGCCCCCCGCCGAGATGCGCAAGGGGCACGCCAAGCAGCGCGCCGCCAACGCCAAGGCGCGCCGCGCCACGGGCCGCCCGCAGGCGCGGCGCGGCGGCGGCCGGTCGACGTCCGAGCTGGTCGTCGGCCGCAACCCGGTCGTCGAGGCACTGCGCGAGGGCGTGCCCGCCTCCACGCTCTACGTCCAGCAGTTCATCGACAACGACGAGCGGGTGCGCGAGGCCCTCCAGCTCGCCGCCGAGCGCGGCGGGATCAACCTCATGGAGGCCCCGCGTCCCGAGCTGGACCGGATGACCAACGGGCTGAACCACCAGGGGCTCGTGCTCCAGGTGCCGCCCTACGAGTACGCGCACCCCGAGGACCTGGTCGCCGCCGCCCGCGACGAGGGCGCCGCCCCGCTGATCGTCGCCCTCGACGGGGTGACCGACCCGCGCAACCTCGGTGCGGTCGTCCGCTCCGTCTCCGCCTTCGGCGGCCACGGCGTCGTCGTGCCCGAGCGGCGCGCGGCCGGTATGACGGCGGGCGCGTGGAAGACGTCCGCCGGCACGGCCGCCCGCACGCCGGTGGCGCGCGCCACCAACCTCACCCGGGCGCTGGAGTCGTACCAGAAGGCCGGGCTCACGGTCGTCGGCCTCGCCGCCGACGGCGAGGCCGAACTCGGCGACCTGGAGGCCCTGGACGGGCCCGTGGTCGTCGTCGTCGGCAGCGAGGGCAAGGGCCTGTCCCGGCTCGTCGGCGAGACCTGCGACGTCCGGGTGCGGATCCCGATGCCGGGCGGCGCGGAGTCGCTGAACGCCGGTGTGGCGGCGGGGATCGTGCTGTACGAGGCGGCGCGCCGACGCTCCTGAACGGACGTTCGCCGCATAGCTCGAACGGGATGTTCGAGGCTGTCCGGACATGCTTGACGCGGTCCGGACAGATCGGGGCGGTCAAGGCAGTGTCCTAACGACACGTCACTCGGTTAGATGAGTGTGGACACCAGAACACCCCGCACACCCACGGGGGACCGCTCGTCGGGATACGACGACGCTCCCGCGCTGAGCATGGTGAAGGTGCCGAGCGATCCGGCCCAGGTCATCGTCAACCACGCGAGTTTCCGCGTGCAGTTCGGTGCCTCCGCGCGGCGGACCCAGTCCCCGCGGATCGCGCGGCACCTGAGCGCCACCCAGAACACCGCCCGCGTGCCCGCCGCCCCGGGCCGCCGCCGCCCCGTCGTGTGGAGCGGGCGCTCCGACCCGGACGACACCGGCGCGCACCGGCTGCTCCAGGCGGTGCGGGCGGGAGCCGGTCACCACGCCGACGACCCCACCGCCGACGCCGGGGCCACCCAGGTCATCCCCCGGGTCGACCTGGACGGCGGCCCCCTCGACTACGACGACGGCCCCGCCACCCAGACGCTGGAGACCCCCCTCGTCGGCGCCCAGCGCGGCCCCGTCCCCGAGGGCACCCGGCTGCTGCCCGCCATGCGCACCGTCGGCAGCGCCTACGACGAGCCCGGCTACGACACACTGGACTTCGGGACCGGACCCGACGGCCACCACGACGACGGACACCGCCCCGACGACTACGCCGGGCACGACGACCCGGAGCAGGGCGAGCCCCGCAGCAGGCGCCGCACCGACGACCCGGCGCGCCACGCCTACTTCCCCGGCCGCCGCATGAACCTCGGCGTCGTCCTGCTGCCCCTGCGCGTCTTCCTCGGCTTCATCTCCATCTACGCCGGCATGGGCAAGCTCTGCGACCCCGTCTACTTCGACGGCGGCGAACGCGGCTCCATGGTCAAGTGGCTCAACACCCTGCACCCCTGGGACGTCGCCGAACCGCTGCGCCAGTTCGCCCTCGCCCACCCCGTGGGCGCCGGACTCGTCATCGCCTTCCTCCAGGTGCTGGTCGGCGTCCTGACCGTCCTGGGCTGCTGGCAGCGGGTGGCCGCGGTCATCGGCGCGGGCCTGTCCGCAGCACTCCTCGTCACCGTGAGCTGGAAGAGCGTCCCGGCCTACGACGCGCCCGACATCATCTACCTCGCCGCCTGGTCCCCGCTGATCATCGCCGGGGCGCCCGTGTACTCCGTGGACGGCAGGCTCGCGAGCAGCGCCTGGCGGCGCCTCGGTCCCCGCTCCGACATCTGGGACCTGCGCCGCTACGTCCTGCGCCGCGGCGCCCTCGTCACCTTCCTCGTCGCCGGGGTCACCCTCCTCGTCGGCTCCGTCCTCGGCGGTGCCGTCCGGGACGCCGACCGCGTGGTCGTCCCCGGGCCCGGCGAGGCCCCGCGCAACGAACTGCCCGGCTCGCCGCTCCCGCAGGAGTCCGGCACCGGCAAGCCGAAGACCTCCTCCCCGGCGGAGGCCTCCGCCTC
This sequence comes from Streptomyces sp. NRRL F-5650, assembly GCF_000721365.1. Taxonomy (NCBI): domain Bacteria; kingdom Bacillati; phylum Actinomycetota; class Actinomycetes; order Kitasatosporales; family Streptomycetaceae; genus Streptomyces; species Streptomyces sp. NRRL F-5650. Next base: position 6,324 of record NZ_JOGV01000042.1, on the reverse strand, counting down.
GCCCACCCAGGGCGCCACCGGTGACGCGGCCACCCCCTCCCGGGAGTCCGCGACCACTCCGGGAGCGACCCGGGACAGCGGCACCGCCCCCGGCGGCGGCGCACCGAGCCAGACCCAGGGCACCACGGGCCAGGCCCCGCCCCAGCGGCAGTCCTCTCCGGCCGACCAGGCCCCGAGCACCACCTCGGGCCCGACCGCCGGCGGCACCTCGACCGGCGGCGCGGGCGGCTCCGCCGACAACACCGACGGCGGCGGCGACGGCGGCGGCTCGTCGTCCACCGGGGAGCCGGGCGGACGCCTGGTGGGCGGCCTGCTGGGCTGAGGCGACACCCCTCGACAGCCCCCGACCGTCCCCGCGCCCGCGGAAAACGGACACGCAGCAGGGCCCCCGCACGTCGCGTGCGGGGGCCCTGCTGCTGCCGTATGCCTGCGTGCGGCGGGAGCCTCAGCGGCCGCTCGGCGCCGCCAGTTCCCTGGCCGCCTCCGTCAGGTCCTTCGCGGTGTCGATCGCCCGCCAGTAGGAGCCCTGCGGGATCGGGAAACCGGCCAGGCGGCGTTCGCGGGCCAGCCGGGGGAACGTGGTGCGCTCGTGGTCGCCGCGCTCCGGGAGCATCGCGGCGAACTCCGGCGAGAAGACGTACACGCCCGCGTTGATCTCGAACGTCGACGGCGGCGCCTCGATGAAGTCGGTGATGTGACCGAAGCCGTCCGTCTGCACGGCGCCCCACGGCAGCCGCGGACGGGCCAGGGCGAGGGTCGCGACGGCGCCCCGCTCGGCGTGGAAGTCGGCCATGTCACGCAGCGAGAAACGGGTCCAGATGTCGCCGTTGGTGGCGTACCAGGGCCGGTCGGGGTGCGGGAGGTGGGCGGCGGCGTAGCGGAGGCCGCCGCCGCGGCCGAGCGGTTCGGTCTCCACGACGGTGGTGACGGAGAGCGGCAGGTCGGCGCTCTTCAGCCACTTCTGCAACACCTCGGCGAGATGGCCGCAGGAGACCACGACGTCGGTGACGCCCTCCTCGGCGAGCCAGGCGAGCTGATGGCCGATGATCGGGGTCCCGGTGCCCGGGATCTCGACCATCGGCTTGGGCCGGTCGTCGGTGTAGGGGCGCAGCCGGGAACCCTGCCCGCCGGCCAGGACGACGGCTTGAACGGGGCGGCGGGACGCGGCGTTCGGATCGGTCATGCCCGAACTGTACGCGGCGCCCCGCCCGCCGCAGCGGGACAGCCCCGGACGTACGCCGCGCCCGCCTCGCCGGGCAGGCCCCGGCCCGTACGTCCCGGCCGTACGTCCCGGCCCTGCGCCCCGGGCAGGCGTTAGCCGTGCGCGGCCAGGACGCCCGAGGCGAAGGCGGTGTCGCAGACGGGACGGGCGTAGGACTGGGCGCGCGTCGGGCCGTACACCTTCACCGCGGCGCGGCCCAGCGCGCGGGCGATGGTCGCGCAGTGGTCGGCCAGCGACGGACGCTCGTTCACCGCCTGCTGGAGGTGGGTCAGCGCGACGCCCGGGTCCTCCTCCTGCAGCTCGGTCAGCAGCCGGTCGCGCAGCACCTCGTGCGGGGCGCGGGCGGCGCGGGCGGAGGACGCCTTGGCCGAGGAGGCCTCCGACGCCGCGAGCACCGAGTCCGAGGGATCCCCGGACCAGTCGACGCGGGTGACCGCGAGAGTCCCGGAGAGCACCAGGACGACGGGCAGGACGAAGGCGAGAGAGCGGCCGATCCGGTGGGCGGGGCCCCGGCCGCGTCGCGTCTGTCGGGTGGCGGAGTGCTTCACGGAGTGCTTCACGCGAGTGAGGGTAGCGCCCGGTAATGATTTGGCGACATTTAGTCACCCTTTCGGGGGATGAGAAGTTCTCGCGAAAGGGATAGGGGATTGACGAACAGCGGTCGAAACGTCCGGTGTGCCGGGGTATTTGTCGACAACGAAAAGAGCCCCGCAGCAGGCCGCGGGGCTCTTTTCGTCAACGCGGGTGAAATCACCCGGTCGCGTGGTTTCTCAGTCGGTGAGACGCTCGCCCGTGGAGGTCGAGAACACGTGGGTCTCGCCCGGACGCGGTACGACGTGGACGGTCGCGCCCTTCTCCGGCACCGCGCGGCTGCTCACGCGGACCACGAGGTCCTTCGACTCGCCGCCGACCTCGACCGTGCCGTAGATGTAGCCGTCGGCGCCGGTCTCCTCCACGACGTTCACCGAGACCGCCAGGCCGGCCGGGGCGTCCGCCGAGTCCTTCGACAGGGTCTTGGCGGCGCCGCCGTTCAGCTCCACCACGTCGAAGTGCTCCGGGCGCACGCCGACGGTGACCGTGCGGTCGCCCTTGTCGGCGGCGGCCTTCAGGGCGTCGCGGTTGACCGGGACGACGCTGTTGCCGAACTTCACGCCGCCGTCGGTGATCGGGACCTCGACCAGGTTCATCGCCGGGGAGCCGATGAAGCCGGCGACGAAGAGGTTCGCGGGCTTGTCGTACATGTTCCGCGGGGAGTCGACCTGCTGGAGCAGACCGTCCTTGAGGACCGCCACGCGGTCGCCCATCGTCATGGCCTCGACCTGGTCGTGGGTGACGTAGACGGTGGTGATGCCGAGACGGCGCTGGAGCGAGGCGATCTGCGTACGGGTGGAGACGCGGAGCTTGGCGTCCAGGTTGGACAGCGGCTCGTCCATGAGGAACACCTGCGGCTCGCGCACGATCGCGCGGCCCATCGCCACACGCTGGCGCTGACCGCCGGAGAGCGCCTTCGGCTTGCGGTCCAGGTACTCGGTGAGGTCGAGGATCTTCGCGGCCTCCTCGACCTTCTGCCGGATCTCCGCCTTGTTGACGCCGGCGATCTTGAGCGCGAAGCCCATGTTGTCGGCGACCGTCATGTGCGGGTACAGCGCGTAGTTCTGGAACACCATGGCGATGTCCCGGTCCTTCGGCGGCAGGTGCGTCACGTCGCGGTCACCGATGCGGATGGCGCCGCCGTTCACGTCCTCGAGCCCCGCGAGCATGCGGAGCGAGGTGGACTTGCCGCAACCGGACGGACCGACCAGGACGAGGAACTCGCCGTCCGCGATGTCGATGTCGAGACCGTCGACGGCGGGCTTGGTGGAACCCGGGTACACACGGGTCGCCTTGTCGAACGTAACAGTGGCCATGGTGAATGGGCCCCCTTCTACCGGCAGGAACGTGCCGGACGATCCGTTGTAGGAAGGTGGTGGTGTAGTCCACACGGGTGAAGCTGAGCGTGACGGTACCCGGCGTTCACCTGATCTGTCAGTACCTGGGGGCCTGTGAACTTCGCCGGAATTCTCGCATCACATCGTTCACCTGCTCTGTGTACAGTGGTGCAGCCTGCGCGCGCCCGCCGCGCGCGTGCCTCCTTAGCTCAGATGGCCAGAGCAACGCACTTGTAATGCGTAGGTCGTCGGTTCGAATCCGACAGGGGGCTCCACCAGGGAGAACGCCCCCGCGATCCTGGATCGCGGGGGCGTTCTGCGTGGGGTGGCGCTACTTGCCCTCCGGGAGCGGGGTCGCCTCGCAGACCGTGCCGGGGGCGGGGAGCCCGCCGGTCAGGAGGTAGGTGTTGACCGCGTTCCGGACGCAGGTGTTGCCGCTGTCGTAGGCGCCGTGGCCCTCGCCCTGGTAGGTGAGCTCCACGCCCACCTTCCCGCCGAGGCGTTCCGCCATGCGGGCCGTGCCCTCGTACGGGGTGGCGGGGTCGCCGGTGTTGCCGACGAGGAGGATCGGGGGTGCGCCGGGGGCGCTGACCTCGGGGTGCGGGGCGGTGCCGGGGACGGGCCAGCCGTCGCAGGTGAGGAGGGACCAGGCGAGGCCGGGGCCGAAGAGGGGGGAGGCTTCGAGGAAGTCGGGCAGGCGGGACTCCACGTCGGCGACGGTGTAGCGGTTGCTGGAGTCGTCGCAGGTGATGGCCCTGAAGGCGTCGTCCTCGTTGCTCTTCTCGCCGGAGGTGCCGCCGCCCCTGCCGCGCTGGCCGAGGGCTTCCGCGAGGTCGTGGAGGACGTCGGCGTCGTCGTCGGCGGCGGCTTCCAGGCCGACGCGGAGGGCGGGCCAGTAGTCCTGGCGGTACAGGGCGCCGCTGACGGCGTCGATGAGGGCGTCGCCGTCGAGTTCGCCGCCGTCGGGGGTGGGCAGCGGGGTGTCGTCGAGGGTCTTCTCGAGGGCGGCGGTGAGTTTCACGACGGCGTCGGCGTCGGCGCCGAGTGCGCAGCCCTGCTGGGCGCACCAGGTGGCGAAGTGTTCGAAGGCGAGCTGGAAGCCGCGGGCCTGGGCGAGGGCTTCCTGGAGGGTGTCGTGGGTGGGGTCGACGACGCCGTCGAGTACGGCGCGGCCGACGTGGTCGGGGAACAAGTGGGCGTAGACGCCGCCGAGTTCGGTGCCGTAGGAGATGCCGAGGTAGTGGAGGCGGGCGTCGCCGAGGACTTGGCGGAGGAGGTCGAGGTCCTGGGCGGTCTGGGTGGTGCCGACGTGGGGGAGGACGTCGCCGGAGTTCTTCTGGCAGGCGACGGCCGTCGCGCGGTTGAACCGGACGAGGGCGTTGGCCTCGGCGGTGCCGTCGTCGGGGGTGTGGTCGATGTCGTCCTCGTCGGGGAGGGCGGCGTCGAGGCAGCGGACGGGGGCGCTGTTGCCGACGCCGCGGGGGTCGAAGCTGACGAGGTCGTAGCGGGTGCGGAGCTTTTCGTAGTCGGCGGCGAGGCCGGGGAGGGTGGCGACGCCGGAGCCGCCGGGGCCGCCGAAGTTGAAGAGGAGGGAGCCGATCCGGTCGTCGGGGGTGCCGCTGGAGCGGGCTCGGATCAGGGCGAGGTCGATGGTGTCGCCGGAGGGCTTCTTCCAGTCCAACGGCGTGCGCAGGGTGGCGCATTGCCACCGGGTGCCGTCGGGGAGCGCGGTGGGGGCCTTGCCGCCGCCCTGGGCGGGGGAGGGGGCGGGGCAGGGTTTCCAGTCGGGGGACTGGCTGCGGAGGCTGGTGAGGGCCTGTGCGTCGGTGGTGGTGCCGCCGGTGCCGTGTCGCCGGTCGCGTTCCTGGTCCGTCGGCGCGCACGCCGTCAGGGACGAGGCGAGCAGGGTGGCCGTGGACAGCAGGACGGCGGTGGATATCGCTCGTGCTGTGGGCATGGCCTCAGCCTCTGGCGGCCGGGCGGGGGACGCATGGCGTGGCGTCCGTTCGGGTGGGCCCCGCCGGTTGTGGTGCGTGGCGGGTGGCGGGGCCCCGGCGGGGTCAGGAGGAGCGGTTGGCGCTGGAGGGGCCGAAGAACTCGATCTCGGCGATGGCGACCTGCTTGTTGGCGGAGGCGGCGTGGGCGGATTCGATGGTGAAGCGGACCTTGGTGACCTCGCCGACGCGGAAGGGGCGTCGCTGGCCGCCGGCGCCCTGGTCGAGGGTGAGGTCGCGGGTCTTGATCGAGCCGTCCTTCATGGTGATGGTCGCCTTGATGCGGTGGGGCAGGGCCGATTCCTGGAGCTTGTTGGCCCGGGAGGAGACGCCGGGGGTGATGATCACGTCCAGCAGGCGGGTCGGCTCGGTGAAGGTGGCCTCGACCCATTCGCCCTGGCCGGACTCCGAGATGCCGGGGCCCCACCAGGTGTTGCTGAGCTTGTCGATGAGGAGCTCGGGCTTGTGGCCGGGGAAGGAGTGCGAGGCCGTGATGCCGTCGGGGGAGACGGGGGCGCGCTTGGCGAAGTGGTCGCGGGTGTTGTCGATGCCGTCGGGGACGTAGACGAAGCCGAGGACGGCGAGGGAGCCGACGACGGCGACGGTGATCCAGGTGCCGATGCGGTCGAAGACGCGGCGCAGGCGGGGGCGGTCGCCGGCCCAGGGGGTTTCCCGGCGTCGTCCGCCGAACAGGCGGCGCCACCAGGGGGCGCGCCCGGGGTCCTGGTCGTTGCTCGCGGCGAGGGGCATGGCGCAGCGGGCGCAGTAGTGGCGGTCGGGGCGGTTGGGGGTGGAGCACCAGGGGCAGGGCGGGCCGTTGGCGATGTCGGGCTGGTGGCCGGGGGCGCGGACCTGGGGGCGGTCGGCGTCGGGGCGGCCGGGCAGGACGGGGGCGACGGCCTGGGGCGCGGGGGCCGGGGCCTCGGGGTCGGCGACGGGGACGAGGAGGGAGCGGGCGCGGTCGGACATGGTGTCGGTGAGGGCGCCCGGGGCCGCGGCGGCGGGCACCGGGGTGGTGGGGGCCGTCTCGTCGGTGGCGGGCTCGCGGGTGCCGGAGCCGGAGCCGGTGCCGGTGCCGGTGCCGGAGCCGGAGCCGGTGCCGGTGGCGGGCGGGTGGGCCCGGTCCGCCGTGTTGCCGTCGTCGGTGTCCGGGGCGTCCGGGGTGCCCGCCGTGTGGGGG
>NZ_JOGV01000041.1:0-79921 GCF_000721365.1 Streptomyces sp. NRRL F-5650 | reverse complement strand
CTTCCTTTGTACTCACACGAGAGACTCTCTCGCGCTTTCCTCCGGGCGCTTCCCTTCGGTCTTGCGTTTCCGACTCTATCAGATCTTTCCGATCCGATTCCCTGTCGGCGGGATTTGCCGTCGGCTTCCGGCTTTCGCTCGTCGGCCTTTCGACATTCACTACGTTAGCCCATTTCTCCGTGGACTCATAATCGAGTCCCGCGAGTTTGAATTCGGGCATGCGGACATGCCGAAATCGTTCCCGCTGAGGGAGTTGGTAGTAGTGGGTTGGCCGCTTCCGGCTGCAGGCGATCGCCGTACCCGGGTCAAGCGGCTCGGGCTACGTTACGCGTCTCCCAAGGGGGAGTCAACTTCGGCGCTTCCTCGGGACGTGCGCCCGGTACGGGCTGACCGTCGGGTCGTTGGCGACCCAGTAGCGCCAGGGATGGACGCCGCCCTCGCCCGCCACGCCGGTCCGGGGACCGTTGCGTACCTGGTCACCGGGTACGGGGGAGCCCGTCAGGATGCGCAGCGGGGTGTCCTCGCCGGTGCACGCGTCCGTGCCGTTCAGTGCGCGGTCGACGCCCAGGGCGGTGGCGAGGCGGGCCGGACCTTTGGCCAGTTCCTTGTCATTGCGGGCGGAGAGCCGACGGGTCCGGGCCAGTTCGGCGCCCTCGACGATCTCCCCGGCCCGGAGCAGCACCGCGCTCGCCCGGCCCTCGGGGCCGCACACCAGGTTCATGCAGAACCACATGCCGTAGGTGAAGTAGACGTACACGTGGCCGGGCGGGCCGAACATCACTTCGTTGCGGGGGGTGCGGCCTCGGTAGGCGTGGGAGCCGGGGTCGTTCTGACCGTCGTAGGCCTCCACCTCGGTCAGGCGGAGGGCGATCGGACCGTCCGGGGTGTTGCGCACCAGGATGCGGCCCAGCAGGTCGGGAGCCACCTCGAGAATGGGGCGGTCGAAGAAATCCCTGGGCAGGGGCGTACGGTCGGGGGTCGCGATCATGCTGTCCGAGCGTAACGCAGCCGCAACCGTGCGCGGGGGTCCGGTCAGCGTCCCCCTGCCGGGGTGCGGAGCCGGAACCGGCCACGACCGGATCGCGTTTGTAAGGGTCGAGGATCCACACGTAAGCCTGGAGAGGGAGAGACATGGCGTTCAAGAAGCTGCTCGCGAGCCTGGGGGCCGGCGGGGCCTCGGTGGAGACCGAGCTGCACGAGGTCAACGTCGTTCCGGGGGGTGTCGTCCAGGGCGAGGTGCGGATCCAGGGAGGGTCCGTCGAGCAGGCGATCGAGGGGCTGTCGGTCGGGCTCCAGGCCAAGGTCGAGGTGGAGAGCGGCGACCAGGAGTACAAGCAGGACATCGAGTTCACCAAGGTGCGGCTCGGGGGCGCCTTCGAGCTGCAGGCCGGTGCCGTGCACACGGTGCCGTTCGGCCTCGAGATCCCGTGGGAGACGCCGATCACCATGATCGACGGGCAGGCGCTGCGCGGGATGAACATCGGCGTCACCACGGAGCTGCAGATCGCGCGTGCCGTGGACTCCGGTGACCTGGACCCGGTCAACGTGCACCCGCTCCCGGCGCAGAAGGCGATCCTGGACGCCTTCATCCAGCTCGGTTTCCGGTTCAAGAGCGCGGACATGGAGCGCGGTCACATCCGGGGTACACGGCAGCAGCTCCCCTTCTACCAGGAGATCGAGTTCTTCCCGCCGCAGCAGTACCGCGGGCTGAACCAGGTCGAGCTGAGCTTCGTGGCCGACGCGCAGGCGATGGACGTCGTGCTGGAGATGGACAAGAAGGCGGGGCTGTTCAGCGAGGGCAGCGACACGTTCCGTTCCTTCCAGGTGGGGCTGCACGACTACCAGGGCACCGACTGGGCTGCCTACCTCAACCAGTGGCTGGCCGAGGTGGGCAGCAAGCGCAACTGGTTCTGAGGGATCGAGGCGGGATACCCGTAGGCTCGGTCGTCCCTGCACCAGATCATCAGGAGGTACCGAGGTGACCGAGCTGAAGCGGCGTCCGCTCCCCCATGACTTCCACCCGCCCGTGCCGTCGTTCACCGTCACGAGTGAGGACGTACGGGAGGGCGGGACGCTCAAGGACGCTCAGGTCTACGCGGGCGGCAACACCTCCCCTCACCTGCGGTGGGAGGGCTTCCCGGCCGGGACCAGGAGCTTCGCCGTCACGTGCTACGACCCGGACGCCCCGACGGGCAGCGGCTTCTGGCACTGGGTGGTGTTCGACATCCCGGCCTCGGTCACCGAGCTGCCGGTGGGCGCCGGCAGCGGCGCGTTCGAGGGACTGCCCCAGGGTGCCGTCCAGGCCCGCAACGACTACGGCGGCAAGGAGTTCGGCGGTGCCGCGCCGCCGGCCGGGGACGGCCCGCACCGGTACGTGTTCACGGTGTACGCCGTGGACCAGGAGAAGCTCGGTCCCGACGCCGAGGCCACCCCCGCCTTCGTCGGCTTCAACCTGCGGTTCCACACGATCGCGCGGGCCCAGTTGATCGGCGAGTACGAAGTGCCCGCGGAAGGCTGAGCGTTCCGAGCGTTCATGGAACGTTTGCCCGCCCCTGGTCTTGGAATGGATCAGGGGCGGGCATTTTTGTTGCCAGGGGTGGCGGGGGGGGCAGCCCTCGTGGAGCAGCGGATATTGCGTTGTCCATCCCGGCGTGCCCGGCCAGAGTTGATCCCAGCCCGCCAGGGGGTGGGCCGGTGCGCACGGGAGGTGGGCTGGTATGCGGGACACGCTGGTACTGAACGCGAGCTTCGAGCCGTTGTCGACGGTGACGTTGAACCGAGCCGTCGTTCTGGTGCTCCAGGACAAGGCCGTCGTCGAGCAGGCCCACCCCTCCCTCCGGATGCGCGGAGCCGCGCTCGACATACCCGCGCCCCGGGTGATCAGGCTGTGCCAATACGTAAGGGTGCCGTTCCGAAGACGCGCTCCGTGGTCCAGGCGGGGTGTGCTGGTCCGGGACCGGCACCGGTGCGCGTACTGCGGGCGGCGGGCGACGACCGTCGACCACGTGGTGCCGCGGTCGCACGGCGGGCAGGACACGTGGCTGAACACGGTGGCGTCGTGCGCGGAGGACAATCACCGCAAGGCGAACCGGACACCGGAGCAGGCGGGGATGCCGCTGTTGCGGGAGCCGTTCGAGCCGACTCCCGCGGACGCGATGTTGCTGGCGCTGGCCAGGGACGACTTCGCGGCATTGCCGGAGTGGTTGGTCCTCGACGCCGCGTGACGGTCCCGCCGGACACCGCGCCCTTGGACGCGGGGCGTTAGTCGATCGACGGCTTCTCGCGGCGTTCCTGGGGCGGGACGTTGGCTCCGCCCAGGCCGCCGATGTTGCCCATGGCGCCCGAGAGGCCCTTGAGGGCGTCGCCGATTTCGCTGGGGACGATCCAGAGCTTGTTGGCGTCGCCCTCGGCGATCTTCGGGAGCATCTGGAGGTACTGGTAGGAGAGCAGCTTCTGGTCCGGGTCGCCGGCGTGGATGGCCTCGAAGACGGTGCGGACGGCCTGGGCCTCGCCCTCGGCGCGCAGGGCGGCGGCCTTGGCCTCACCTTCGGCGCGCAGGATCTGGGACTGCTTCTCGCCCTCGGCGCGCAGGATTTCGGACTGCCGGACACCTTCGGCCTGGAGGATCGCGGCCCGCTTGTCGCGGTCGGCGCGCATCTGCTTCTCCATCGAGTCCTGGATGGAGGTGGGCGGTTCGATGGCCTTCAGCTCGACGCGGTTGACGCGGATGCCCCACTTGCCGGTGGCCTCGTCGAGGACGCCGCGCAGGGCCGCGTTGATCTCCTCGCGGGAGGTGAGGGTCCGCTCCAGGTCCATGCCGCCGATGATGTTGCGCAGCGTGGTGACGGTGAGCTGCTCGATCGCCTGGATGTAGCTGGCGACCTCGTAGGTCGCGGCGCGGGCGTCGGTCACCTGGTAGTAGATGACGGTGTCGATGTTGACGACCAGGTTGTCCTGGGTGATGACCGGCTGCGGCGGGAAGGGGACGACCTGTTCGCGGAGGTCGATGCGGTTGCGGATGGTGTCGATGAACGGGACCACGATGTTGAGGCCCGCGTTGAGGGTCCGCGTGTAGCGGCCGAAGCGCTCGACGATGGCGGCGCTGGCCTGTGGAATGACCTGGATGGTCTTGATCAGGGCGATGAAGACCAACACCACCAGGATGATCAGGACGATGATGACCGGTTCCATCGTGGGTGTCCGTCCCCTTCTCCGCCTCGGTGCTCCGGCAGATCCCGTTGCGCTGTCTGGCTCTGACTACTGCTGATCTTACGGCTGTTGAGGATCTTGCTGGTCGAGTCTGACAGACCGTGGCGCGACTCGGGGGCCGTTCGGGCCACTTGTGGCGCGACGGGTCACACGATGACGGCCGTGGCCCCGTCGATCTCCACCACGTCCACTTCCTCACCGGGTTCGAAGGAGCGTCCGGTGTCCAGGGCGCGGGCCGACCAGATCTCCCCGGCGAGTTTGATCCGGCCGCCGGAACCGTCGACCCGTTCCGTGACGACGGCCTGTCTGCCCTTCAGCGCGTCAACGCCCGAGGCGAGTCCGGGTTGTTGGGAGCGGTGCCGGGCGGCTACGGGCCGTACGACGGCGATGAGCGCGACCGAGACGATGACGAAGACGAGGACCTGGACGACCACGCCCGCGCCCAGCCCGGAGGCGACGGCGGCGGCGACCGCGCCGACGGCGAACATCCCGAACTCCGGCATCGCGGTCACGACGAGCGGAATTCCGAGCGCTGCCGCGGCGACGAGCCACCACACCCATGCATCGATGTCGTTCACGCCGTCATGGTAGGTCCGTTGGGGACGTGAGGGACAGGGCGCACGGTGAGCGGGTCAGGACAGCGGGAGCCCCTTGGCGGTCCAACGGTCCCCGGCCTGCTCGACGATGAGCGGGAGTCCGAAGCAGAGGGACAGGTTGCGGGAGGTGAGTTCGAGCTCCAGTGGGCCGGCGGCCAGGACCTTGCCCTGACGGACCATCAGGACGTGGGTGAAGCCGGGGGCGATCTCCTCGACGTGGTGGGTCACCATGATCATGGACGGTGCGATGGGGTCGCGGGCGAGCCGTCCGAGTCGGCGGACGAGGTCCTCGCGGCCGCCGAGGTCGAGGCCGGCGGCCGGCTCGTCGAGGAGGAGCAGCTCGGGGTCGGTCATCAGGGCGCGGGCGATCAGGGTGCGCTTGCGCTCGCCCTCGGAGAGGGTGCCGAACCTGCGGTCCAGGTACTCGGTCATGCCGAGGCGGTCGAGGAAGGCGCGGGCGCGCTGCTCGTCGATGTCCTCGTACTCCTCCTGCCAGCCGGCGGTCATGCCGTACGCGGCGGTCAGGACGGTCTGCAGGACGGTCTGGCGCTTGGGCAGCTTGTCGGCCATGGCGATGCCGGCGACGCCGATGCGCGGGCGCAGTTCGAAGACGTCGGTGCCGGGCCTGCCGAGGGTCTCGCCGAGGATGGTGGCGGTGCCGTTGCTCGGGTAGAGGTAGCTGGACGCGACATTGAGGAGGGTGGTCTTGCCGGCGCCGTTGGGGCCGAGGATGACCCAGCGCTCGCCCTCCTTGACCGACCAGGAGACCTGGTCCACCAGAGCCCGGCCCTCGCGGACCACGGATACGTCCTGAAGCTCCAGAACATCGCTCATGAGCGCGTTGTCTCCCCTTGCATTGTGGCCGGTCTCGGCTGTCGCGTACACCTGTGACTCGGGCCGCGGCGCCGGTGGGCGCAGGCCCCTCCAGGAAATCTACGCCACCGGTCGGCTTCACCGTTCCATCGGTCCGGTCCTTAGGGTGGGGGCATGCTCTCGGAACCACGCGCAGGGCGCCTTGCCGCCTGGGGAAATGCCCTTATTGCCCACATGGTCTCGCCGGACGACGCCGCGGTCGCGATCGTGGGTGAGGACGCGGTGCACCGGGTGGAGGGGCTGCCGGGTGAGGACGCTCCGGTCGGTCTCACGCTGGCGCTGGGGCGGCTGCGGGCACTCGGGGCGAGCGGGCTGCGGGTGGCGCTGCCGGTACCGGGGCATCCCCTGGGGCTGAGCGGACCCCCGGAGTTCAACGCCCGGGCCTTGGAGGCCGAGGAGGCGGTGATCTGCGAGGGGGCCGCGCTGGGTCTGGTGCCGGAGGTGTACGAGGCGGGTCCCGAGGGCGACGTGCACGTCGAGGTGGTGTGGCACTGCCTGCCGGTGCGGGAGGCGCCGCCGGCGGACGTGCCCTCGCTCGGAGAGGCGGAGCGGGAGCTGGCGGAAGCGCTGCGGGACGCGACGGAGGCGCTGACGCGGTTGGACGTCGCCGGGTCGGGGCCGGTGGCGGAGGCGGCGGTCGCCGCGTACCGGGCACGGGCGGAGCGGGGGCGCGACGTGCTGGCTCCGGGGTATCCGCCGCGGGCGGTGCGGGTGCTGGAGTTGGCGCAGCGGGTGGGGATGCTGGTGTCGCTGGCGTCCGGGAACGGGCACGGGGGTGCGGTGAGCGCGTCCGAGATGGCCGCGCGGGGGGATGCGCTCAGGCCGGTGGAGCGGGTGGCCCGGCGGGCGCAGGTCGCGGCGTACAACTCCGTTGTGGTGGAGCGGGGGACGCGGTGACGGTGCCGCGCCTTGGCGGGTGCCCGGTGTAGATGTCTGGGGGGTGGGGCGTGCGGGCGTGGGGGCGCTGCTCGGCGCCCGCGAGGTGCCGCAGCGCCCACCCGTGCCGCCCCAGCGGCACGACTGCCCGCTGCTCGGGCGGTACGCGGCCCCGCTGTCGGGGCGGCACGGGTGAGGGGGGTGGCCTGCGTCAGTGGTTGACGCCCAGGTTGCCGAAGGCCGGGTTCAGGAGGCCGATGACGTTGACGCTGTTGCCCACTGCGTTGACCGGGATGTGGATCGGCGCCTGGACCAGGTTGCCGGAGGCGACGCCCGGGGAGGCGACGGCCTCGCCGTGGGCGTGGGCGCCGCCGTCGGTGGCGGAGGCCATGCCCGCGCCGGCGGCGATCAGCCCGCCGGCCACCATCGTCACGGCCGCTGCCTTCTTCAGGTTCTTCACTTGCTAGCCCTCCTTGCGGTCACCGCGGCAGTCGCCGCGGCACGCACTGGAGAACGGCCGGAGCCCTCGAAGGATGCGCCATATGGGGGACATTCCCACGACGGTATGAATCTCCGACCGGAGGGGAACCTTCCGCCGGGGCGCCGCGTACCTGGGCAGCCCCCGTCCCGCCGGGTCGGCCGCGGTCAGCCGGCCACGCCGTGACGCACGGCCCACAGGGCGGCCTGGGTGCGGTCCGCGAGGTCGAGCTTCATGAGGATGTTCGAGACGTGGGTCTTCACGGTCTTCTCGGAGAGGATCAGCGCCCGGGCGATCTCCCGGTTGGAGCGGCCGTCGGCGATCAGTCCCAGCACCTCGCGCTCCCGTTCGGTGAGGGAGCCCGCTCTGCCCGGTCCGGAGCCGCTCTCCTCCTGGCTCAGCAGGGCGCCCGCGACCTCCGGCTGGAGCAGGATGTGCCCGGCGTGCACGGAGCGGATGGCGCCGGCCAGCGCGTCGGGGTCGACGTCCTTGTAGACGTATCCGGCGGCGCCCGCGCGCAGGGCCGGGACCACGGTGCGCTGCTCGGTGAAGCTGGTGACGACGAGCACGCGCGCGTGGTTGTCCAGCTCGCGGAGTCTGCGCAGTGCCTCGACGCCGTCCATGCCCGGCATCTTGACGTCCATGAGGATCACGTCCGGCATCAGCTCCTGGGCGCGGTCGACGCCCTCGGCTCCGTCGGCGGCCTCGCCGACCACCTCGATGTCGTCCTGGACCTCCAGGAACGTGCGCAGTCCCCGGCGGACCACCTGGTGGTCGTCGACGAGCAGCACCTTGATCGCCTCAGCCACCGGGAACCTCCATCTCGATCGTGGTGCCCTCGCCGGGCGTGGAGCGTACGGTCAGCCGTCCGCCGGCGCCGCCGGCCCGGTCGCGCATGGAGACCAGGCCCAGGTGGCGTCCGGCGCGGCGGACCGTGTGCGGGTCGAAGCCGCTGCCGTCGTCGGTGATCCGCAGGACCGCTCCTGCGCCCCGCCGGTGCAGGGTCACCTCGACGTGGTCCGCCCCGGAGTGACGCAGGGCGTTGTGCAGGGCCTCCTGGGCCACGCGCAGCATCGCCTCCTCCTGGGCGGCGGGCAGGGCCTTGACGCCGCGGCCGGTGAAGGTGACGCGGGCGCCGTGGGCGCGGTCGAGGACCTGGATCTGGGTGCGCAGGGTGGCGACGAGGCCGTCCTCCTCCAGGGCGGCGGGGCGCAGCTCGACGACGGCGGCGCGCAGCTCGTCGGCGGCCTCGGCGGCGAGGGTGGCGACCTGGTGCAGCTCGTCCTTGGCCCGCGCGGGGTCGCGGTCGACCAGGGCGGTGGCGGCCTGGGCGGTCAGGCGCAGCGAGAAGAGCTTCTGGCTCACCGCGTCGTGCAGCTCGTGGGCGAGGCGGGAGCGTTCCTCGGCGATGGTCAGCTCGCGGCTGCGCTCGTACAGGCGCGCGTTGGTGAGGGCGATCGCGGCGTGCTGGGCGAGGATGCCGAGCAGTTCCTCGTCGTCCGTGGTGAAGCCGCAGCCGCCCGCGGGCTTCGCGCAGTTCTTGTTGGCGAGGAACAGGGCCCCGAGCACCTCGTCCCCGTCGCGGATCGGCAGGCCCAGGAAGTCGACCAGGTCGGGATGGGCGGAGGGCCAGCCTCCGAAGCGGGGGTCCTTGCGGACGTCGGCGAGGCGCTCGGGGGTGGCCTCGTGGAGCATCGCGGCGAGGATGCCGTGCTGGCGGGGCAGCGGGCCGATGGCCTTCCACTGCTCGTCGCTGACACCGTCGACCACGAACTGGGCGAAGCCGCCGTGGTCGTCGGGGACGCCGAGGGCGGCGTACTGCGCGTCGAGCAGTTCGCGGGCCGAGGCGACGATCGTCTTGAGGACGTCGCGCACCTCGAGGTGCCTGCTCATGGCCAGCAGCGCGGAACTCACCGCGGTGAGGCCGGACCGGGGGCCGTGGTTCATGTCCTCACGGTACCCGCGGGGGCGGGGGGCGGGATCGGCCCGGTGACGGGCGTCTCCTAGGGCGATGGGACTAGGTCCGGGGTCCCGCCCGTCGGGCCTAGGGCGAAGGGCCCTGCCCGGTCCCGCCCCGTGCCCGAGGTGACCGGTGGGGCCGGTTCCTACGTTGGGATCACGCCGGCCGAACGGCACGGCGGAGACGACTGAGGGGACGTGTGTCATGCCGGTTGCGATCATCACGGGGGCGTCCAAGGGGCTGGGCCGGGCGCTCGCCGGGGCACTGGCGGCGCGGGGGTGGGACCTGGTGCTGGACGCCCGGAACGCCGGGGTGCTGAAGGAGACGGCGAGGGCGCTGGAGGCGTACGGGACGCGCGTGACGGCGCTGCCCGGCGACGTCACCGACTCCTGGCACCGGACCGCGCTGGTGACCGAGGCCCGGGCGCTGGGCGGTGTGGATCTGCTGGTCAGCAATGCGAGCGCGCTGGGCGCCGAGCCGCTGGTGAGGCTGGCGGAGCTGCCGCTGGACGGGCTGCGGCGGGCCCTGGAGGTCAACGTCGTCGCCGCGCTCGGCCTGGTCCGGGAGGCGCTGCCGGCGCTGCGGGCGGCTCCCGCGGGCACGGTGATGACCGTCAGCTCGGACGCCGCCGCCGAGGCGTACGAGACGTGGGGCGGTTACGGGGCGTCCAAGGCGGCCCTGGACCAGTTGGCGGCGGTGCTGGGCGCCGAGGAGCCGGGGCTGCGGGTGTGGGCGGTCGATCCGGGGGACATGGCCACGGACCTGTACGCCGCGGCCGTACCGGGCGACGACAGTGCGCGGCCGGAGCCTGCGAGTGTCGTGCCGGCGCTGCTGCGGCTGCTGGACGAGCGGCCGCCGAGTGGGCGCTACGGCGCTGTGGCGCTGCTGGAGGCGCGGTGATGCGGGCGCCGGTGGCCGGGGTCCCGACGGAGCTGTCGGCCAGGGTGCCGGTGGAGCAGCGGGGGCCGGGCCTGGACCGGGACGGCGTACGGCTGCTGGTGTCGCGCGGGACCGAGGTGTCGCACCACGCGTTCGGGGAGCTTCCGGGGCTGCTGCGGGCCGGTGATCTGCTGGTGGTGAACACCTCGCCCACGCTGGCCGCCGCCGTGGACGGCCGGGTCGGGGACGCGCGCGTGGTGGTGCACTTCTCCACACGGGGGGACGACGGCCGGTGGGCGGTGGAGCTGCGGGAGCCGGACGGGAGGGGCACCACGCGCGCGCGTGCGGAAGTGAAGGGCCTCCCGCGCGCGCGTGCGCGGGGAGTGGAGGGACGGGGGTGCGGTGGCCTCGCGGGGACGAGGGTGCGGCTGCCGGGTGGCGCCCGGCTGGTGCTGGAGGAGCCGCTGAGTGCGCGCGGGGAGCGGTTGTGGTGGGCGCGGGCGTCGGGGGTGGCGGTGTCGGCGCTGCTGCGGGAGCACGGGCGGCCCATTCGGTACTCCTACACGGAGCGGGACCAGCCGCTGTCCGTCTACCAGACGGTGTTCGCGCTGCCGTCGGACGACGGGACGGGCAGTGCGGAGATGCCGAGCGCAGCGCGGCCCTTCACGGCGCGGCTGGTGGCGGAGCTGGTGAGCCGCGGGGTGCAGTTCGCGCCGGTACGGCTGCACACGGGGGTGGCGTCGGCGGAGTCGCACGAGCCGCCGTACCCGGAGCGGTTCGCCGTGCCGGAGGCGTCGGCGCGGCTGATCAACGCCGTGCGCGCCGGTGACGGGCGGGTGGTGGCGGTGGGGACGACAGCCGTGCGGGCGGTGGAGTCGGCGGCCGGGGCGGACGGCATCGTGCGGGCGCGGGCCGGGTGGACCGACCTGGTGGTGACGCCGGAGCGCGGGGTGCGGGTGGTGGAGGGTCTGCTGACGGGGCTGCACGAGCCCGAGGCCTCGCATCTGCTGATGCTGGAGGCGGTGGCGGGGCGGGCGGCGGTCGGCCGCGGGTACGAGGCCGCGGTGCGGGAGCGGTACCTGTGGCACGAGTTCGGGGACGTCCATCTCCTCCTGCCGTAGGGGGTGGCTCCAACCCACTCACACTTTGCATTGCTCCAGCAACTAGCAGTGAGAAAGGCGGGGGGCCGATGTGAGCCCGGGCATAGGGCGCACGTCACGTACGAAGGGGAGTAGGAGAACGACTCGTCCGTTTTGAGCGGGGCAGATGGTCCAGTCTGCCCCGCTTTGCCGTTCCCTGATCCACTATCACGGATCGTACGTCACACCTTTGCCACCGGATTTTGCTGCCGCTAAGAATTGCTCTCGTCGCTCAGCGCCGTGGGTTCTCCCCCGCGGCGTTTGTGCCGGAAGCACCAACTGTCCCCACCGGACGAGAGCGACCTCCGCGCTACTCGAAGAGGTCTATCCCGCCATGCTCAAGAACATCCTCCCCCGTGGTCGCAGTCGTTCCCTGACCCGCACGCACAAGGTCGCGATCGCCGGTGTCGGCACGCTCGGCGCCGCCGCCGTCGCCCTCACCGCCGTCCCGGCCAGCGGTCAGACGACCACGAGCGAGGCCGCTCCGACGGCCAAGGTGGCGTACAGCACCCAGCAGATCCAGGACGTGCACGCCGGTGTCACCGGCCAGCTCGCGGGCGCCAGTCAGAAGGTCGCGGCGATCGAGGCCAAGCAGGAGGCCGCCGCGAAGAAGGCGACCGCCGAGAAGAAGGCCGCCGCCGAGAAGGCCGCCGCCAAGCGTGCGGCCAAGGAGTCCACCAGCCGGTCCGCCCAGCGCGCCGAGGTCAAGAAGGCCGCGCCGAAGTCCTACCCGAACAACCTCGACGGCTGGATCCGCGAGGCCCGCGCCATCATGAAGAAGCACGGCATCCCCGGCTCCTACGAGGGCATCCACCGCAACATCATGCGGGAGTCCTCCGGCAACCCGAAGGCCATCAACGACTGGGACATCAACGCCATCAACGGCATCCCGTCGAAGGGCCTGCTCCAGGTCATCCCGCCGACGTTCGAGGCCTACCACGTGGCCGGCACCTCGAAGAACATCTACGACCCGGTCGCCAACATCGTCGCCGCGTGCAACTACGCCGCGGACAAGTACGGCACCATGGACAACGTCGACAGCGCGTACTGAGGTCGGCGCGGACCTCTTCACGCCGACGCCGACGCCCGCACCGACGCCGACGCACAGTCGAACGCCGAAGGGCGGCACCCTCCTGACGGGGTGCCGCCCTTCGGGGCGTGCGGGACCTTCGGCCGCCGGGCTACTTGCGCATGACCTCGGGCTCGTGGCGGCGCAGGAAGCGGGCGACGAAGAAGCCGCAGATCACGCCGAGGACGATCAGCGCGGCCATGTCCAGGCCCCAGGCGCCCACGGTGTGCTCCCACAGCGGGTCGGCCTCGGCACCCTTCTCGGGCGGGCTGATCTTGTTGAAGTCCAGCGTGGCACCGGCCGCGGCGACCGCCCACCGGGAGGGCATCAGGTACGAGAACTGGTTGACGCCGACCGCGTCGTTCAGGGCGAAGAGGCAGCCGGTGAACACGACCTGGATGATCGCGAACATCACCAGCAGCGGCATGGTCTTCTCGGCGGTCTTCACCAGCGAGGAGATGATCAGGCCGAACATCATCGAGGTGAAGCCGAGCGCCATGATCGGCAGGGACAGCTCGACGAGCGTCGCGCCGCCGAGAACCAGCCCCTCGTCGGGGATCTCGCGGGTGGCGAAGCCGATCACGCCGACCAGCAGACCCTGGAACACGGTGATCAGGCCGAGCACGAAGACCTTGGACATCAGGTACGCGGACCGGGACAGACCGGTCGCGCGTTCCCGCTCGTAGATCACCCGTTCCTTGATCAGCTCACGGACCGAGTTCGCGGCGCCGGCGAAGCACGCGCCGACCGCGAGGATCAGCAGGACCGTGGTGGCGGTGCCGTTGGGGATGATCCGGCCGGTCTGCGGGTTCGCGGGGTTGGGCAGCAGGCCCTTGTCCGCGTCGATGAGCAGGCTCACCGCGCCCAGCACCGCCGGCAGGATCACCATCAGGGCCAGGAAGCCCTTGTCGGAGGCGATCACCGACACGTAACGCCGCACCAGCGTGACGAACTGGGACATCCAGCCCTGCGGCTTCGGCGGCCTCATCGCCTGCATCGGCGGCACCTGCACGGACTGCGGCGCGACGGCGTCCAGGTCCGCGGCGTACATCTGGTAGTGCTGCGAGCCCTTCCAGCGGCCCGCCCAGTCGTAGTCGCGGTAGTTCTCGAAGGCGGAGAAGACGTCGGCCCAGGTGTCGTAGCCGAAGAAGTTCAGCGCCTCCTCCGGCGGGCCGAAGTAGGCCACCGAACCGCCCGGCGCCATCACCAGCAGCTTGTCGCAGGTCGCCAGCTCGGCCACCGAGTGGGTGACGACGAGCACGGTGCGGCCGTCGTCGGCGAGGCCGCGCAGCAACTGCATGACGTCGCGGTCCATGCCCGGGTCGAGACCGGAGGTCGGCTCGTCCAGGAAGATCAGTGAGGGCTTGGTCAGCAGCTCCAGGGCGACGGAGACGCGCTTGCGCTGGCCGCCGGACAGGGACGTGACCTTCTTGTCCTTGTGGATGTCCAGCTTCAGCTCGCGCAGCACCTCGTCGATGCGGGCGTCGCGCTCGGCGGCCGTGGTGTCGGCCGGGAAGCGGAGCTTGGCCGCGTACTTCAGGGCCCGCTTGACGGTCAGCTCCTTGTGCAGGATGTCGTCCTGCGGGACCAGACCGATACGCTGGCGCAGCTCGGCGAACTGCTTGTACAGGTTCCGGTTGTCGTAGAGGACCTCGCCCTGGTCGGCGGGCCGGTAGCCGGTGAGCGCCTTGAGCAGGGTCGACTTGCCGGATCCCGACGGGCCGATGACCGCGATCAGCGACTTCTCGGGTACGCCGAAGGAGACGTCCTTGAGGATCTGCTTGCCGCCGTCGACCGTGACGGTCAGGTGACGGGCGGAGAAGGAGACCTCACCGGTGTCGACGAACTCCTCGAGCCGGTCGCCGACGATCCGGAACGTCGAGTGGCCGACACCGACGACGTCGCTCGGGCCGAGCAGCTGGGTGCCGCCCTTGGGGATCGGCTGGCCGTTGACGTACGTGCCGTTGTGCGAGCCCAGGTCGCGGATCTCCATGCGCCCGTCGGGCGTCGAGTGGAACTCCGCGTGGTTGCGGGAGACCTGCAGGTCGGAGACGACCAGTTCGTTCTCCAGGGCACGGCCGATGCGCATCACGCGGCCGAGCGAGAACTGGTGGAACGTGGTCGGGCTGCGGTCCCCGTAGACCGGCGGCGCCCCCGCCGCGCCGCCGGGTCCCTGCTGCTGGGGGAAGTGCGGCGCGGCCTGCTGGGGCTGCGGCGCTGCCTGCTGGTGCTGCTGGACCGGCTGCTGCCAGCCGGCCTGCTGGGCCTGGGGCGGCTGCGCGTGCTGCGGGACCTGCTGCGGCGGCGCCTGCTGGGCCCAGCCCGCGTTCGCGCCCTGCGCGGCGTACGGCTGCTGCTGCGGCTGGGCCTGCGCCGGGCCGGCCGGGGCCTGGGCGCCGGTGAGGCTCACGCGCGGTCCGTCGGTCGCGTTGCCCAGGTTCAGCACCGTGCCGGCGCCGAGCTCCGTGTGCTGGACCCGCTGCCCGTGCACGAACGTGCCGTTGGTGCTGCCGTGGTCCTCGACGACCCAACTGCGGCCGTTGAAACTGATCGTCGCATGCCGCCAGGAGACCCTGGCATCGTCGAAAACAAGCTCCCCCTGCGGATCGCGTCCTAGCGCGTATGACCGGGACGGATCGAGCGTCCAGGTCCGTCCATTGGATTCCAGTACGAGTTCCGGCACTCCATGCCCCACTGAGTTGTCCCCCGATGTGCTCCCGTCGCGGGGAGTCTAGGGATGTCGAACATCGGGGGGAACTATTTCAGGCTCGCCCCCCTGACCGAAAGTCGGGCCTTGTGAAGAACTGTGCGGACGCCCCCCGGCCGCTCTCCGCCGGCAGGGCCGAAACCTGCCCGGAGGGTGGCATTGCGCGCGAGGGGGGCATGCGCGCCGCCCGGTGCGCCGCGCCTCGCGCGGGCTGTCCGCCAGGCGGACCTCGCGGGCGGGGGGCGTCGGGTGCCGGATACGGTGGGAACACCATGAGCGCTACGCAGACCTCTGACGTTCCCACGCTTC
The DNA here is from genome assembly GCF_000721365.1 of Streptomyces sp. NRRL F-5650. Taxonomy (NCBI): domain Bacteria; kingdom Bacillati; phylum Actinomycetota; class Actinomycetes; order Kitasatosporales; family Streptomycetaceae; genus Streptomyces; species Streptomyces sp. NRRL F-5650. The sequence continues at coordinate 64,826 of NZ_JOGV01000041.1, read as the reverse complement.
TCGTCAAGATCTTCGGCAAGGACCGGCCGGGCATCACGGCCGGCCTGTTCGACACCCTCGCCGCCTACTCCGTCGACGTCGTCGACATCGAGCAGGTCGTCACCCGTGGCCGGATCGTGCTGTGCGCGCTCGTGACCGAGCCGCCCCGTGGTCTGGAGGGCGACCTCCGGGCGACCGTCCACGGCTGGGCGGAGTCGCTGAAGCTCCAGGCGGAGATCATCTCAGGCATCGGCGACAACCGGCCGCGCGGCCTCGGCCGCTCCCTGGTGACCGTGCTCGGGCACCCGCTCACCGCGGAGGCGACCGCCGCCATAGCGGCCCGGATCACCGACTCGGGCAGCAACATCGACCGTATCTTCCGGCTGGCCAAGTACCCCGTGACCGCCGTCGAGTTCGCCGTGTCAGGGGTGGAGACCGAGCCGCTGCGCACCGCGCTGGCCACCGAGGCGGCGGCACTCGGCGTGGACATCGCGGTCGTCGCGGCGGGGCTGCACCGGCGGGCGCAGCGCCTGGTCGTGATGGACGTGGACTCCACGCTGATCCAGGACGAGGTCATCGAGCTGTTCGCCGCCCACGCCGGCTGCGAGGACAAGGTCGCCGAGGTGACGGCGGCCGCGATGCGCGGGGAGCTGGACTTCGAGCAGTCGCTGCACGCCCGGGTGGCCCTGCTGGCGGGCCTCGACGCCTCGGTGGTGGAGAAGGTGCGCGCCGAGGTGCGGCTGACGCCGGGTGCCCGCACCCTGATCCGCACCCTCAAGCGGCTCGGCTACCAGGTGGGGGTCGTCTCCGGCGGCTTCACGCAGGTCACCGACGCCTTGCGGGAACGGCTGGGGCTGGACTTCGCGCAGGCCAACACGCTGGAGATCGTCGACGGCAGGCTGACCGGCCGGGTGACCGGGGAGATCGTGGACCGGGCGGGCAAGGCCCGGCTGCTGCGCCGGTTCGCCGCCGAGGCGGGTGTGCCGCTGTCGCAGACCGTGGCGATCGGTGACGGTGCCAACGACCTGGACATGCTGAACGCGGCCGGGCTGGGCGTCGCCTTCAACGCCAAGCCGGTGGTGCGCGAGGCGGCGCACACCGCGGTGAACGTGCCCTTCCTGGACACGGTGCTGTACCTGCTGGGCATCACCCGCGAGGAGGTCGAGGCCGCGGACACGCTGGACGAGGCTCTCGCCGAGGGCCCGGACCGCGAGGGTGCCGGGCCCCGTGCCGTGGATGCGGGTCAGTCGGTCGGCGCCCAGTAGTCGGCCAGGGTGGCCCGGCCGGGTTCCACGTCCTTCCAGGACCCCGTGAAGGTCAGGACGGCGAAGGCCGCGGTCGGGAAGCCCCGGCCGGCGATCCGCTCGCGGACCCCGTCCTCGGCGGAGCCGGCCAGGATCTCGGTCAGCGCCTCCATACCCGGGTTGTGGCCGATCACCAGCACGTTCCGCAGGTCGTCGGGGGTTTCGTTGAGCACGGCGATCAGCTCGCCGGGCGATGCCTCGTAGATCCGCTCCTCGTAGACGGTCTTCGGCCGGTGCGGGAACTCCTGCACGGCGAGCTTCCAGGTCTCCCGGGTCCGGACCGAGGTGGAGCACAGGGCCTGGTCGAAGGGCACGCCGGTGTCCGCCAGCCGACGCCCGGCCTCCGCGGCCTCCATGCGGCCCCGGTCGGCGAGCGGCCGCTCGTGGTCGCTCACCTGTGGCCAGTCGGCTTTCGCATGCCGGAAGAGAACAATCCTGCGGGGTTCTGCGACGCTCATTCATCCAGCTTCGCACGAAACAGGCCACGGGGCTCCGGGAGTTGGGATGCGGGCCCTCCTTGGGGCTCCCGTGCCGGAACGCGGTCGGCGCTCAGCGAGCGGCGAGCTGCTTCACCTGCTCCAGCAGGTGGGCGATCGCGGGCTGACCGGCGGCCGCCTGGGCGTCGGCGGGGTTGAGTATGAGCAGGAGGAGCGCGACGAAGGCGAGCACGGGCAGGGCCAGGGCCCACCAGGGCAGCCTGATGTCGGCACCGCCCCGGGTCGCCTGGGAGGGCCGGATCTGGGTTGGGGCCGACATGGGTGCCTCCGCGGGTCTTCGGGCCTGGTCCGTGCTCCTCGGCCCGCCTGTCGCGGGCACACCTCGAAGTTACGGAATCCGCGGGGCCCGCCCCATCCGGAGGTCCACCCACTTGACCCTGACACTCACCCCCTAGGGGACGGGGGGTTAACCCCACCATCCCCTGGCCGAGGGCGGCGCGGGGGCGGGGGCGGGGTCACGGCGAGGCGATCGTCGCGATGACACCGATGATCACGAAGATCGCGAGGAAGGAGCCGAAGACGATCAGCATCTTCTTCTGGCCGTGCTGGGGGTTCGGATCGAGGACTGGCATACGGCAAGTCTCGCATCCCCCGTCCGGACCGCGTCCGGCGACCCGGCGCGTCGGCCGCCAGCCGCCAGCCACCAGCGGTCAGCCGTCAGCGGTCAGCCGTCAGCCGTCAGCCGTCAGCGGTCAGCCGTCAGCGGTCAGCGGTCAGCGGTCAGCCGTCAGCGGTCAGCGGTCAGCGGTCAGCGGTCAGCCCGAAGATGCCAGGGCGGCGACGCGCCGGCGCCCGCCGGGCTCAGCGGCCCGCCTCGTCCTCCACCGTGCGGTCGCGTCCCGCCAGGACGCCCACCACGATCTGCGGCACCATCAGCGCGCTCATCAGCGCGATCGGCAACCCCCAGCCGCCGCTGTGCTGGTAGAGCACGCCCACCAGGAGCGGCCCCGGGATGGAGATCAGGTAGCCGGTGCTCTGCGCGAAGGCGGACAGCTGGGCGACGCCCGCGCCGGTCCTGGCCCGCATGCCGACCATGGTCAGCGCGAGCGGGAAGGCACAGTTGGAGATGCCGAGCAGCAGGGCCCAGACCCAGGCGCCGCCGACCGGGGCGAAGTACAGACCGGCGTATCCGGCGAGGCCGCACACGCCCAGGACCAGCACGATCGGGCCCTGGTGGGGCAGGCGGGTCGCCACGCGCGGGATGACGAAGGCGAGCGGCACGCCCATCACCATGATCACGGCGAGCAGGAGTCCGGCGGTCCCGGCGGAGACGCCCGAGTCGCGGAAGATCTGCGCCATCCACCCCATCGTGATGTAGGCGGCGGTGGCCTGGAGTCCGAAGAAGACGGCGAGCGCCCAGGCCGTACGGCTGCGGGTGATCCGCAGCGGGGGCTGTTCCCCGGGCTTCTCGGCGGACGGCCCGTTCTCCGGCCGCGGCGCGGCGGCGGGCCCCGGCGTCCTGCGGTCCCGAACGAAGGGCAGCCACGGGACCACGGCGAGCGCCGGCAGTACGGCCCAGACGGCGAGACCGGGCTGCCAGTGGCCGCCCAGCGCGTTGGTCACGGGCACCGTCGCCGCGGCGGCGGTGGAGGTGCCGAGGGCCAGTGCCATCGAGTACAGGCCGGTCATGGAACCGACGCGGTCGGGGAAGTAGCGCTTGACGATGACCGGCATCAGGACGTTGCTGACCGCGATGCCCATCAGCGCCAGGGCGGTGGCCGCGAGGAAGCCGCCCGTGCCGCCGGCGTACGGGCGTATCAGCAGGCCGGCGGCGATGGCGGCCATGCCGGCGCAGACCACGGCGCCGGGCCCGAAGCGGCGGGCCAGCCGGGGCGCGGTGACCCCGAAGACGGCGAAGCAGAGCGGCGGCACGGAGGTGAGCAGTCCCGCGATGCTGCCGCTCATGCCGAGCCCGTCGCGGACCTCTTCCAGGAGGGCGCCCAGGCTGGTGATGGCGGGGCGCAGGTTCAGCGCCGCCAGGACGATGCCGACGACGAGCAGCCGGGTCGTCCACGCCGTCCACGCGCGCGTGGCGGGTGCCTCGCCGGGCACCGCGCGCACACCGCTCTCCGGGTGCCGCTCGGCACGCGCCTGCGTACGCGTCTCCGTACGTGTCTCCGTCCGCGCTTCGTCACTAGCCATGAGGCCCATCATAGAATCATGGGATGATTGGTTGTCCACTCGCTCGTCCACCCGTGTGCGAAGGTGAGCCATGCCACTGAGCCATCCCCGTCGTTCGGCCCTGTCCGAGCAGGTCATCGCGGCGCTGCGGCAGCAGATCGCCTCGGGCGAGTGGCCGGTCGGCTCCCGCATCCCCACGGAGCCCGAACTGGTCGAGCAGCTAGGCGTCGCCCGGAACACGGTCCGTGAGGCGGTCCGCGCGCTCGCGCACAACGGGCTGCTGGACATCCGCCAGGGCTCGGGCACCTACGTCGTGGCGACCAGCGAGCTGGCCGGCGTCATGCAGCGCCGCTTCGCCGGCGCCGAGCCCCGGCACATCGCCGAGCTGCGTTCCACGCTGGAGTCGGCCGCCGCGCGCCTGGCCGCCGAGCGGCGCACGGAGAAGGACCTCAAGCAGATCGACGCCCTGCTGCTGCGCCGGGAGGAGGCCTGGGAGTCGGGTGAGGCGGAGGCGTTCGTGGCGGCGGACGCCACGTTCCACCTGGCGGTCGTGGCCGCCTCGCACAACGACGTGCTGACCGCGATGTACGCGGACCTGAGCGAGGTCCTGCGGGACTGGCTGCGGGGCGACGTGGGCGAGGGCATGTCCCCGGCGACGCACATGGACCACGGCCGGCTGGTGGACGCGATCCGCGCGGGCGACGCGGCGACGGCGGCGGAGGAGGCCGCGGCCTATCCGTTCGTGTGCCGTCCGGGGCTGCTCAGTCCGCCCTCGGACGGCTGACCGCACCCGGCCGCACCCGGCGCAGGCGCGTCGCCGGGCGCCGCTGCGGCCCCGCGACGACGCGAGGGCCCGCGCCCCGTGCGGGACGCGGGCCCTCGGCGAGCTGTCCGGTCAGGCGCCGATGGCGTGCAGACCGCCGTCGACGTGGACGATCTCGCCCGTGGTCTTCGGGAACCAGTCGCTCAGCAGCGCGACGATGCCGCGGCCGGCCGGCTCCGGGTCCTTCAGGTCCCACTCCAGCGGGGAACGGCTGTCCCACACGGAGGCCAGGTCCGCGAAGCCCGGGATGGACTTGGCGGCCATCGAACCGATCGGGCCCGCCGAGACCAGGTTGCAGCGGATGTTCTGCTTGCCCAGGTCACGGGCCATGTAGCGGCTGGTGGCCTCCAGCGCGGCCTTGGCCGGGCCCATCCAGTCGTACTGGGGCCAGGCGTACTGCGCGTCGAAGGTGAGGCCGACGACCGAGCCGCCGTTCTGCATCAGCGGCAGGCAGGCCATCGTCAGCGACTTCAGCGAGTACGCCGAGACGTGCATGGCCGTGGCCACCGACTCGAACGGCGTGTTCAGGAAGTTGCCGCCGAGCGCGTCCTGGGGGGCGAAGCCGATGGAGTGCACGACGCCGTCGAGGCCGCCCAGTTCCTCGCCCACGACGTCGGCGAGCCGGGCGAGGTGCTCGTCGTTGGTGACGTCCAGCTCGATGACCTTGGTGGGCTTGGGCAGCTTCTTGGCGATGCGCTCGGTCAGGGTGGGCCGCGGGAACGCGGTCAGGATGATCTCGGCACCCTGCTCCTGGGCCAGCTTCGCGGCGTGGAAGGCGATGGAGGACTCCATCAGCACACCGGTGATCAGGACGCGCTTGCCCTCGAGAATTCCGCTCATGGTGATCAGTGACCCATTCCCAGTCCGCCGTCAACGGGGATGACGGCTCCAGTGATGTACGAAGCGTCGTCCGAGGCGAGGAACCGCACCGTCGCGGCGATCTCCTCCGGCCGCGCGTACCGCCCCAGCGGCACCTGCGACACGATCTTCGCCCGCTGCTCGTCGGTGAGCACCTTGGTCATGTCGGTGTCGACGAAGCCGGGCGCGACGACGTTGAAGGTGATGTTGCGCGACCCCAGCTCACGGGCGAGGGAGCGCGCGAAGCCGACCAGGCCGGCCTTGGAGGCGGCGTAGTTCGCCTGCCCCGCGGAGCCGAGCAGCCCGACCACCGACGAGATGAGGACGACGCGGCCCTTCTTGGCGCGCAGCATCGCGCGGTTGGCGCGCTTGACGACGCGGAAGGTGCCGGTGAGGTTGGTCTCGACGACGGAGGTGAAGTCCTCCTCCGACATGCGCATCAGGAGCTGGTCCTTGGTGACGCCGGCGTTGGCGATCAGGACCTCGACGGGACCGTGGGTCTCCTCGATCTCCTTGTAGGCCTGCTCCACCTGCTCGCTGTCGGTGATGTCGCACTTGACGGCCAGGAAACCCTCCGGCGGCTCCCCCGAGCGGTACGTGATCGCGACCTTGTCGCCGGCGTCGGCGAAAGCGCGGGCGATGGCGAGGCCGATGCCCCGGTTTCCTCCGGTGACGAGAACCGAGCGGCTCAACGGATCACCCTTTCCCTAACGGTCGTCCCGCCCACCCGGGCACCCGTACGGCGGACGGGGACGGCAGGCGGCTTCCTCGAAAACCTATCGGTCCCCGGCCTCCCCCAGAGACTCGGGCACCCACAGTGGCTTACGGGGCTGTCTGTGGGGTCCCTACAGAACCGGTCCGGGGCGCGGCGGGAAAGGTGTGGTCGCCGGACCGCCGACGCGACATGATGCGGCCCAGCCCCCGGTGTCGCGGCAGACGACCGGTCCCGTCGACAGAAAGAGACGCAGGTGCCCCACCGCATCGACGAAGCCTTCACGGCACTCCCCCTACGCGCCCTCGCCGACGCCGCGCTCGCCCGTGCGCGTGCCCTCGGCGCGGAGCACGCCGACTTCCGCCTGGAGCGGGTGCGCAGCGCCTCCTGGCGGCTCAGGGACGCCAGGCCCGCCGGGTCCTCGGACACCACCGACCTCGGGTACGCGGTGCGGGTGGTGCACGGCGGTACGTGGGGCTTCGCGTCCGGTGTGGACCTCACCCTGGACGCCGCCGCCAGGGTCGCCTCGCAGGCGGTGGCGATGGCGAAGCTGTCGGCGCGGGTGATCCGGGCGGCGGGGTCCGACGAGCGGGTGGAACTCGCGGACGAGCCGGTGCACGCCGACAGGACCTGGGTCTCGGCGTACGACATCGACCCCTTCGGCGTGTCCGGCGAGGAGAAGTCGGCGCTGCTGGCCGACTGGAGCGCGCGGCTGCTGGCGGCGAACGGGGTCGACCACGTGGACGCCTCGCTGCTCACCGTGCACGAGAACAAGTTCTACGCCGACACGGCCGGGACCGTGACCACGCAGCAGCGGGTGCGGCTGCACCCGGTGCTGACCGCGGTCTCCGTGGACGACTCCAGCGGCGAGTTCGACTCCATGCGCACGCTGGCGCCGCCGGCGGGGCGCGGCTGGGAGTACCTGACCGGGACCGGCTGGGACTGGGACGCGGAGCTGGCCGAGATGCCGGAGCTGCTGGCCGAGAAGATGCGGGCGCCGAGTGTCGAGGCGGGGCCGTACGACCTGGTCGTCGACCCGTCGAACCTGTGGCTGACCATCCACGAGTCCATCGGCCACGCCACCGAGCTGGACCGCGCCCTCGGCTACGAGGCGGCCTACGCCGGCACCTCCTTCGCCACCTTCGACCAGCTCGGCAAGCTGCGCTACGGCTCGGAGCTGATGAACGTCACGGGCGACCGCACCGCCGAGCACGGGCTGGCGACGGTCGGGTACGACGACGAGGGGGTGGCGGGCCAGTCCTGGGACCTGGTGAAGGACGGCACGCTGGTGGGCTACCAACTGGACCGGCGGATCGCGAGGCTCACCGGGTTCGAGCGGTCCAACGGGTGCGCCTACGCCGACTCCCCCGCCCACGTGCCGGTGCAGCGCATGGCCAACGTGTCGCTGCGGCCGGACCCGGGCGGGCTGTCGACCGAGGATCTGATCGGGGGCGTCGACCGCGGGATCTACGTCGTCGGGGACCGGTCCTGGTCCATCGACATGCAGCGCTACAACTTCCAGTTCACCGGTCAGCGGTTCTTCCGGATCGAGAACGGGCGGCTCGCCGGGCAGTTGCGGGACGTGGCGTACCAGGCGACGACCACCGACTTCTGGGGGTCCATGGCGGCCGTCGGCGGTCCGCAGACGTATGTCCTGGGCGGCGCCTTCAACTGCGGCAAGGCCCAGCCGGGCCAGGTCGCGGCCGTGTCGCACGGCTGCCCGTCCGCCCTCTTCAAGGGAGTCACCATTCTCAACACGACGCAGGAGGCCGGTCGATGAGCGTCCGCAGCAACAAGCCGCACGAGGTCGTCGAGCGGGCGCTGGAGCTGTCCCGGGCGGACGGGTGCGTGGTCATCGCCGACGAGGAGTCCACCGCCAACCTGCGCTGGGCGGGCAACGCGCTCACCACCAACGGCGTCACGCGCGGGCGCACGCTGACGGTCGTCGCCACCGTCGACGGGCAGCAGGGCACGGCGTCCGGGGTCGTCTCCCGCTCGGCGGTGACCCTGGACGAGCTGGAGCCCCTGGTGCGCGCCGCGGAGGCCGCCGCGCGGGGTGCCGGTCCCGCCGAGGACGCGCAGCCGCTGGTCACCGGCGGGGCGGTGGCGCCGGACTTCACCGACGCGCCCGCCGAGACCTCGTCGGCGGTGTTCGACGACTTCGCGCCGGCGCTCGGGGAGGCGTTCGCACGCGCGCGTGCGGGCGGACGGGAGCTGTACGGGTTCGCGAACCACGAGATGACCTCGACGTACGTCGGCACGTCGACGGGGCTCAGGCTGCGGCACGACCAGCCGAACGGGACGCTGGAGCTGAACGCCAAGTCGCCGGACCGGACCCGGTCGGCGTGGGCGGGGCGGGCCACGCGGGACTTCAGGGACGTCGACCCGGCGGCGCTCGACGCCGAGCTGGCCGTACGGCTCGGCTGGGCCGGGCGGCGGGTGGAGCTGCCCGTCGGGCGGTACGAGACGCTGCTGCCGCCCACGGCGGTCGCGGACCTGCTGATCTACCAGTACTGGTCGGCTTCCGGGCGGGACGCGGTCGAGGGGCGCACGGTGTTCTCCAAGCCCGGCGGCACCCGGCTCGGCGAGCGGCTCGGCGCGCTGCCGCTGACCCTGCGCAGTGATCCGCACGAGCCGGGCCTGGAGAGCGCGCCGTTCGTGGTCGCGCACTCCTCGGGCGGCGACCAGTCGGTGTTCGACAACGGACTGCCGGTGTCGGCGACCGACTGGATCCGGAAGGGCGAGCTGCACCGGCTGACGACCACCCGGCACAGCGCGGGTCTGACGGGCCTGCCGGTGGCGCCCGCGATCGGCAACCTGGTCCTGGACGGCGGCGACCCGGGTCTGTCCCTGGAGAAGATGGTCGCGGGCACGGAGCGCGGGCTGCTGCTGACCTGCCTGTGGTACATCCGGGAGGTCGACCCGGCGACGCTGCTGCTGACCGGGCTGACCCGGGACGGCGTCTACCTCGTCGAGCACGGCGAGGTCGTCGGCGAGGTGAACAACTTCCGGTTCAACGAGTCGCCGGTGGACCTGCTGGGGCGGGCCTCGCAGGCGGGGCGCACGGAGAAGACGCTGCCCAGGGAGTGGGGCGACTGGTTCACCAGGGCCGCGATGCCGGCGCTGCGGGTCCCCGACTTCAACATGAGCTCTGTCAGTCAGGGCGTATAACCTCGTAGGCGGCCGTCACCCGACTGCCCGAAGATCAGCAAGCACGCATGAGCACGTAGGAGACACGAGAACCGTGACGGACATCGTCGACGAGCTGAAGTGGCGCGGGCTGTTCGCCCAGTCCACCGACGAGGACGCTTTGCGCAAGGCGCTCGCGGACGGTCCCGTCACGTTCTATTGCGGTTTCGACCCGACCGCGCCGTCCCTGCACGTGGGGCACCTGGTGCAGGTGCTCACCGTGCGCCGGCTCCAGCAGGCCGGTCACCGGCCGCTGGCGCTGGTCGGCGGGGCCACGGGCCAGATCGGCGACCCCCGCCCGACCGCGGAACGCACGCTGAACTCGCCGGAGACCGTCGCGGGCTGGGTGCGGCGGCTGCGCGGTCAGATCGAGCCGTTCCTGTCCTTCGAGGGCGAGAACGCCGCGGTCATGGTCAACAACCTCGACTGGACCGAGGGCCTGTCGGCGATCGAGTTCCTGCGGGACATCGGCAAGCACTTCCGGGTCAACAAGATGCTGACCAAGGACTCCGTCGCCCGCCGCCTGGAGTCCTCCGAGGGCATCAGCTACACGGAGTTCAGCTACCAGCTCCTCCAGGCGATGGACTTCCTCCAGCTCTACCGGAGGTACGGCTGCACGATGCAGCAGGGCGGCAGCGACCAGTGGGGCAACCTCACGGCCGGTCTCGACCTGCTGCACCGCCTGGAGCCGGACGCCGCCGTCCACGCCTACGCGACGCCGCTGATGACCAAGGCGGACGGCACCAAGTTCGGCAAGACCGAGGGCGGCGCCGTCTGGCTCGACCCGGAGATGACCACGCCGTACGCGTTCTACCAGTTCTGGCTGAACGTGGACGACCGGGACATCTCGACGTACATGCGGATCCTGTCCTTCCGCTCCCGCGAGGAGTTGGAGGAGCTGGAGCGGCAGACCGAGGAGCGTCCGCAGGCCCGGGCAGCGCAGCGGGCGCTGGCCGAGGAACTGACGACGCTGGTGCACGGCGCCGGCCAGACGGCCGCCGTGATCGCCGCGTCCAAGGCCCTCTTCGGCCAGGGTGACCTGGCGGAGCTGGACGAGGCGACGCTGGCCGCGGCGCTCTCCGAGCTGCCGCACGTCCGGGTCGCCGAGCCGGCCCCGGTCGTGGACCTGCTCGCCGAGGTCGGCCTGGTGGCCAGCAAGTCCGCCGCGCGCCGCACGGTGAAGGAGGGCGGCGCGTACGTGAACAACGCCAAGGTCACCGCCGAGGACGCGGTCCCCGCCGAGGGGGACCTGCTGCACGGGCGCTGGCTGGTGCTGCGCCGCGGCAAGAAGAACCTGGCCGCGGTGGAGGTCACGGGCGCCTGAGCCGGCGCGTGTGTGGCGCGTGTGTGAGGGGCGGCCCGGCAGTCGTGCGACTGCCGGGCCGCCCCTTCGCCCGTACCGGTGGCCAGTGCCGGCAAGCGGTACCGTCAGGCCCGTTCGCGTCGCCTCCTGCCGCGCATCGAGGTGTAGGCCGCGTCGCCCAGGCCGACCACGATGATCGCCGCGACTAGCTGGAACAGGTGCCGCCACCAGTCGATGCCGGGCGTCGCCGCCACGCCGGCCGCGCGGGCGACGGCGTTGCCGATGATCGCGCCGATCATGCCGCAGATCGTGGTGAGCCACAGCGGCATGTGCTGCTTGCCGGGGATGATCGCCTTGGCGATCAGTCCGAGCACGAATCCCACGATGATCGCCCACAACCAGCCCATGGCTGCCTCCTCGTCCGGCTCCACGCGAGCATTGCCACCAGTGTTCGGCCGTACCGCGTTCGGCGCATGCCGCATACGGCCGAACGGGGCACCGGTGCCTGCGCCGTACGGCGTACAGGACGCGGTCGAAGCGGGGTGCCCCGGTCTCGTGGGCGGCGCGGGCGCGGCGTAACGTGGTGAGTTGTCCGGGACCCGCGTCCCCGAGCGGCCGCGGACGAGAGCGGGGCGGGGAGTCCGATGCGGGCGGATGGTGGAACCAGATGCGGAAGCTGAGTACCGGTGGCAGTGCCGAGGTGTTCCGGATCACCGGGGCCCGCACGGGCCTCCAGGAGGACGTGCGCGGCCGGCAGCGCCGGTACGTCATCTCGATGGCGGTCCGTACCGCGTCCGTGATCCTCGCGGTCTGCCTGTGGAACGTGGAACGGCCGGTCGCGATCGCGGCCCTGGTCCTCGGGGCGGTGCTGCCGTACGTCGCGGTCGTGATCGCCAACGCCGGGCGCGAGAACGCGCCATCCTTGCCGTCGACGTTCGTGACGCCGCAGACCCCTCCGATGATCACGCCGCCCCGGGCCGGCAAGGGTGCTGCGGAACCCGTTCCGGAGGGCGCCACGGCCGACCCGGGGCCCGGCGCGGCAGGTGACGCGCCCGGCCGGTCGTGATCGCGGGCCCCTTTGCGGCGGCGTCGATTCCGCGCCAGACCGACGAACTGCTCAGATGAATTCGTGTTGTTCCGGGCTCCGCCAAGGGTGGGCCGTGACATACTTCGTACGCGCTCCGCATCCCCCGTCGGAGCGACGGACCGACGCCGGGCAGCTCCCCCCGTGGCTGCTCGGCGTCGCCATGTGCGGGGGCCTGTGAGATGAAACCGTGAGTGACGAAACCACCCCGATCTGCTCCGCCAAGGGCTGCCGCGCCGCCGCCGTGTGGGTGCTGGCCTGGAACAACCCGAAGCTCCACACCCCGGAGCGCCGCAAGACCTGGATCGCGTGCGACGAGCACCGGGAGTCCCTGTCCCAGTTCCTGGGGGTGCGGGGCTTCCTGAAGGACGTGGTCCTGCTCGCCGAGTGGGAGTCGCCCGAGCACTGACACGGCGCCTGTGCCGGGCCGCAGAAAAGCTCAGATGAACCACGTTGTTCCGATGCCGGGTACTCGGTGGCCCGTGGCATGCTTTCAGCGCCCGGCCACCATCGCCGAGCAACTCCAGGCCCCGGCAACGGAGTCCGCGGCAACAGGCCGCGCACGCGGGTGCCCAGGAGTGACGCACGTGGTTGATGGACGGAAGGGAAACGAGAAACGCTCGGCCCAGGCCGCACGGTCGTTCTTCATGGGGCTGCTGGGGCGTCTGGTCGGCGCCGCACTCAGCTCCTGGTGGAGCGACCGGCACGGCCTGTAGCCGGGCGCCGGATGTAACACCGTCGACCGTGCCAGCGGTCGCCCGGCCTGCCTTCTCGACAGACCGGGGCCCGGGGCCGCGCCTGCCAGGGTGCGGCCCCTGTGGTGTGCGGCAACTCTACGCGTGACGGGCTCGGGTCGGCTAGCCGCCGATCGCCGACATCGGGCGGTCCGGCTGCACGAACGCCGGGTCGTCCAGGCCCGCGCCCGCCTTCTTGCCCCACATGGCCAGGCGCCAGATGCGGGCGATCTCCTCGTCGGGGGCGCCGGAGCGCAGGGCCGCGCGCAGGTCGGTCTCCTCGGTGGCGAACAGGCAGGTGCGCACCTGTCCGTCGGCGGTCAGGCGGGTGCGGTCGCAGGCCGAGCAGAACGGGCGGGTGACCGAGGCGATGACCCCGACCCGGTGCGGGCCGCCGTCCACCAGCCAGCGCTCGGCGGGGGCCGAGCCGCGTGACCCGGCGTCCTCCGCGGTCAGCTCGAAGCGGGTGCGCAGGGAGGCCAGGATGTCCCCGGCGGTGATCATGCCCTCGCGCTTCCAGCCGTGCTGGGCGTCCAGGGGCATCTGCTCGATGAAGCGCAGTTCGTACTCGTGCTCGAGGGCCCAGGCGAGCAGGTCGGGGGCCTCGTCGTCGTTGAGCCCGGGCATCAGGACGCTGTTGACCTTGACCGGGGTCAGTCCGGCCTCGCGGGCGGCTTCGAGGCCCTCCAGGACGTCCTTGTGGCGGTTGCGCCGGGTGAGGGTCTTGAAGACGTCCGGGCGCAGGGTGTCCAGCGAGACGTTGACCCGGTCCAGGCCCGCGGCCTTCAGGGCTTCCGCCGTGCGCCTGAGGCCGATGCCGTTGGTGGTCAGGGACATCTGGGGGCGCGGGGTCAGGGCGGCGACGCGCTCGACGATGCCGACGAGGCCGGGGCGCAGCAGCGGCTCCCCGCCGGTGAAGCGGACCTCCTCGATGCCGAGGGAGGTGACCGCGACGTCGATCAGGCGGACGATCTCGTCGTCCGTGAGCAGGTCGGGCTTGGCGAGCCACTGGAGGCCCTCTTCGGGCATGCAGTAGGTGCAGCGCAGGTTGCAGCGGTCGGTGAGCGAGACCCTCAGGTCGGTGGCCACTCGGCCGTAGGTGTCGATGAGCACGTGGCCCCCTCCCTCGACGCGGATCGGCGGAGCACTTCTCTCCTCCGACACTGTCGAGCCTACGTGACGGGTCCGACATCGACAGCCGCCCGAACCCACGACGCGGGACGCGGCCGCGTCGTAGGGATCTACGAGCGGCCGCGTCCGTTCCGGCCGGGCGGCGCCGTCAGTGCGCGCCGGTGCCGGTCAGGGACCGGACCTCCAGCTCCGCGTACTTGGCCCTGTCGGGCTCCTCCTTCGACAGGACCGTGCCGAGCCAGCCCATCAGGAAGCCGAACGGGATGGAGATGAGGCCCGGGTTCTTCAGCGGGAACCAGGCGAAGTCGACGTCCGGGAACATCGCCGTCGGGTCGCCGGACACCACGGGCGAGAACAGCACCAGGCCGACGGCGACGATCAGGCCGCCGTAGATCGACCACAGGGCGCCCTGGGTGGTGAACCGCTTCCAGAACAGGCTGTAGAGGATGGTCGGCAGGTTGGCGGAGGCGGCGACCGCGAAGGCGAGCGCGACCAGGCCGGCCACGTTCAGGTCGCGGGCGAGGGCGCCGAGCGCGATCGAGACGATGCCGATAAAAACGGTCGCCCAGCGGGCCGCCCGCATCTCCTCCTTCTCGGTGGCCTGCCCCTTGCGGATGACGTTGGCGTAGATGTCGTGGGCGAAGGACGAGGACGAGGCGAGGGTGAGGCCCGCGACCACGGCGAGGATGGTCGCGAAGGCCACCGCCGAGATCGTGGCGAGCAGGATCGCGCCCCAGGCCGAGTCGACACCGCCCACGTGCAGCGCCAGCAGGGGCGCCGCCGTGTTGCCGGACGGGTTGGACGCGACGATCTCGTCCTTGCCGATGAGCGCCGCGGCGCCGAAGCCGAGGGCGATGGTCATCAGGTAGAAGGCGCCGATGATGCCGATCGCCCAGTTCACGGACTTACGGGCGGCCTTGGCGTTGGGCACCGTGTAGAAGCGGATCAGGATGTGCGGCAGGCCCGCGGTGCCGAGCACGAGGGCGATGCCCAGGGAGATGAAGTCGAGCTTGGTGGTGCCGCTCGCGCCGTACTGGAGGCCGGGCTCCAGGAAGGCGGAGCCGGCGCCGCTGTTCTCGGCGGCCTTGCCGAGCAGGTCGGAGATGTTGAAGTCGAACTTCAGCAGCACCAGGAAGGTGATCAGGATGGTGCCGCCGATCAGCAGCACGGCCTTGACCATCTGGACCCAGGTGGTGCCCTTCATGCCGCCGATGGTGACGTACACGATCATCAGGACGCCGACGAGGGCGACGATGAGCACCTTGCCGGCGTCGGAGGTGATGCCGAGCAGCAGCGAGACGAGGACGCCCGCGCCCGCCATCTGGGCCAGCAGGTAGAAGATCGACACGACGATCGTCGAGGTGCCGGCGGCGGTGCGCACGGGCCGCTGACGCATGCGGTACGCGAGGACGTCGCCCATCGTGTAGCGGCCGGAGTTCCTGAGCGGCTCGGCGACCAGCAGCAGGGCGACCAGCCAGGCCACCAGGAAGCCGATGGAGTACAGGAAGCCGTCGTAGCCGAACAGGGCGATGGCGCCGGCGATGCCGAGGAAGGACGCGGCCGACATGTAGTCGCCGGAGACGGCGAGGCCGTTCTGGAAGGCGCTGAACTGGCGGCCGCCCGCGTAGAAGTCGGCGGCGTCCTTGGTCTGGCGGCCCGCCCACACGGTGATGAACAGCGTGGCGACGACGAAGACCGAGAAGAGCGTGATGATCAGCGGCCGGTGCTCGCTCGCCTCGTTGGCGGCGAGTTCGGCGGCGAGTACGGACTGTGCGGGGCTCATGCGCCGCCCTCCATCCGGGACTTGATGGCCTCGGCCTTGGGGTCGAGCTTCGCGGCGGCGTGCCGCGAGTACCACCAGGCGATGAGGAACGTGGTGACGAACTGGGCGATGCCGAAGACGAACGCGACGTTGATGTTGCCGAAGAGCTTGGTGCCCATGAAGCCGCCGGCGTAGTTCGACAGCAGTACGTAGAGCAGGTACCAGGCGACGAAGGCGACGGTCAGCGGGAAGGCGAAGGAGCGGAAGGAGCGGCGCAGTTCGGCGAACTCGGCGCTCTGCTGCACTTCGGAGAACTCCTCGGCGGAGGGGAGTCGGTGCTCCTCTTGCGAGGGGGGCTCCTCTTTCGAGGGGGGCGGTGCGTCGGTGGCCACGGAGTCTCCTCGTACGACGGACATGACGGCTTGGACCTCGGTGTTCTCACAGGGGGCCGATGGTGCTCGGGCTCCCTGTCCAACGACACGGCGCCCCGGGGGGACCGGTTCAACACCCGTGGCACTTTCCGAAGTCACCCTCGGCGGGTCATTGCTGGCCAGCGACTTCGGGGATAGCTTCGCCCTGCACCACTACGTCATGTACCTGCCCGACCTGTCACCCGTGTCCGGGCAGGTGCCGTTTTGCCGATGATGTGGAGACCCCATGGATCATCTGCGTTCCCCGAGTGCTCCGCGCTCCAGACCCGGGCTCGCCCTCGCGGTGCCGGTCGCACCGGGCGGGCAGGGGTCGGACAGCACGGTGAGCGACGCCTCGCGGGCACCCCTGCGTGTCCCGCGGGCACCTCTGCCTCCCTGCCACGCACCGGCATCACGAGATTCCCGAGCTTTCCCGACGGACTGGAGACACCAAGCATGACCGCACCCCACCCGCGTCACCGTCGCGCCCTCGCGATCCCGGCCGGCCTGGCCGTGGCCGCGTCGCTGGCGCTCCTGCCGGGCGCGCCGGCCGCCGCGGTTCCCGCCGCGCAGGCCGCCCCCTCGGCGGCGGCCGACGGGGCCTCGATGAGCTACGTCGTCAACGTCTCCCCCGGGCACGGCCCTTCGGCCGCCGTGCGGCGCGCGATAGCCAAGGCGGGCGGCACGATCGTCACGTCGTACGACCGGATCGGCGTGGTCGTCGTCCACTCCGCCGACCCCGACTTCGCCAAGAGCGTCCGCAAGGCGCCCGGCGTGCAGTCGGCCGGTGCCACCCGCACCGCGCCGCTGCCCTCGGCCGCCACGACGGACACGGGCGCGCCGCAGGTGCTCAGCGGTGCGGAACTAGCCGCCGCCCAGGCCTCCTCCGCCAAGGCCGGGGACCAGGACCCGCTGGAGTCGCTGCAGTGGGACCTGCCCGCCATCAAGGCGGACAAGGCGCACGAGAAGTCGCTCGGCAGCAGCCGGGTGACCGTCGCCGTCCTGGACACCGGCGTCGACGACACGCACCCGGACCTCGCCCCGAACTTCGACCGCGAGGCGTCGGTGAACTGCGTCGCGGGCAAGCCGGACACCACCGAGGGCGCCTGGCGGCCGAGCGCCTCCGAGAGCCCGCACGGCACCCACGTCGCCGGGGAGATAGCCGCCGCCAAGAACGGCATCGGCATGACCGGCGTGGCGCCCGGGGTCAAGGTGTCCGGCATCAAGGTCGGCAACCCCGACGGCTTCTTCTACGCCGAGGCCGTGGTCTGCGGCTTCATGTGGGCGGCCGAGCACGGCGTCGACGTGACCAACAACAGCTATTACACCGACCCGTGGTACTTCAACTGCAAGGACGACCCGGACCAGAAGGCGCTCGTCGAGGCCGTCTCGCGGGCCACGCGGTACGCGGAGAAGAAGGGCGCGGTCAACGTCGCCGCGGCCGGCAACGAGAACTACGACCTCGCCTCCGACGAGATCACCGACCCGTCCTCGCCGAACGACACCACCCCCGGCGACCGGACCGTCGACCCGTCCAAGTGCCTGGACATCCCGACCCAGCTCCCGGGCGTCGTGACGGTCGCGGCGACCGGTGCGAAGGGCCTCAAGTCGTCCTTCTCCAACTACGGCCGGGGCGTCATCGACATCGCCGCGCCCGGCGGCGACTCGACGGCCTACCAGACGCCCGAGCCGCCCGCCACCAGCGGACTGATCCTGGGCACGCTGCCCGGCGGCAAGTGGGGCTACATGGCGGGTACGTCGATGGCCTCCCCGCACGTCGCGGGTGTCGCCGCCCTCATCAAGTCGACGCACCCGCACGCCTCCCCGGCGATGGTCAAGGCCCTGCTGTACGCCCAGGCCGACGCCACGGCGTGCACCAAGCCGTACGACATCGACGGCGACGGCAAGGTCGACGCCGTGTGCGAGGGCCCCAAGAACCGCAACGGCTTCTACGGCTGGGGCATGGCCGACGCGCTGGACGCGGTGACCTGGTAGCCGGTACGCGCGCGTGAACACACGCGCCTCTGGGCGAGGGGCGGCGGTCCGGATTCCACCGGGATCGCCGCCCCCGTCGTGCCGCGGTATCCCTGTCACGGACGACGTCCTCGGCGGCATCGCCCGGCCGGTCTCCTGGTGCGTGACCCGGCCCGAGCTGCGGCACGAGCGGGCCCGGGACGGGTGAACGCTGCCCGGACTTGCCCGGATCTGAGGACTTGGTGAAGATCCTGGGGTGACTTCGATACGCCCGCCGTCCCGTACCACCGGCACCGGACGCCACTCGCGGCCCTCCGGAACCGGCCGGACCGTGGCCGTACTCGTGCTCGTCGCGCTCGGCGCGCTGATACCCGTGCTCGGCCCCTCCCCCGCGCTGCACGGCACCGGGGAGGCCGAGGCTCCCGGCACCGGCGGCATCGCCCTGCTGCGCACGGTGCTGTTCGCCGCGCTGAGCGTCCCGCTCGGCGAACTCTTCGTGCACCGCCTGGCCCGCTCGCTGCCCGGCGCTCCCGGGGACCGGCCGCGCAGTTGGTCCCCGTACGCGGCCGCCGCCGGTTTCGTCGCCGCGCTGGGGCTGGCCTCGGTGGTGGCCACGGGGAACCTGGTGCCGGACTCCGCCGCCGACATCGACGTCGGCGGCCTGTACGCCTCCCGCGACGGCAAGCTCGCGCTCCTGGAGGTCAACGGGTTCCTCGCGGCCTGGCTGTGCGCGACCTCGCGCCGCCCCGGACTCCAGCTCTGGCCGCTGGCCGCCGTGATCGTCGCGGACGCGCTGCGCGCGCACCCCACGACCGAGTACAGCCCGCTGCTCGGCTCCGGTCTGACCCTCGTCCACCTGACGTGCGCCTCGCTGTGGGCGGGCGGCCTGCTGTACGCGCTGCGGGTGCTGCGGCGTTGGCGGGGCGCGGAGGCGGGGCCCGCCCTGCTGGGGCTCTACGCGCGCGTGGCGGCCGTTCTGCTGGCCGCCCTCACGGCGACCGGGGTGTGCAGTTCGCTGCGCCGGATGCCGGCGGGCACCATCCTGGAGCAGCTCACGGACACCGCGTACGGTCGTGTGCTGCTCGCCAAGGTGCTCCTGGTGGCCGCCGTCGCCGTGCTCGCCCTGTGGGCCAGGGTCCGGCTGGGCCGCGCCGCCGATCCGCTGTCCGCCTGCTCCCCCGCGCGCGCGGAGGTCGTCGCGCTGGGCGTGGTGGTGGCGGTCTCGGGGCTCCTGACGGCGCTTCCGGTGCCCATCCGCTGGTGAGTGCGCCCGCCGGGTGCCGCAACGCTCCCTTGGCGCCCGGAACTTGACGGCACGGGGCACCTGCGCGACCGGAGTGTCGGTCCCGGCCCGTATCCTCATTGACCATGCTCGAAGACCGTACGACCGCAGCGCCGTCCGCCACGGCGTGGCCGGCCGCGTATCCGCAGGGGTACGCGGTCGTCGACGTGGAGACCACCGGCCTGGCCCGCGACGACCGCATCATCTCGGCGGCCGTCTACCGCCTGGACGCCCGCGGCGAGGTCGAGGACCACTGGTACACCCTGGTCAATCCCGAGCGCGATCCCGGGCCGGTGTGGATACACGGCCTGACGAGCGACGTGCTGCGGGACGCGCCGCTCTTCCCGGACGTCGCCGAGGAGTTCGCGGCCCGGCTGGACGGGCGGGTCCTCGTCGCGCACAACGCGGTCTTCGACTGGCAGATGATCGCCCGCGAGTACGCGCGCGCGAGGCGCGAGGCGCCGGTGCGGCAACGGCTGTGCACCATCGCCCTGTCCAAGGCGCTCGACCTGCCGCTGCCCAACCACAAGCTGGAGTCGCTGGCCGCGCACTTCGGCGTCGTGCAGCGGCGGGCGCACCACGCGCTGGACGACGCGCGGGTGCTGGCGGAGGCGTTCCGGCCGAGCCTGCTGGCCGCGGCGGCGGGCGGTGTGCGGCTGCCCCTGCACGAATGCCGGCCGCTGACGGAGTGGACGGACCGTCCCGCGCCCCGGATCGGGCAGCAGGCGAGCTACGGAAGCCACCGGCCGAACAGTTGGCGCCCCTCCCGCAAAAGGCCCGCATGCCCCTATCCCAACCCGGGCCGGTACGAAGCGGGCAAAAAACTCAAGCAGGGCATGCGGGTCGCCTTCTCGGGCGACACGTCCGTCGAGCGGGACCTGCTGGAGGACCGTGCCGTCGAGGCGGGCCTGCACGTGGCGACCAGCCTGTCCCGGCTGACCAGCCTCCTGGTCACCAACGACCCGGACTCGGGCACCTCCAAGGTGGTCAAGGCCCGGCAGTTCGGCACGCCGGTGGTGGACGAGGCGGCGTTCGGGCAACTGCTGGCGGACGTCGAGCCCGCGGACGCCGCCTCCTGACGGGCGCGGCGCCGCGGAGCCGTACGGACGGGTGATTCCGGGCGACTCGCCCGGCGTCCGCCCGTCCGCGTCCGCGGACACGGCCCACCCTGTGGCGCATGGCGACATGTGAAGTCTGCGGCAACCACTACGGAATGACCTTCGAGGTCCACGCCCAGGGAGCGGTGCACGTCTTCGACTGCTTCTCCTGCGCGATCCACCGGATGGCACCCATCTGCGAGCACTGCCGGGTGCAGATCATCGGCCAGGGCGTCGAGGTCGACGGCCACTGGTTCTGCGGCGCCCACTGCGCCCGCGCCGAGGGGAGGGCGGGCATCGTCGACAAGGTCTGACCGCGGCCCTCCCGGGGGGGACCTCCCCGCGAGGGCCGATCCCGGCCGAGGTACCGTCGACGCGTGTACCGCTTCCTGTTGTCCCGCCAGTGGGTGATCCTCACGCTGATCGCCGTGCTGCTCATCCCCACGATGATCAAGCTGGGCTTCTGGCAGATGCACCGCTACGAGGAACGCACCGCCCGGAACGACCTGGTCGCGCGCGCGCTCGAGGCGGCGCCGGCGCCCGTGGAGTCGCTGACCGCACCCGGCAAGAAGATCACCACGCGTGAGCGGTACCGGACCGTCACCGCGACGGGCCGCTTCGACACGGAGCACGAGGTTGTCGTCCGCCGCCGCACCGACTCCGACGACAACATCGGCTACCACGTGCTGACCCCGTTCGTGCTGGACGACGGCAAGGTCATGCTGGTCAACCGGGGCTGGATCCCCGCGGACGGCCCGAGCCAGACGGAGTTCCCGGAGATCCCCGCGCCGCCCCGGGGCGAGATCACCGTCACCGGGCGGCTGATGCCCGACGAGACGACCGAGGCGAGCGGCATCAAGGACCTCGAGGGCCTGCCGGACCGGCAGGTCATGCTCATCAACAGCGAGCAGCAGGCCGAGCGCCTGGGCGCCCGGGTGCTCGGCGGGTACGTCGTCCTGAAGACGCCGGAGCCCAAGGACAACAGCCCCGAGCCGATCGGCGGGCCCGGCAACGAGAACGCCGCGCTGAACTACGCGTACGCGATCCAGTGGTGGCTGTTCGCCGCGGCCGTACCGGTCGGCTGGTGGTTCCTGGTCCGCCGCGAGAAGCGCGAGCGCGAGGCCGGCGAGGACACGGAGCCGGCGCGTCCGGAACCCGCCGCGGTGTAGACGTGGGTGGTCCTGCGGTTCCGCCCGGTCGGCCCGGTGACACGGCCCTCGCCCCGTCCGGGCACGAGGGGGCAGGATAGGGCCATGGATCTTGGACTGAAGGACCGGGTGTACGTCGTCACGGGAGCCACCCGGGGCCTGGGCAACGCCGCCGCGCGCGAACTGCTCGCCGACGGGGCGAAGGTGGTCGTCACGGGCCGGGACGAGGAGAGCGCCGCGGCGGCGGCCTCGGCGCTGGGACCGGGGGCGGCCGGCGTGGCCGCCGACAACGCCGACCCGCAGGCCGCCGGACGGCTGATCGCGACGGCGCGTGAGCACTTCGGCCGTTTCGACGGCGTACTGATCAGCGTGGGCGGGCCGCCGCCCGGGTTCGTCGCCGACAACACGGACGAGCAGTGGCAGGCGGCGTTCGAGTCGGTGTTCCTCGGCGCGGTACGGCTGGCGCGGTCGGCCGCGGCCGAGCTGGAGGACGGCGGGGTGATCGGTTTCGTGCTGTCGGGCTCGGTGCACGAGCCGATCCCGGGTCTGACCATTTCCAACGGCCTGCGCCCGGGGCTGGCGGGCTTCGCCAAGTCCCTCGCCGACGAGCTGGGCCCGCGCGGCATCCGCGTCGTCGGCCTGCTGCCTGGGCGCATCGACACCGACCGGGTGCGCGAGCTGGACGGCCTGTCGGCCGACCCGGAGGCGACCAGGGCGGCCACCGAGTCCCGCATCCCCCTGCGCCGTTACGGCACCCCGGACGAGTTCGGCCGCGCCTGCGCGTTCCTGCTCTCCCCCGCGGCGTCGTACCTCACGGGCGTCATGCTGCCGGTGGACGGCGGCGTACGGCACGGGTTCTAGGCCGGACGGGGGACTGCCCCGTCGGTCTCAGCTCACGCGTTCGGCCCCGTGCTTGACGCCGCGCAGTTGGACCTCCGCCGGGAGGGCCGGCAGGGCGGCCGAGGTGCGGGCGTGGGCGAGGGCCCGGGTGGTGAGGTCGTGCAGGGCGGTGCCGGGGTCCACGTGCGGGGCCAGGAGCAGCCGGACGCGGGCCGCCGGGGCGTCGCGGCGGCCCATGAGCCGCACGCCGGCGCCCTCCACGCCGTCCACGCGCTCCGCCTCACCGGCGAGGACGTCCTCCAGCGCCCTGCCGCGCAGCGTGGCGCCCTCGCCGTCCCCGGTGTCGACGAGGACCTCGGTGAGCCTGCGGCGGCGTACCACCGCGACCAGCCACCACAGGGCGAGCAGCAGCAGGACGGCGAGCGCGGCGATGACGACCGGCCACCACCAGCCCGCGTCCCGCCACCGGGTCCGTTCGGCGTCACTGAGCAGCACGTCGTGCGGCCCCCGGTGGAGCCACCAGGAGGGCATCGGCGCGTCGAATCCCACGGCCAGCACGACGCCGCCGAGCGCCAGCAGGATCAGACCCACCAGGGCGGTCAGCGCCCGGTTCACCGTTGTGAGCACCGCGCTCACCCCTTCCGTCCGGGGCGCTTCACCCGCAGCGACACGGCGGGCGGCCGGGCCAGGCCGAGGCCGCGCACCGCGTCGTCGAGCACGCCGTCCAGGTCGGCCCGTACGTCGTCCAGTTCCCGGAAGTGCGACTGCGCCCGTACCCGGGCCCGGCGGCGGCGCACCCGCACGCGTGCCGACTGCACCCCGGAGACCTCCATGGCCCGGTCGCGCAGGACGGTGGCGGCGGCGTTCCGGTGCAGCCCGGCGCGCACGCCGGGGTGGGTACGGCGCATCGGCAGCAGCCGGCGCAGCCCCGGGGTGAGGGCCAGCACGAGCAGCCAGAGCCCGAGGGCCGCGGCGACTCCCGCACCGACCTGCACCCACGTGTCGTCGACGGGCCGTTCGGCGAGCTGCCGGGCCAGGTCCTGGCGCCAGCCGAGGGCGGCCCGCCCGGCGCGCACGGCGACGACGTCGTAGAGGAAGGCTCCGGCGAGGAGCAGGAGCAGGAGGGCGACGATTCCGGCCGGGACGCGGCGCGCGGACCAGAAGCGGCCGGCCCGGCCGACGGCGGGCGCGTCCGGGGCGCCGGGTCCCTGGTCGTCCGGCGCCGGGGCCGCGTAGGGTCCGCTGCCGCGTTCCACCACGGGCAGGCGCTGGGTGCTGCCCTCCCCGGTCCCGGCGCCCTGCGGCTCGCTCATCGGGTCCTCCCCTGCCTCGCGCTGTACTCCGCCGCCAGGTGCAGCCGCTCCACCCGGACGGCGACCTCCGGCACCGCCATGCCCACCAACGCGCGTACCCGCTGGACGACTTGGTGACGCACCCGGCCGCAGCGGGCGCCGATGTCACAGGGGTAGTCGAGTTCGAGGTGGACACTGACGCGGGCGGTGTCGTGGTGGACGACGACGGTGGCGTACGGGCGGGCCGCGTTCGGGTGGAGCGGGCCCAGGGCCTCGTGCGCCGCCCGCGCGGCGATCTTGGCGACGACCCGGTCGGCGATCCGGGTGGCACCGCGCTCGCCCGGCGCCACCCGGGCCAGGGGCTCCAGCAGCTCGCCGGCCGCGTCGCTCACGCCGGTCACCGCCGGCGGTCGTCGCGGGAGCGGAAGAAGTCGCCCAGGTCCATGTCGCCCTCCAGGAGGCGGCCGACGACGAACCCGACGGCTCCCAGGGCCGCCACCAGCAGAAAGGCGCCGAACCCGCCGAAGTATCCGGCGAAGCCCAGTGCCATGCCGGCGATCATGCCGACCACGGCCATGCTCATGGTGCGATCCCCTCGTCCACCGCTTCGTCCCTTCCGGTCTCGGTCCGCGTCACTTGATCCTGGGCTCCGGTTCCTCGTCCTCCTCGTCGGGCAGCTTCACGTCGGACACGGCGATGTTCACCTCGACGACCTCCAGACCGGTCATCCGCTCCACCGCCGCCACCACGTTCTCCCGCACGTCCTGGGCCACGTCCGCGATCGACACGCCGTACTCGACGACGATCTCCAGGTCGAGGGCGGTCTGCTTCTCGCCGACCTCGGCCTTCACGCCGCGGGTCACCCCGGACTTGGCCCCGCCGGGGACCCGGTCGCGCACGGCGCCGAAGGTGCGCGACATGCCGCTGCCCATCGCGTGGACACCGGCAACGTCGCGTGCCGCCATTCCGGTGATCTTCTCCACGACGCCGTCGGCGATGGTGGTGCGTCCCCGGGTGCCGGGGGCACCGCCGCCGCGCCGGACCGACTGGGCCTTGGCCGTGCCGGGGGTGTCGACCGTGTCCTGTCCGCTCCGGTGGCTCTCCATGTCACTCATGCCCGTACGTCCCTTCCGGTCGTAGTCCTGTCACCACGTTAGGCGGGGTTGCGCGGACGCGCGCCACGGGCGCGGCGGGCCGGAGGAACGGTGGCGGGGCTGCGCCGCGGGGAGCGCCCTACTCCCCGAGCCCCGCCAGGTCGCGCAGCCGGCGTCCCTGGGCGGCCCGTTCGGCGGCGCGCTGGGTCTCGTAGTCCCGCGTCCGGGCGCCCTGGAGCAGCGCCTTGGTCTCGACGACGGCGTCGCGCGGTGCGGCCAGGATCGCGGACACCAGGTCGTGCACCGTGCCGTCGAGCTGGTCCGCGGGGACGGCGAGGTTGGCCAGGCCGGTACCGACGGCCTCCTCGGCCGCGACGAAGCGCCCGGTCGCGCAGATCTCCAGCGCGCGGGCGTATCCGACCAGGGACACCAGGGGGTGGGTGCCCGTGAGGTCCGGCACCAGGCCCAGGCTGGTCTCGCGCATGGCGAACTGCACGTCGTCCGCGACGACCCGCAGGTCGCAGGCGAGGGCAAGCTGGAAACCGGCACCGATGGCGTGTCCCTGCACGGCGGCGACCGAGACGAGGTCGCTGCGCCGCCACCAGGTGAACGCCTCCTGGTACTCGGCGATGGTCGCGTCCAGCTCGGCGTCGCCGCCCCGGGCGAGGTCGATGAACGACGGTTCCCCGTCGAAGCCCTCGGGCGTGAACGCCTGCCGGTCGAGCCCGGCCGAGAAGGACTTGCCCTCGGCACGCAGCACCACGGCCCGGACGGAGCCCGGCAGCAGTCGGCCGGCCTCGGTGAGGGCCCGCCACAGAGCGGGGCTCTGCGCGTTGCGCTTGGCCGGGTTGGTCAGCGTCACCGTGGCGATCGCGTCGTCGACGGTGAGCCGCACGCCGTCCCGGTCGAGTGCGGGGTCGTGGGCGGGCGAAGCCATGGGGCGCCTCCGAAGGGTGCGGTCGTCGTCCCCGCCGGGCGCGGACTGCGCCGTGCGACGGCAGGGCTGAGTGACTGCACAGTAACCACCCGGAAGGCCGGACGACCGACCGGGTGGCCACCATCGCTTTCGAATCGCCTTCGAAGTCGGGGGCCGCCCGGAACGTCAGGCCGATGAGGCCTTTTTGCCCCGGGTAGCCCCGCCACGCCCTCGGAGCGTGACGCCCGACTCACTGAGCATGCGGTGCACGAAGCCATACGAGCGGCCGGTTTCTTCGGCCAACGCCCGGATGCTCGCACCGGCGTCGTACTTCTTCTTCAGGTCTGCCGCGAGCTTGTCGCGCGCGGCGCCGGTCACCCGGCTGCCCTTCTTCAGAGTCTCGGCCACCCGTGCCTCCTCATGGGAAGTGCGCTCTGGTACTCCTCATGATCACCCCTCATGGCGCTCATGGCCACCCATTCGGCAAGGTCGATGAGACAAGGATGTGACGACAGGAGCGGGCCCCCACATACGGAATCGGTGATTCCAGAGAATCGGGCGCGTTCGGCCGAACGGGTTTCTCCGCGTAGGTCCAGGTCAGAAAGGCGTCGCGGCCGGGGCCCCGGCAAAGGGGCCCCGGCCGCGAAATCGATGTAGGACACACCTCTTGATGAGGAGATCTCACACAGATGGTGGATCACGGATCGGCCGAATGATCCATACCGGTGGATCATCCATTCGATCAAGCGAAGACGACGCCCGGGCGAAGGCGACGATCAAGCGAAGACGACCACCGGGCGAGCGCCACGCTCAGGCGAGCGCGACGAGATCCGCGTAGTCGGCACCCCACAGGTCCTCCACGCCGTCCGGGAGCAGGATGATCCGCTCCGGCTGGAGCGCCTCGACGGCGCCCTCGTCGTGGGTGACCAGGACGACCGCGCCCTTGTAGGTGCGCAGCGCCCCGAGGATCTCCTCGCGGCTGGCCGGGTCGAGGTTGTTGGTGGGTTCGTCCAGGAGCAGCACGTTCGCCGAGGACACCACGAGGGTGGCCAGGGCGAGACGGGTCTTCTCGCCGCCGGAGAGGACGCCCGCGGGCTTGTCGACGTCGTCGCCGGAGAACAGGAACGAGCCCAGCGTCTTGCGGACCTCGACCAGGTCCAGGTCGGGGTTGGCCGAGCGCATGTTCTCCAGGACGGTGCGCTCGGGGTCGAGGGTCTCGTGCTCCTGCGCGTAGTAGCCGAGCTTGAGCCCGTGACCCTCGATCACCTGGCCGGTGTCGGGCTTCTCGACGCCGCCGAGCAGACGCAGCAGGGTGGTCTTGCCCGCGCCGTTGAGGCCGAGGATGACGACCCGGGAGCCCTTGTCGATGGCCAGGTCGACATCGGTGAAGATCTCCAGCGAGCCGTACGACTTCGACAGGCCCTCGGCGGTCAGCGGGGTCTTGCCGCAGGGCGCGGGCTCCGGGAAGCGGAGCTTGGCGACCTTGTCGGACTGGCGGACCGCCTCCAGGCCGCTGAGCAGCTTGTCGGCGCGGCGGGCCATGTTCTGCGCGGCGACGGTCTTGGTGGCCTTGGCGCGCATCTTGTCGGCCTGCGAGTGCAGCGCGGCGGCCTTCTTCTCGGCGTTGGCGCGCTCGCGCTTGCGGCGCTTCTCGTCGGCCTCGCGCTGCTGCTGGTACAGCTTCCAGCCCATGTTGTAGACGTCGATCTGCGAACGGTTGGCGTCCAGGTAGAACACCTTGTTGACGACCGTCTCGACCAGTTCCACGTCGTGGGAGATGACGATGAAGCCGCCGCGGTAGGTCTTGAGGTAGTCGCGCAGCCAGACGATCGAGTCGGCGTCGAGGTGGTTGGTCGGCTCGTCGAGCAGCAGCGTGTCGGCGTCCGAGAACAGGATCCGGGCCAGCTCGATGCGGCGGCGCTGACCGCCGGAGAGCGTGTGCAGGGGCTGGCCGAGCACCCGGTCGGGCAGGTTGAGCGCCGCGGCGATGGTGGCGGCCTCGGCCTCGGCGGCGTACCCGCCCTTGGTGAGGAACTCGGTCTCCTGGCGCTCGTACTGCCGCAGCGCCTTGTCGCGGGTGGCGCCCTGGCCGTTGGCGATGCGCTGTTCGTTCTCGCGCATCTTGCGGATCAGGACGTCCAGGCCGCGGGCGGACAGGATGCGGTCGCGGGCCAGCACGTCGAGGTCGCCGGTGCGCGGGTCCTGCGGGAGGTAGCCGACCTCGCCGGAGCGGGTGACGGCACCGGCGGCGGGCTGGCCCTCGCCGGCCAGCACCTTGGTGAGCGTGGTCTTGCCCGCGCCGTTGCGGCCGACCAGGCCGATGCGGTCGCCCTTGGCGACGCGGAAGGTGGCGCTTTCGATGAGGACGCGGGCACCGGCGCGCAGCTCGATGCCGGAAGCGGAGATCACGGTCAGACTCCTGGGCGGGTGGATTGGCGGGGTGGGCGGCTGTGGAGGTTCCCGCCGTCTAATGCACGAGGAGAATGGCCATGGGGGCCAGTCTAACGGGGCGGTGCAACCTGTTTTCCCGCGAGCGTCGCCGGGGGCCGTCCGAGCGGTGCCCGTGCGTTGTCAGTGGCCGGTGCAAGACTGGGCGAACGAGTCGAAAGCGGCTCCGGCCGCGGACCTGGCCAGGTCCCGACGACGAACCACCGGCTCACAAGGAAGTGATCGGCATGGCAGGCAATGACAGCGGGCGTCCGAGCATCTGCCCGACGCTCCGGTACGCGGACCCCAGGGCGGCGATCCGGCAGCTCACCACGGCCTTCGGCTTCACCGAGATCGCGGTCTACGAAGGCCAGGACGGCTCGGTGGCCCACGCCGAGCTGGGCCAGGGCAACGGCGTGGTCATGCTCGGCTCGAAGGGCAAGGGCGGCCGCTTCGACGAGGCGATGAAGAACGGCGGCGTCTCGGGGGTGTACGTCGTGGTGGCGGACGTCGACGCCCACCACCGGCGGGCCGTGGAGCAGGGCGCGGAGATCCTCATGCCCCCGACCGACCAGGACTACGGCTCCCGGGACTACATGGCCCGCGACCTGGAGGGCAACGTCTGGAGCTTCGGGACGTACGCGCCGGAGGCACTCGGGTAGCCTCCGGCGCTGCACCCACGGAGGGGGCTCCGGGCTCAGCCGGCCCCGGTGTGGACCTGGAAGGCCGCCCGGCGCACGGCCTTGGCCAGCGCGGGGTCGGGATGCGCGGCCGCGAGCGCGACCAGGACCTGCACGGTGCGGGGGTGGCCGACCGCGCGGACCTCGTCGAGCAGGGCCGGGACGGTGGGCTGCACCGCCGACTCCAGGTGCCGCACGAGCAGCGGGGCCTCCCCGTGGTCGGCGACGGCCGCCGCGGTGTCCACCCACAGCCAGGTGGCCTCCGTGCGGGTGAGGACCTCGTGGGCGTCCTCGGGGTCGGCACCGTCGTGCTCGGCCAGCCACAGCAGGGCGTACGGGCGCAGCGTCGGTTCGTCGAGGACGCCGCGCACGTCCGGCTCGGCGGGGGCGCCGACGACCCGCAGCGCGTCGAAGGCGAGGCCGCGCAGCAGGGCGTCCTCGCCGCGGGCGGCGCCGAGCAGTTCGGCGACGGCGCTGCCGACGGGGCGGGCGGCGAGCCAGGCCCGGTACTCGTCGCGGGCGGCGTTGGGGCGGAGCCGGGCGCAGCCGCGGAGCATGCCCTCGGCCGACTGCTCGATGTTGCCGGCGGGGCTCTGCGCGGCGACGCAGATCTGCTCCAGCTTGACCCAGACCGCCCAGCTCCCGAGCGGGGTGAGCGTGGCGTGTCCGTCGCCGCAGGTGAGGGCGCCGACGGAGGCGAGGGCGTGCAGGGCCCAGTCCAGCAGCGGGGCCAGCGGGGTGTCGGGGTCCTCGGCGGGCGGGACCGCTCCCGCGGTGCCGGCCTCCGGGCCGGGGCCGTAGGGCACCTCGCAGCGCTCGGTGCGCAGTTCGGTGACGCGCTGCTCCAGCAGGTCCAGGAGCTGCGCCACGGGGACGGGTCCGGCGGAGAGTTGGAGGAAGGAGAGCACCTGGGGCATCGCCGAGACGACCTCGGCGACGGCCGCCGGTTCCCCGGCGGGTTCGGGCTGGGCGAGCGACCAGGCGTCGAAGAGGGCGACCCAGCCGCGCAGCACGGCGCTGTCGTCGCGGTTCCAGGCGCGCAGGCGCCAGCCCGGGCGGGCGGTGTCGCCGTGCACCTCGATCAGTCCGGCGAGGCGGGCGGTGTCCCAGTCGGCCCGGACCTTGGCCACGGTGAGGCCCAGTTCGCGGGCCGCGTGGGCGGCGGTGGCGTCGGACAGGGTGGCCTTGCCGTCGGCGGTCGCGCTGCCGCGGCCGGGGCCGAGGGCGGAGTCGGCCCAGCGGGCGACACGGGCCGCGTCGGCGAGACCGGAACGTGCCATTCCGGCCAGTTCCGACCGGGCTGGTGTGCCTTCCGGGGGGCGCGGCGCGGGGCGGCGCGGACGCCGCTGATCGATCGCTCGGGGGGCGGCGGCCAGGGGTCGCGGGCGGACAAGTCGAAGCCTGGAGTCGCGCGGGATACGGGACGTCACGGGTGCAGTCTTCCGGTTGACGGTCCGAAAACCCAAACGGACGTCCCCGGCGGCCTCCTGGAGCGGTCGGCGCGGGGCTCGACGGACCTGTCCGGGCACCGGATCAGGCCAGTGGTACGGCACCGGAGGCGGCCGCGGCGACGCGGGCCGGGACGGCGACGCGACCGGGGTCGCCCGACGCGGCCCGCCGGCCCCGGGCGCGGGGGTCACGCCGCCGCGGTCGCACAGCCGGGGTCGCACTGGCGAGGTCGCACTCGCGAGGTCGCACCAGGGGGTCACACCAACGGGGTCATGAAGCGGCGCAGGGCCTCCTCGTAGCCCTCGGGGTCGGCGTTCCACATGGCGCCGTGCGGGGCGTCGCGGACCGTGTGCAGGGCGACCAGGCGCGAGTGGGTGTCGGCGAGGCGGCGGGAGAAGCGCCAGGGGGCCACCGCGTCGTCGGGGCCGTGGAAGATCAGGGTGGGCACCGACGGGCGGTACAGACCCGCCATGCCGGCGTCCCGGTCGGCGTGCAGACCGGCGCGGCCCTGCGCGGCCCGGACGGCGAGCGGGAGGAGCGCGGCGGGCGTGCGGCGGGCGGCGGCCAGGGCACGCAGGGTGGTCTCCCAGCTGAGCACCGGGGAGTCCAGGACGAGCCCCGCGATGCGCTCGCGCACGCCGGAGAGCGCGGCGGTACGCAGGGCCATGGTGGCGCCCGTGGACCAGCCGAGCAGGACGACCTTGCGGGCGCCGTGGTCGACGGCGTAGCGGACGGCGGCGTCCACGTCGCGCCACTCGGTCTCGCCGAAGTGGTGCACTCCGTCGGGAGAGGGCGGGGCGCCGACGTCGCCGCGGTGGGCGAGGGCGAGCACCGCGACGTTCCTGCGGTGCAGGGGAGCGATCAGGTTCAGGGCGTGTTCGCGGGTGGCGGCCAGGCCGTGCACGGCGATGATCCAGGTCGGCCGGGCCCCGGGCACGAACCAGGCCGGGAGCGGCCCGAGTTCCCCCGGTACCTCGACGTCGGTGTGGTCCAGGCCGAGGGCGGTGCCCGGGTTGCCGACGTACAGGTTCGGGGTCATCCACACCCGGTCGCCGGTGCGGAGGGTGCCGTGCGTGACGCGTTCGAGGCGGCGTACGACGGTGTCGGCGCCGTGTTCGGCGGTGCCGAGGACCGGGCCGACGACCGCGTGGGAGCCGTCGCCGGCCAGCCCGTACCGGCCCGGGCGCAGCGCGGCCAGGTCCCGGGTGAGGGTGATCTGCCCGGCGGCGGTGCCGTGCACGGTCAGCCGGGGCTCGGTGGGCAGGGGACGGCCGGGGGTCGCCTTGAGCGCGGCGTCGCTGGCCAGCCGGCCTGCGACGACGCTCGCCGCCCCGGTCGCCAGGGCTGCGGTGACGGCGGCTGCCGTCGCGGTGACAGTGCGCATGGGGCCAGTCTCCTGGGGGAGTACTCGGGCGGCCAGTGGACGCGTGACGGTGGGTGACGAGGTGCTCGTGTCCCGTAGCCGGTACCCCCTGAGGCGCCCGGCACGCACCTCGCGCCGGCCCTACTGGCCGTACCCGCTCAGCCGCTCGGCGGCCTCCGCCAGTTGGGCCGGTGTCAGCAGGGACGGCGAGTGGCCCGGCACCGAGGCGGCCGTCAGCCACAGGCGGCACATCCACTCGAGCTGGGCGGTGCGGTCGTAGGCCTGGTCGAGGGAGGTGCCGTAGGTGAGCGTGCCGTGGTTGCGGAGCAGGCAGCCGGTGCGGCCCGCGAGGGCGTCGAGCATGCCGCGGGCGAGTTCGCCGGTGCCGTAGGCCGCGTACGGGGCGACCCGGACGGGGCCGCCGAGGGCGGCGGTCATGTAGTGCACCGGCGGCAGTTCGGGCACCAGCAGGGAGACCGCCGTCGCGTGCACGGCGTGGGTGTGGACGACGGCGCGGGCGCCGGGGTCGGCGCGGTAGACGGCCAGGTGCATGGGCAGTTCGCTGGTGGGGACGAGGGTGCCGAGCACCTGGCGTCCGTCCAGGTCGACGCCGGTCGCGTCGGCCGGGGTCAGCCGGTCGTAGGGCACGCCCGAAGGGGTGACCAGGACCGTGTCGCCGACGCGTACCGAGACGTTGCCGGAGGTGCCGACCACCAGGCCGTCGGCGACCGTCCGCCGGGCCGTCGCGACCAGCTCCGCCCAGGCCGACTCCCTGGTCCCCTCACCCACCGGCCCCCGGGCTCCCTCCCCCGCCGGCCCCCGGGCCGGCTTCCGGCCCGGTGCCGAGTCCGTCCCCTTGGCCGCGTCCGCCTCCGTGGCCCGCGAATTCGTCACAGTCGCCGCCTCCTCCCGGGCCGCCCGCGCGCCCCTCGCCTCCGCCGCCGAACGGCCTTCCGGCGATCCTGCCAGGGCCGTCTCCGGAGAGCACCGGAACGGGCACGCAGAGGGAGGCTTCGGCACCGCTTCCGGTCACCGTGGCGCCCTGCCCAGTTCATCTTCCGTTCACCCTGGTTACCTACGTTCGTCGCGCCAACGACCTCGAACGATTGCCTGGGTAAATGGAAAGCTTCTCGCTGATCCTCGCGATTGTGGTGGTAACCGCACTCGCGTTTGATTTCACGAACGGTTTCCACGACACCGCGAACGCGATGGCAACGACCATTTCGACCGGTGCGCTCAAGCCCAAGGTGGCGGTGGCGATGTCCGCCGTCCTCAACCTTGTCGGCGCCTTCCTCTCGGTGGAGGTCGCCAACACGATCTCCAAAGGTCTCGTCGACGAGACCGGCATCCGTCCCGAGGTCATCTTCGCCGCCCTGGTCGGCGCGATCCTCTGGAACCTGCTGACCTGGCTGGTCGGCCTCCCGTCCAGTTCCTCGCACGCCCTGATGGGCGGCCTGATCGGTGCCGCCGTCGCCTCGGCCGGCATCGGCGCGGTCAACGGCGACGTACTCGTCACCAAGGTGCTCCTGCCCGCCGTCGCCGCCCCGATCGTGGCCGGCGTCGCGGCGATGCTCGCGACCCGCATGACGTACTCGCTGGGCCGCAAGGCCGACGGCAGGGCGGCCGCGAAGGGCTACCGCGCCGGCCAGATCGCCTCCGCCGGCCTGGTCTCGCTGGCCCACGGCACCAACGACGCCCAGAAGACCATGGGCATCATCACCCTCGCCCTGATCGCCGGCGGCGCGCTCGCCCCCGACTCCGACCCGCCCGTGTGGGTCATCCTGAGCGCGGGCCTCGCCATCGCGCTCGGCACCTACCTGGGCGGCTGGCGCATCATCCGCACCATGGGCAAGGGCCTGACCGACCTCCAGCCGCAGCAGGGCTTCGCCGCCCAGACCAGCGCCGCGACGGTCATCCTGGCCTCCTCCCACCTCGGCTTCTCCCTCTCCACCACGCACTCGGTCTCCGGTGCGGTGATGGGCGCGGGCCTCGGCCGCAAGGGCGGCGTGGTCCGCTGGTCCACGGCCACCCGGATGTTCGTCGCCTGGGGCCTGACGCTGCCGGCCGCGGCCCTGGTCGCCGCGCTCGCCGAGTGGGTCTGCCGCGCGGGCGACTGGGGCACGGCCCTCGTCGCGGTGTTCCTGGTCGCCTCCAGCTACGCGATCTGGCGGATCTCCCGCCGCGAGGTCGTCGACCACACCAACGTCGTCGACACGGACGAGCCCGCGTCGGCCACGCTTGCCGCGACGGCCGGGCCCGTCGGTGCGGCCGAGCCCGCCGGTGTGGTCACCACGGCCATGGCCGCCGTCGCACCGCCCCCTGCGGGCGTGACGGAGGACCTCACGGCCACCGTCCCGGCCCCGCCCGCCGCCGACCCCAAGGCCCCCTCGGCCACCACCGTCTGAGCCCCCGTCCCGGGTACGAAGGAAGCGAACCTCCATGAGCATCGACTGGGCAGCCCTCGGCTCCGTCTTCGGCGTCAGCCTCGTGGTCACGGTGGCCCTGGTGGGCCTGTTCACCCTCGGCATCGTCGGCCTCTCCCGCCAGGAGCGGGCCGCGGCGCAGGGCGGCTCCGCGGCCCTCGCGGTCACCGGCGCGTACGCGTGCTTCGCGGCCTGCACGGCTGCGGTGGCGTACGGGATCTACCTGATCGTCGCCTGAGCGCCCCCGGCACTGCCGCGCACGCCCGGGGCGGGGCGCGGAACGGACTCGCACCGTTCCGCGCCCCGCCTCTGCGCGTTCCGGCGCACACCTCACGGGTGTGGGCCTCCGCACACTCCCCCGCCGCAGGTCAACGCCAGGTTGACGGGTGTTCGCGGGCCGTGGTGGACTTCCGGGGCCATCTACGGCGGCAGGAGAGGAAGCCCGGTGCGAATCCGGCGCGGTCCCGCCACTGTGACCGGGGATCAGGACCCCCCCCGGGAGCCAGGAACTCTCACCGCCGGACTCTTCGAACCAGGGCGTGGACACCCTGAGTGAGGACATGACGCGATGCCCGGCTGCCGCCACCGTTCGACACCCCGTGCCAGGTGCTTCCCCGACCGTGTGACCGGCTGAGCCCGTGCGTGCCGGACGCGTCTTCGCGTACGGCGCCGCCGCCGGCCTCCTCGGCGACCTCCTCCTCGGCGACCCGCGCCGCGGACACCCGGTCGCCGCGTTCGGCCGTGCCGCGGGCGCCGTGGAACGGGTGCTGTGGCGGGACCACCGGGGCCGGGGCGCCGTGCACACCGCCGTGTGCGCCGGTGGCGCCGCCGCCCTCGGTGCGGCCGCCTCGCACGTCGTACGCCGCTCCCCCGCCGCCCGCGTCGCGCTGACCGGCGCGGCCACCTGGGCCGTGGTCGGCGGCACCTCGCTCGCCCGCGAGGCCACCGCGATCGGCCGGGCCCTGGAGGCCGGGGACGTCGAGGCGGCGCGGGCGCGGCTGCCGCACCTGTGCGGGCGGGACCCGCAGGCGCTGGACGCCGACGGGATCGCCAGGGCCGTCGTGGAGTCCGTCGCCGAGAACACCTCGGACGCGGTCGTGGGCGCCCTGGTGTGGGGCGCCGTGGCGGGAGTGCCCGGGCTGCTCGGCTTCCGGGCGGTCAACACGCTGGACGCCATGGTCGGCCACAAGTCGCCCAGGTACCGCCGCTACGGCTGGGCCTCGGCCCGCCTGGACGACCTCGCGGGCTGGCCGGGCGCCCGCCTGACCGCCGTCCTGACCACCGTGGCCGGTGGGCGTCCGCGCGGCGCCGCGAGGGCCTGGCGCGCGGACGCCCACCGGCACCCGAGCCCCAACGCCGGGCCCGTCGAGGCCTCCTTCGCGGGCGCCCTGGGCGTGCGGCTCGGCGGGACGCTCTCCTACGGCGGGCGGGTCGAGCACCGGCCCGTGCTCAACGGCGCCGCGGGCCGCCCCGTGCGGGCCGGTTCCGGCGACATCGACCGTGCCGTACGGCTGTCCCGGCGCGTGGGCTGGCTGGCGCTGGGCGTGTGCGCGGGCGCGCGGCTGCTCGCGCACGGCATCGTCACGAAGGGACGTACGTCATGAACGGTGGCCTGCTCGTGGCCGGCACCACCTCCGACGCCGGCAAGAGCGTCGTCACCGCCGGCATCTGCCGCTGGCTGGTGCGCCGGGGCGTGAAGGTGGCGCCGTTCAAGGCACAGAACATGTCCCTCAACTCGTTCGTGACCCGCGAGGGCGCCGAGATCGGGCGGGCGCAGGCCATGCAGGCCCAGGCCTGCCGGGTGGAGCCGACCGCCCACATGAACCCCGTGCTGCTCAAGCCCGGCGGGGAGCGCAGCAGCCAGGTCGTGCTGCTGGGCAGGCCGGTCGGCGAGATGAGCGCCCGCGGCTACCACGGCGGGCGCCAGCAGCGGCTGCTCGGCACCGTGCTGGACTCGCTCGCCGAACTCCGCGCCTCCTACGACGTGGTGATCTGCGAGGGGGCGGGCAGCCCCGCCGAGATCAACCTGCGCCGCACCGACATCGTCAACATGGGCATCGCCCGGGGCGCCGGGCTGCCCGTCCTGGTCGTCGGCGACATCGACCGCGGGGGCGTCTTCGCCTCCTTCTTCGGCACGGTGGCGCTGCTGGCGCCGGAGGACCAGGCACTGGTCGCCGGGTTCCTCGTCAACAAGTTCCGCGGCGACGTCTCGCTGCTGGAGCCGGGGCTGGAGATGCTGCACGGCCTCACCGGGCGGCGGGCCTACGGCGTGCTGCCGTTCCGGCACGGGCTCGGCATCGACGAGGAGGACGGGCTGCGTGTCTCGCTGCGCGGGAGCG
This sequence comes from Streptomyces sp. NRRL F-5650, assembly GCF_000721365.1. Classification (NCBI taxonomy): domain Bacteria; kingdom Bacillati; phylum Actinomycetota; class Actinomycetes; order Kitasatosporales; family Streptomycetaceae; genus Streptomyces; species Streptomyces sp. NRRL F-5650. The sequence goes on along the minus strand of NZ_JOGV01000041.1, from coordinate 28,595 downwards.
TGCGGGAGTCGGCCGTCGCCCCGCCGGTGGGCGAGGACGTGCTGCGGATCGCCGTGTGCGCGGTGCCGCTGATGTCCAACTTCACGGACGTGGACGCGCTGGCCGCCGAGCCGGGCGTCGTGGTCCGGTTCGTGGACCGGCCGGAGGAACTCGCCGACGCCGACCTGGTGGTGGTGCCGGGCACGCGCGGGACGGTGCGGGCGCTTCGGTGGCTGCGGGAGCGGGGCCTCGCGGACGCGATCGCCCGCAGGGCCGCCGAGCGGCGCCCGGTGCTCGGGATCTGCGGCGGGTTCCAGCTCCTCGGCGAGCACATCGAGGACGAGGTCGAGTCCCGCGCCGGGCACGTGGACGGGCTCGGACTGCTGCCCGTGCGGGTGCGGTTCGCCCGCGAGAAGACCCTCGCGCGGCCCGTCGGAGAGGCCCTCGGCGAGCGCGTCGAGGGGTACGAGATCCACCACGGGGTCGCCGAGGTCGTGGGCGGCGACCCCTTCCTGGACGGCTGCCGGGCCGGACAGACCTGGGGCACGCACTGGCACGGCTCGCTGGAGTCGGACGGCTTCCGGCGGGCGTTCCTGCGCGAGGTGGCCGCCGCCGCGGGCCGCCGCTTCGTGCCGGCCCCCGACACCTCGTTCGCCGCGCTGCGCGAGGAGCAGCTCGACCGCCTCGGCGACCTGATCGAACACCACGCGGACACCGACGCGCTGTGGCGGCTCATCGAGTCCGGCGCGCCGCAAGGACTGCCCTTCATTCCACCGGGAGCGCCCGCATGAGCACTGTGCTGTTGTTGTCGACCGCCGACACGGACCTGCTGGCGGCCCGCGCGTCGGACGCCGCCTACCGGATCGGCAACCCGACCCGCGTCGACGTCCGCGAGGAGCTGCCGGGCCTGGTCGAGGGCGCGGACCTCGCCGTCGTGCGCCTGCTCGGCGGCAAGCGCGCCTGGGAGGACGGACTCGCCGCGCTGAAGGCCGCCGGCCTCCCGACCGTCCTGCTGGGCGGCGAGAGCGTGCCGGACGCGGAGCTGATGGCCGAGTCGTCGGTCCCGGCCGGAGTGGTGGCCGAGGCGCTGCGCTACCTGGTCGAGGGCGGCCCGGACAACCTCACCCAGCTCGCCCGGTTCCTGTCGGACACGGTGCTGCTGACCGGCGAGGGCTTCGACGAACCGCGGAAGATGCCGGAGTACGGCGTCCACGGGTCCCGGGACGTCGTGGCGGGCCGCCCCACCGTCGGCGTGCTCTTCTACCGCGCCCACCAGCTCAGCGGCAACACCGCGTTCGTCGACACGCTGTGCGACGCGATCGAGGCGCGCGGCGCCAACGCCCTGCCCGTGTACTGCGGCTCCCTGCGCGGCGCGGACCCCGGCCTGTACGAGCTGCTGGGCCGCGCCGACGCCCTCGTCGCCACCGTCCTCGCGGCGGGCGGCGCGCACGCCTCGCAGGCTTCGGCGGGCGGCGACGAGGAGGCCTGGGACATCGGGGCCCTGGCCGACCTGAACGTGCCGGTGCTGCAGGGGCTCTGCCTCACCTCCTCGCGGGCCGCCTGGCAGGACTCCGACGCCGCACTGTCCCCCATGGACGCGGCGATGCAGGTGGCCATCCCGGAGTTCGACGGGCGTCTGGTGACGGTGCCGTTCTCCTTCAAGGAACAGGGTCCGGACGACGTGCCGGTGTACGTCGCCGACCCCGAGCGGGCCGGACGGGTCGCCGGGATCGCCGTACGGCACGCGGCGCTGGGGCACAAGCCGAACGCCGACAAGAGGCTCGCGCTGGTCTTCACGGCGTACCCGACCAAGCACTCCCGCGTCGGCAACGCGGTCGGCCTGGACACCCCCGCGTCGGCGGTGCGGGTGCTGGACGCGCTCAGGGACGCGGGGTACGGGGTCACCGGATACCCGTCCGGGGGCGACGAGTTGATCCACCGCCTGATCGAGGCCGGCGGTCACGACGTCGAGTGGCTGACCGAGGACCAGCTCGCCGCCGCGCCCGCGCGGGTGCCGCTGGCCGACTACCGGGCCTGGTTCGAGAAGCTGGACCCGGAGCTGCGGGAGGCGATGACGCGGGCGTGGGGCGAGCCGCCGGGGTCGCTGTACGTCGACGGGGACGACATCGTGCTGGCGTCCCTGCAGTTCGGGAACGTCGTGGTGATGATCCAGCCGCCGCGCGGCTTCGGGGAGAACCCGATCGCGATCTACCACGACCCCGACATGCCGCCGTCGCACCACTACCTGGCCGCCTACCGCTGGCTGGACAACAGCTTCGGCGCCGACGCGATCGTGCACATGGGCAAGCACGGCACGATGGAGTGGCTGCCGGGCAAGGGCCTCGGCCTGAGCGCGGGCTGCGCACCGGACGCCGTGCTCGGCGACCTGCCGCTGGTCTACCCGTTCATCGTCAACGACCCCGGCGAGGGCACCCAGGCCAAGCGGCGCGGACACGCCACGGTGGTGGACCACCTGGTTCCGCCGATGGCCCGCGCCGACACCTACGGCGACCTGGCCAAGCTGGAGCAGCTCCTCGACGAGTACGCGCTCGTCTCCGACCTCGACCCGGCGAAGGCGCCGACGGTCCGCGCGCAGATCTGGACGCTGGTCAAGGCGGCCGAACTCCACCACGACCTGCACGTGGACGACCAGCCGGACGACGACGACTTCGACGAGTTCGTCATGCACATCGACGGCTACCTGTGCGAGATCAAGGACGTGCAGATCCGCGACGGCCTGCACGTCCTGGGCGGCGGTCCGGTCGGCGAGCCGCGCGTCAACCTGGTGCTGGCCGTGCTGCGCGCCTCCCAGGTGTGGGGCGGGCGGGCGAACGCCCTGCCGGGGCTGCGGGCGTCCCTGGCCGAGCACTTCGGGCTGGTGGAGAAGGAGCTGCTGGCCGAGCCGGGCGCCCCGGTGAAGGTGCCGGCGGAGCTGACGGACCTGGTGGACGGCCCGGCCCGGTCGGCGGCGGACGCGATCGACCTGCTGGAGCAGTTGTGCCGGCGCATCGCGGAGGGCATGGAACTGCGGGCGTGGGACGCGGCGGCGGCGCCGGGTCTGGTCCGCGACGTGCTCGGCGCCGAACTCCCCGACGCGGTCGCGGTGGTGGAGTTCGCCTGCACGGAGGTCGTGCCGCGGCTCGCCCGGACCACGGACGAGATCGGGCACATCCTGCGGGCCCTGGACGGCGGTTACGTCCCGGCCGGTCCGTCCGGCTCCCCGACCCGCGGCCTGGTCAACGTCCTGCCGACCGGCCGGAACTTCTACTCCGTCGACCCGAAGGCGATCCCGTCCCGGCTGAGCTGGGAGGTCGGTCAGTCGCTGGCCGACTCGCTCGTGCAGCGCTACCTGACCGACACCGGTGAGTACCCGAAGTCGGTCGGCCTGACGGTCTGGGGCACGTCGGCGATGCGCACCCAGGGCGACGACATCGCGGAGATCCTGGCGCTGCTGGGCTGCCGTCCCGTCTGGGACGACGCGTCGCGCCGGGTGACGGGCTTCGAGGTGGTCCCGCTCGCGGAGCTGGGCCGGCCGCGCGTGGACGTCACGGTGCGCATCTCGGGCTTCTTCCGGGACGCGTTCCCGCACGTGGTGGGGTTGATCGACGACGCGGTACGGGCGGTGGCGGAGCTGGACGAGCCCGCCTCGCGGAACTTCGTCCGCGCGCACGCCGACGAGGACACCGCCGAGCACGGCGACCGCCGCCGGGCGACCTCCCGCATCTTCGGCTCCAAGCCGGGCGCGTACGGCGCGGGTCTGCTGCCGCTGATCGACGCCCGGAACTGGCGCAGCGACGCGGACCTCGCGGAGGTGTACGCGGTGTGGGGCGGCTACGCCTACGGGCGCGGTCTTGACGGGCGGGCGGCGCGCGGCGACATGGAGACGGCGTTCCGGCGGATCGCGGTGGCGGCGAAGAATGTCGATACGCGTGAACATGACATCGCCGATGCGGACGACTACTTCCAGTATCACGGCGGCATGGTGGCGATGGTGCGGCACCTGACGGGAGAGAGTCCGGAGGCGTACGTCGGGGACTCCGCGACTCCGGACCAGGTGAAGACGCGGACGTTGGGCGAGGAGACGCACAGAGTCTTCCGAGCCCGGGTGGTCAATCCCAGGTGGATGGCGGCGATGCGGCGCCACGGCTACAAGGGCGCCTTCGAGATGGCGGCCACCGTGGACTACCTCTTCGGCTACGACGCCACGGCCGGGGTGGTGGACGACTGGATGTACGAGAAGCTCAGCGCGGAGTACGTCTTCGACGCGGAGAACCGGGAGTTCATGAAGAAGTCCAACCCGTGGGCGCTGCGCGGCATCACGGAACGGCTGCTGGAGGCGGCCGACCGCGGCCTGTGGGCCGAACCGGACGCGGAGACGCTGGAGCGGCTGCGCGCCACCTATCTGGAGCTCGAAGGCGACTTGGAGGGCGACGACAAGTGAGTACCCCGTTCCCGTTCACGGCCGTCGTGGGCCAGGACGACCTGCGGCTGGCGTTGCTGCTGAACGCGGTGTCACCCGCCGTCGGCGGTGTGCTGGTGCGCGGCGAGAAGGGCACCGCGAAGTCCACGGCCGTGCGCGCGCTGTCGGCGCTGATGCCGGAGGTGGACGTCGTCTCCGGGTGCCGTTTCTCCTGCGACCCCGGCTCCCCCGACCCGGGCTGCCCGGACGGCCCGCACGAGCCGCATGCCTTCGCCTCGCGTCCGGCCCGCATGGTGGAGCTGCCCGTCGGGGCCTCCGAGGACCGGCTGGTGGGCGCGCTGGACATCGAGCGGGCGCTGGCGGAGGGCGTGAAGGCCTTCGAGCCGGGGCTGCTGGCCGACGCGCACCGCGGGATCCTGTACGTCGACGAGGTCAACCTGCTCCACGACCACCTCGTGGACCTGCTGCTGGACGCCGCCGCGATGGGCGCCTCCTACGTCGAGCGCGAGGGCGTGTCGGTGCGGCACGCGGCGCGGTTCCTGCTCGTCGGGACCATGAACCCCGAAGAGGGCGAGCTGCGCCCGCAGTTGCTCGACCGCTTCGGCCTCACCGTCGAGGTCGCCGCCTCGCGCGAGCCCGACCAGCGCGTGGAGGTCGTGCGGCGCCGGCTGGCGTACGACGACGACCCGGCCGGTTTCGCCGCGCGCTGGGCCGACGAGGAGGCCGCCGTACGGGCGCGGATCGTGGCGGCGCGGGAGCTGCTGCCGTCGGTGCGGCTGGGCGACGGGGCGCTGCGGCAGATCGCGGCGACCTGTGCGGCCTTCGAGGTGGACGGCATGCGGGCCGACATCGTGATGGCGCGGACGGCGACCGCGCTCGCGGCCTGGGCCGGGCGGACGGAGGTGCTCGCGGAAGACGTACGGCAGGCGGCGCTGCTGGCGCTGCCGCACCGGCGGCGGCGCAATCCGTTCGACGCGCCGGGGCTCGACGAGGACAAGCTGGACGAGACGCTGGAGGAGTTCGGCGGGTCGGACGGGCGGGACGGGGACGGAGGCGGGGACGACGATCCCGGTCCGGGTCCCGGCGGCGGTCCCGGCGGCCGGCCCGAGCCCGACGACGCGCCCCAGGGGGACGGGGACGCCACCGCGCGCCCCGAGGCCGGGGAGGGTGGCGAGCCGCAGCCCTCCGGTGGTGCCGGTGAGCGGTCCCCCGCGCGGGCCGCCGAGCCGTTCCGGACCAAGGTGCTCAGCGTGCCGGGGCTCGGGGAGGGTGCCGCGGGGCGCCGTTCGCGGGCGCGGACCGAGCACGGGCGGACCATCGGGGCCCGGCGTCCCCGGGGGGCGCTGACCAAGCTGCACCTGGCCGCCACCGTGCAGGCCGCGGCACCGCACCAGCGGGCGCGGGGCCGCAGCGGGCCGGGGCTGGTGGTGCGGCGGGACGATCTGCGGCAGGCGAGCCGTGAGGGGCGTGAGGGCAACCTCGTGCTGTTCGTCGTGGACGCCTCCGGTTCGATGGCCGCGCGGCAGCGGATGGGTGCCGTCAAGGGTGCCGTGCTGTCGCTGCTGCTGGACGCGTACCAGCGGCGGGACAAGGTGGGGCTGGTGACCTTCCGGGGGTCGGCCGCCGACGTCGCCCTGCCGCCGACCTCGTCGGTGGACGCGGCGGCGGTGCGGCTGGAGTCGCTGCCGACGGGCGGGCGTACACCGCTGGCCGCCGGGCTGCTCAGGGCGCACGAGGTGCTGCGGGTGGAGCGGCTGCGGGATCCGGCACGGCGGGCGCTGGTCGTGGTGGTGACGGACGGGCGGGCGACGGGCGGTCCGGAGCCTGTCGCGCTGGCCTCGCGTGCGGCGCGGCTGTTCGCCGCCGAGGGCACCGCCTCCGTCGTCGTGGACTGCGAGTCGGGGCCCGTGCGGCTCGGGCTCGCCGGGCAGCTCGCGGGTGAGCTGGGCGGTACCGCGGTGACGCTGGACGAGCTGCGGGCGGACTCGATCGCCTCTCTCGTGAAGGACGTTCAGGGCAGCAGGAGGGCTGCGTAATGCCGCAGGGCAAGCCGAGTGTCGTACCGGACGACGGGCTGACGACCCGTCAGCGGCGCAATCGTCCGCTGGTCGTCGTGCACACCGGCGTCGGGAAGGGCAAGTCCACCGCCGCCTTCGGGCTGGCGCTGCGCGCCTGGAACCAGGGGTGGCCGATCGGGGTGTTCCAGTTCGTCAAGTCGGCCAAGTGGAAGGTCGGCGAGGAGAACGCGCTGCGGGTGCTGGGCGCCAGCGGCGAGGGCGGGTCCGTCGACTGGCACAAGATGGGCGAGGGCTGGTCCTGGGTCCAGCGCGACGCGCAGCTCGACAACGAGGAGAAGGCCCGGGAGGGCTGGGAGCAGGTCAAGCGGGACCTGGCCGCCGAGACGTACAAGCTGTACGTGCTGGACGAGTTCGCCTATCCGATGCACTGGGGCTGGGTCGACACCGACGAGGTGGTGTCCGTGCTGCGGGAGCGGCCGGGGACCCAGCACGTCGTGATCACCGGGCGGAACGCGCCCGCCGCCCTCGTGGACTTCGCCGATCTCGTCACCGACATGTCCAAGGTCAAGCATCCGATGGACGCGGGGCAGAAGGGGCAGAGGGGCATCGAGTGGTGACCTCCCCGGACTCCGGTGTTCCCCGGCTGGTCGTTGCCGCGCCCTCGTCCGGGAGCGGCAAGACCACCGTCGCCACCGGGCTGATGGCCGCGCTCACCGGGCGCGGGCTCGCCGTGTCGCCGCACAAGGTCGGGCCCGACTACATCGACCCCGGGTACCACGCGCTCGCGACCGGGCGGGTGGGGCGCAACCTCGACGCGTACCTGTGCGGGCCCGAGCTGGTCGGGCCGCTGTTCCTGCACGGGGCGCGCGGGTGCGACATCGCCGTGGTCGAGGGGGTGATGGGGCTGTACGACGGTGCCGCCGGGGAGGGCGAGCTGGCGTCCACCGCGCAGGTCGCCAAGCTGCTGCGGGCGCCGGTGGTGCTGGTCGTGGACGCGTCGTCGCAGTCGCGGTCGGTGGCGGCGCTGGTGCACGGGTTCGTGTCCTTCGACCCGGAGGTGCGGATCGGGGGCGTGATCCTGAACAAGGTCGCGTCGGACCGGCACGAGGCGTTGCTTCGGGAGGCGGTGGACTCCGTCGGGGTGCCGGTGCTCGGGGTTTTGCGGCGGGCCGCGCGGGTCGACGTGCCGTCGCGGCATCTGGGGCTGGTGCCTGTCGCCGAGCGGGGCTCGGATGCGGTGGACGCCGTGGCGGCGATGGGTGCGCAGGTTGCCGCGGGGTGTGACCTGGAGGCGTTGGTCGGGTTGGCGCGGGCTGCCGGGCCGTTGCCGGGGGGCTCCGCCCCCTGGACCCCCGGGCCTGTGCCCACCCACCGCCCGACCACCCACCACCCGGCTCGGTCGGTCGAGAGGTCGACGCCCCGCGTCGCCGTCGCCGGCGGACCCGCCTTCACGTTCTCCTACGCCGAGCACACCGAGCTGCTCGCCGCCGCCGGGGCCGAGGTCGTGACGTTCGATCCGTTGCGGGACGAGGAGCTGCCCGAGGGGACCGCCGGGCTCGTCGTCGGGGGCGGCTTCCCCGAGGTGTACGCCTCCGAGCTGTCCGCCAACGAGGGGCTGCGGAAGTCCGTCGCCGAGCTGGCGCTGAGCGGCGCTCCCGTCGCCGCCGAGTGTGCGGGGCTGCTGTATCTGTGCCGGGAGCTGGACGGGCTGCCGATGTGCGGGGTGCTGGACGCCTCCGCGCGGATGTCGGAGCGGCTGACGCTGGGCTACCGGGCCGCGGTGGCGGTGTCGGACAGCGTGCTGGCCGGGGCGGGGACGCGGATGCGGGGGCACGAGTTCCACCGGACGGTGGTGGAGCCGGGCGCCGGGGCCGCGCCGGCGTGGGGGATGCGGGCGCCCGAGCGGCGCGTCGAGGGATTCGTGGAGCGCGGTGTGCACGCGAGCTATCTGCACACGCACTGGGCGGCCGAGCCCGGTGTCGCCCGTCGGTTCGTGGAGAGGTGCCGGACGTCATGAGCAGCAGGCTGATCGGGGTGGGGGTCGGGCCCGGGGACCCCGAGCTGGTGACCGTGAAGGGGGTCAACGCCTTGCGGGACGCCGATGTCGTCGTCGTCCCCGTGATGGCCGCTCCCGACGGGACGGACGGCGGCGAGCGCGGGCGCGCCGAGGCGACCGTGCTGCACTACGTGGGCGCCGAGAACGTCGTGCGGGTGGTGTTCGCGCTGAACGAGCGCGCCGACCGGGCGCGGCGCGAGGCTGCCTGGGACGCGGCCGGGGAGCGGGTGGCCGGGCTGCTGCGGGAGCATGCCACCGTCGCCTTCGCGACCATCGGCGATCCCAACGTCTACTCGACCTTCACCTATCTCGCGCAGACCGTCGGAGCGCTCGTGCCGGGGACGGTCGTGGAGACCGTGCCCGGGATCACCGCCATGCAGGATCTCGCGGCGCGGTCGGGTGCGGTGCTGACCGAGGGCACCGAGCCGTTGACGCTGGTGCCGGTCACGGCGGGGGCCGCCGTGCTCAAGGAGGCGCTGCACGGGCCCGGCACGGTCGTCGCCTACAAGTTCGGCCGGCAGGCGGCCGAGGTTGCGGAGGCGCTGCGGGAGAGCGGGCGCCTCGACGACGCCGTGTGGGGGTCGGCGCTCGGGCTGCCGGAGGAGTCCGTACGGCCCGCCGGTGAGCTGGACGGGGCACCGTTGCCGTATCTGTCGACGCTCATCGCGCCCGCCCGGCGCGAGGGCGGGCGGGGCGGGAAGCTGTGACCGCCTCCCGTTCCCGACGCTCACTCCGCGAGGCCCACCACCAGCCAGATAAACGCCGCCCCCGCGACCGTGCACAGCAGGGTCGAGCGGGCGGGGTGCTCGTGGTGGGCCTCGGGGAGGATCTCCGCCGCGGCGAGGTACAGGAGTACGCCGCCGAAGAGGCCGAGGTAGGCGCCGAGCGCCTGCTCCGGGATGGTGAAGAGCAGGGTGGAGGACGCGCCGAGGACCGGGGCGAGGGCGTCGGCGACGAGCATGGCGACGGCGCGGCGGCGGGCGTTGCCGTAGAGGCTGGTCAGCGTGTAGGTGTTGAAGCCGTCCGCGAAGTCGTGGGCGATCACGGCCAGCGCCACCGCCGCGCCCATGCCGCCGCCGACCTGGAAGGCCGCGCCGATCGCCACGCCGTCCATCGCGCTGTGGCCGACCATCGCGGCGGCGGCCGTCAGGCCCACCTCGGGCGAGCGGTGCCCGTGCTCGTCGGCGCCGTGTGCGGCGCGGCGGGCCGCCAGCAGGCGCTCCACGAGGTGCGCGAGCAGGAACCCGGCGACGAAGAGCAGCAGGGCGGCGGGGACGCCGAACACCTCGTCGCCCGCCGCGTCCAGGGCTTCCGGCAGCAGGTCGAGGCCGACCACGCCCAGCATGAGGCCGCCGGCCAGGCCCAGGACCAGGTGGCGCCGGTCGGTCACCCGCTGCGCCGTCCAGCCGCCGGCCAGCGTCATCAGGAACGCGCCGAGCGCGACGAAGACCGCCATGGGCCCTTGGTATCCGATCGCACCGCGTTCACGCGCGTACGACAGCAGCAACCGCAGTAAATATGCGCAGGACGCACAGGAGAGGACGGAGCACGATGGATTCCGAGGCCAGGGTGACGTTTGTCGGTGCCGGTCCCGGCGCCGCCGATCTGCTGACGTTCCGCGCGGCGCGCGCCATCGCCGAGGCGGACGTGGTGATCTGGGCGGCGAGCCTCGTCCACGCGGACGTGCTGCTCCACGCGCGGGAGGGCGCCGAGGTGCTGGACTCGGCGACGATGTCGCTGGAGGACGTGGTCGCCGTGTACCGGCGGGCCCGGGAGGAGGGGCTGCGGGTGGCTCGCGTCCACTCCGGGGACCCGGCGCTGTGGGGCGGTACGCAGGAGCAGCTCGACCGGTGTGCGGAGATCGGCATCGCGACCGAGGTGGTGCCCGGTGTCTCCGCGTTCTCGGCGGTCGCGGCGCTCGCGCAGCGGGAGCTGACGATCCCGGAGGTCGCGCAGTCGGTGATCCTCACACGGCTCGGCGGGGGCAAGACACCGATGCCGCCGGGCGAGGAGGTCCGGGAGTTCGCGAAGCACGGGACGACCATGGCGGTCTTCCTGTCGGCCGCCCGCAGCGGGCAGTTGGTGCGGGAGCTGCTGGAGGGCGGCTACCCGACCGAGACGCCGGTCGTCGTCGCCCACCAGGCCACCTGGCCCGAGGAGCTGGTCGTGCGGTGCACGATCGGGACGCTGGAGGAGACGGTCAAGGAGCACAGGCTCTGGAAGCACACGCTCTTCCTGGTCGGCCCGGCCCTCGACGCGCACGGCACGCGTTCGCACCTGTACCACCCGGGGCACTTCCACGGCTATCGCAGGGCCGACCCGCAGGCGCGCCGGGAGCTGCGGGCGCGGGGTGCGAGCACGTGATCACGGTGGTCGGCGCCGGGACCGGTTCCGTGCTGCCCGAGGACGTGGCCGGCGGCGCGGAGCTGGTCGTCGGCGGGCGGCGGCACCTGGACGCCGTACGGCTGCCGGAGGGGGCGAGGACGGTGGTCCTGGGGGCGTTGGCGCCCGCCCTGGACACGGTCGCGCGGTACGTCGCCGAGGAGCGGCCGGTGACCGTGCTGGCCTCCGGTGATCCGGGGTTCTTCGGGATCGTGCGGGCGCTGGCCGAGCGGTTCGGGTCCGCGCGGCTGGACGTGCGGCCGGGGGTGTCCTCGGTCGCGGCGGCCTTCGCGCGGGTCGGGCTGCCGTGGGACGACGCCGTGGTGGCGAGCGCCCACGGGCGGGACCTGCGGACGGCGGTGCACCTGTGCCGGGCGCACCCTAAGGTCGCCGTGCTGACCGGCCCCGGGGCGGGTCCGGCGGAGCTGGGGGCCGCCCTGGCGCGGGACGGGCGGGTGTTCGTCGTCGCCTCCGCGCTGGGCTCGCCCGAGGAGCGGGTGGAGCGGGTGACGCCGGCCGAGGCCGCCGCGCGCGACTGGGGCGGGGCGGTGAGCGTGGTGCTGTGCCTGGACGGGCAGCGGGTGCTGGGACCGGTCCGCTCGGTCGCCGGGCCGGGGCCGGGGCCCGCCGGGTGGGCGCTGGACGAGACGGAGTTCGCCCACCGCGACTCCATGATCACCAAGTTCGAGGTGCGGGCGCTGGCGCTGGCGCGGCTCGGTCCCCGGCCCGGCGACCTGGTGTGGGACGTCGGCGCGGGCTCCGGGTCGGTGGCCGTGGAGTGCGCGCGGCTGGGTGCCGCCGTCACCGCCGTGGAGAAGGCGCCCGACGGGGTGGACCGCATCCGTGCCAACGCCGCCGCGCACGGTGTCGACGTGCGGGTGGTGCACGGGGCGGCGCCCGCGGTGCTGTCCGGGCTGGACGAGGACCCCGACGCCGTGTTCGTGGGCGGCGGCGGGCGCGGGCTGCCCGGGATCGTCGGCGCGTGCGCGCGCCGGGCCCGGCGCGTCGTGGTCGTGGCCGTGGCCGCGCTGGACCGGGTGCCGGCGGCGCGCGAGGCGCTGCTCGGCGCCGGACTGGAGTGCGACGGGGTGCTGCTGCAGTCCTCGCGGCTCGCGCCGCTGCCGGGGGACGTGACCCGGCTGGCGGCCACCAATCCCGTCTTCCTGCTGTGGGGCGCGAGGCCGCACAGCCGTACCGAAGGAGTTGCCCCTTGATCGGCCTCATCTCCGCCACGGCGGCGGGAGCGGCGGCGCGGGACCGGCTGGCCGCGGCGTGGCCGGAGCGCACGCGCGTGTACGGGGGTCCCGTGGCGGACGCCGTACGGACCGCGTTCGCCGAGTGCGACCGGCTGGTGTGCTTCCTGGCCACGGGGGCCGTGGTGCGGCTCGTGGCGCCGCTGCTGGACGACAAGCGCACCGACCCGGGTGTGGTGTGCGTCGACGAGGGCGGGCGGTTCGCCGTGTCTCTGGTCGGGGGGCACGGAGGCGGGGCCAACGAACTGGCCCGCGCGGTCGGCGAGGTGCTGGGCGCGGAGCCGGTGGTGACGACGGCGACCGACGCGGTCGGGCTGGCCGGGCTGGACACGCTCGGGCTGCCCGTCGAGGGCGACGTCGCCGGGGTGTCGCGGGCGCTGCTGGACGGTGAGCCGGTGGCGCTGCGCGCGGAGGTGGCCTGGCCGCTGCCGCCGCTGCCGGTGGCGGAAGAGGGGGCCTACGGCATCCGGGTGACGGACCGTGTGGTGGACCCGGCCGAGGGCGAGGCCGTCCTGCGGCCGCCGTCCCTGGTCGTCGGCGTCGGCGCCTCGCGGGGCGCGCCGGTGGAGGAGGTGCTCGGGGTGGTGGAGGACGCCCTGCGCGAGGCGGGGCTGTCGGCCGCGTCGGTCGCCGAACTGGCCACCGTCGACGCGAAGGCGGAGGAGCCCGGGATCGTCGGGGCGGCCGGGCGGCTGGGCGTGCCCCTGGTGACGTACCCGGCCGGGGAGCTGGCGGGTGTCGAGGTGCCCAACCCCTCCGACGCGCCGCTCGCGGCGGTGGGCACGCCGTCGGTCGCGGAGGCGGCGGCGCTGGTGCGCGGGGGTGAACTCCTGGTGCCCAAGCGGAAGTCGGCGGCGGTGCCCGCGACGGCGACGTGCGCGGTCGTACGGCGGCCCGGGCGCGGGCGGCTCGCGGTGGTCGGGCTGGGGCCCGGCGCGCGGGACCTGGTGACGCCGCGGGCGCGGGCGGAGCTGCGGCGGGCGTCGGTGCTGGTCGGGCTCGACCAGTACGTCGACCAGATCCGCGACCTGCTGCGGCCCGGCACGCGGGTGCTGGAGTCGGGGCTCGGCGCGGAGGAGGAGCGGGCCCGGACGGCGGTCGAACAGGCCCGGCGCGGACACGCCGTCGCGCTGATCGGCAGCGGGGACGCCGGGGTGTACGCGATGGCCTCGCCCGCGCTGGCCGAGGCGGGCGACGACATCGACGTGGTCGGGGTGCCGGGCGTGACGGCGGCGCTGGCGGCCGGGGCGCTCCTGGGCGCGCCGCTGGGCCACGACCACGTGTCCATCAGCCTGTCCGACCTGCACACGCCGTGGGAGGTCATCGAGCGGCGGGTGCGGGCGGCGGCGGAGGCGGACCTCGTCGTGACGTTCTACAACCCGCGCAGCCGGGGCCGCGACTGGCAGTTGCCGAAGGCGCTGGCGATCCTCGCGGAGCACCGCGAGCCGTCGACTCCGGTGGGCGTGGTGCGCAACGCGTCGCGCGCCGACGAGTCGAGCCGACTGTCCACGCTCGCCGCCCTCGACCCGGCGACCGTCGACATGATGACCGTCGTGACGGTGGGCAACACCGCGACCCGGGAGATCTCCGGGCGCATGGTGACACCGCGCGGCTACCGCTGGCAGGAGGACCCGGCGACCCGCCGCTCCCCTGCCGCCGCCTCCCGGGCCTCCGGGTCCGGGACGTCCGCATCCGAGAAACCCGAGGAGAACCTGTGACGACCCCGCCCGCCCTGCTCATCGCCGGACACGGCACCCGGGACGAGGCCGGAGCCGAGGCGTTCCGCGACTTCGTGCGCGCGCTGGGCCGACGCCACCCCGAGCTGCCCGTCGCGGGCGGCTTCATCGAGCTGTCCCCGCCGCCCCTGGGCGAGGCGGTCGCCGAACTGGTGGAGCGCGGTGTGCGCCGCTTCGCGGCGGTGCCGCTGATGCTGGTGTCCGCCGGGCACGCCAAGGGCGACATACCTGCGGCCCTGTCCCGGGAGAAGGAGCGCCACCCCGGCATCTCCTACACGTACGGGCGCCCGCTGGGCCCGCACCCCGCACTGCTGCGGGTGCTGGAGCGGCGCCTGGCGGAGGCGGTGGACCCGGCCTGGGACCCCGCCGAGGTGACCGTGCTGCTGGTGGGGCGCGGGTCGACGGACCCGGACGCCAACGCCGAGGTGTTCAAGGCGGCGCGGCTGCTGTGGGAGGGACGCGGTTACGCGGCGGTGGAGACGGCGTTCGTGTCGCTGGCGCAGCCGGACGTGCCGGGCGGCCTGGAGCGGTGTGCGCGGCTGGGGGCCCGGCGGATCGTCGTGCTGCCGTACTTCCTGTTCACCGGCATTCTCCCGGACCGGGTCCGGCAGCAGACGGAGGAGTGGGCCGCCGCGCACCCGGAGACGGCGGTGCGGTCGGCGGACGTCATCGGCCCCGAGCCGGAGCTGCTCGACCTGGTGTGGGAGCGGTACGAGGAGGCCGTCGAGGGCGACCTGCGGATGAACTGCGACAGTTGCGTGTACCGGATCGCGCTGCCGGGGTTCGAGGACAAGGTGGGGCTGCCGCAGCAGCCGCACTTCCACCCCGACGACGACGGCGATCACCACCACGGGCACCATCACGGGCATGGACACGCACACTCCCACGCCCACTGAGTCCGGGACGAGCGGGCCCGGCGGCCCGGACCTGCGCCACCACGGGGACGCCGAGGTGCGCGACGGCGGTCCGTCGCTGGTGGACCTCGCGGTGAACGTCCGCGCGGACACTCCCCCGGCCTGGCTGCGCGAGCACGTCGCCGCCTCGCTCGGTTCGCTCGCCGCCTACCCGGACGGGCGCGCCGCCCGGGCGGCGGTGGCGGCGCGGCACGGGCTGCCCGTGGAGCGGGTGCTGCTGACGGCGGGCGCGGCGGAGGCGTTCGTGCTGCTGGCGCGGGCGCTGAAGGTGAGCCGGCCGGTCGTGGTGCACCCGCAGTTCACCGAGCCGGAGGCGGCGCTGCGGGACGCGGGGCACACGGTCGGCCGGGTGCTGCTGCGGTCGGCGGACGGCTTCCGCCTCGACGCCGGGGACGTGCCGCAGGACGCCGACCTGGTGGTGGTCGGCAACCCGACGAACCCCACGTCGGTGCTGCACCCGGCGGGCGTACTGGCGTCGCTGGCCCGGCCGGGGCGGACGCTGGTCGTGGACGAGGCGTTCATGGACGCGGTGCCGGGCGAGCGGGAGGCGCTGGCCGGGCGGACGGACGTGCCCGGCCTGGTGGTCCTGCGCAGCCTCACCAAGACGTGGGGGCTGGCGGGGCTGCGCATCGGGTACGTCCTGGCGGACCCGGAGACGGTGGACGCGCTGGAGCGTGCCCAGCCCCTGTGGCCGGTGTCCACGCCCGCGCTGGCGGCGGCCGAGGCGTGCGTGGCGCCGCGGGCGCTGGCGGAGGCCGCCCACGCCGCCCACCGGATCGCCGCCGACCGGGACCGTCTGGTCGCCGGGCTCGCGCGGTTCGCCGCGGTCGGACTGCGGGTCGTCGCCCCCGCCGAGGCCCCCTTCGTGCTGCTCCGCGTCCCCGACGGCGCCGGCGTACGGCGCCGGCTGCGCGGCCTGGGGTACGCGGTGCGGCGGGGCGACACGTTCCCGGGGCTCGGCGAGGAGTGGCTGCGCCTGGCCGTACGGGACCGGGCGACGACGGAAGGCTTCCTGCGGGCCCTGGAGCGGGCGGTGGCGGTGCCAGGACCGGCCTGAGACATGCCGCGTACGGCTCGGCCGAAGGCTCCCTGCGAGCCCTGAAGCGGGCGGTCGCCGTGCCAGGACCGGCCCGAGACATGCCGCGTACGGCTCGGCCGGTCCCGGCGCGGTCAGCCGCGCTTGCGTCGGGCCAGGAACAGGGCTCCGCCTCCCGCGAGGACCAGGGCCGCGGCGCCGGCCGCGACGTACGGGGTCGACGAACTGCCGCCCGTCTCGGCGAGGTCTGCCCCCGCCTCGGTGCGGGCGCCCTGGGCCTCGACGTCGGCCGCCGGTTCGGCGGCGGGCTCGGCCTTCTGCCCGGCCGGGGGCTCGTCGGCCTTCGCCGGGGGCTGCTCGGCCTCGTGCGCCGGGGCGGCCGGGGACTCGCAGGTCGCCTTCGCCAGGGTGACGGTGCCGTCGACCTCGGCGACGTTCAGGTTTCCGGGGTTGACGGAGACCTTGAGTTCGAGCGCGGTGGCGGCGGCCGTGCGGGAGGTGGTCTCGGTCTTCGACAGGTCGAGCCGCACCTCCCCGACGCCGGGCACCTTCACCTCCGTCGTCCCGCCGGTGGTGAGCGTGACCTTCTTGCCGAGGACGGTCACCGGGCCCAGCAGACCGGCGTCCGCGACCGGCCGCTTCCCGGCCTCGCAGGTCGCCGTCGACGTGACCTCCTGGACCTCGATCACCGACAGCAGCGGCAGCCCGGGGACGTGCAGCCGGGCGCGGGCCAGCGTCGTGGTGCCCTCGCTCTTGTCGGCGGTGGCCGTCGCCTTCGCCTCGGCGACGTCGGCGCGCAGGACGCTGAAGGGCTTTCCGCCGTCGACGCCGTCGAGCCGGGCGGTGAGTGCCGTCTTCTCGGCGCTCTCGGGCGCCTGCACCTCGTTCAGGGTGACCGCGAGCGGGACGTTCACGGTCTTGTTGAGCAGGGAGACGTCGAGCCCGGTGCGCAGCACGGTGGCGCTCGCGCGGCCGTGGTCGCCGGTCGCGTGGGCGGTGCCCGCGCCGGCCAGGACCGCGGGACCGGCGGCCAGGGCCGTGGCCGCCGCGACGGCGGCGAGACGGCGTGCGGGCATGCGGAAGGTGTTGCCGTTCAAGGTGGTGGGACCCCCAGTGAGACATGCGTGCGGGGCACGCATGAGCGACGTGCTTGGGACCCGGACAGAATGTCCCGGCGTCCACCCAACCGTCAGTGAACCGGGGGCACTTCACCCCTTCGTGGGGTTTTGGTGAAGCTATTCGAATCTTCTTCGCATCGTCCGGCACGGGTGTTCGCCCGTGTCACCCGCGTCGGCTAACCGACGACCCGCCCGCGCAGCACCACCCGGCGCGGAGCCGTGAGCACGCGCACGTCCGCGCGCGGGTCCTGGTCGTACACCACCAGGTCCGCCGGTGCGCCCTCCTCCAGGCCCGGGCGGCCGAGCCAGCGCCGGGCGGCCCAGGTCGTCGCCGCGAGGGCCTCGACGGGCGGGATGCCGGCGGTGACCAGTTCGGCGACCTCGGCCCCCGCCAGGCCGTGGGCGAGGGCACCGCCCGCGTCGGTGCCGACGAAGACCGGAACCCCGGCGTCGTAGGCGTTGCGCACGGTGTCGTAGCGGCGTTCGTGGAGCCGGCGCATATGGGCCGACCAGCGCGGATAGCGGGCCTCGCCGCCGTCGGCCAGCGCGGGGAAGGTGGCGATGTTGACGAGGGTGGGCACGATGGCGACCCCCCGCTCGGCGAAGAGGGGGATCGTGTCGTCGGTCAGCCCCGTGGCGTGCTCGACGCAGTCGATTCCGGCCTCGACCAGGTCGCGCAGGGAGTCCTCGGCGAAGCAGTGCGCGGTGACGCGGGCGCCCAGCCGGTGGGCCTCCGCGATGGCCGCCTCGACGGCACCGCGCGGCCAGCAGGCCGACAGGTCGCCCAGGTCGCGGTCGATCCAGTCGCCGACCAGCTTCACCCAGCCGTCGCCGCGCCGGGCCTCCTGGGCGACGTGGGCGACGAGGTCCTCGGGCTCGACCTCCCAGGCGTAGTTGCGGATGTAGCGGCGGGTGCGGGCGATGTGCCGGCCGGCCCGGATGATCCTCGGCAGGTCCTCGCGGTCGTCGATCCAGCGGGTGTCGGAGGGCGAGCCCGCGTCCCGGAGGAGCAGCGTGCCCGCCTCGCGCTCGGTCAGCGCCTGCTTCTCGGCGACGTCCGCGGGGACGGCCCCGTGCCGGTCGAGGCCGACGTGGCAGTGCGCGTCGACCAGGCCGGGCAGCGCCCACCCCTCGACGGTGCGGACGTCGGCCGCGCCGGTGGGCCGGTCGTACGAGATCCGGCCGTCGATCACCCACACCTCGTCCCGGACCTCCTCCGGTCCGACGAGCACCCGACCCTTCACGTGCAGCACCGCGCGATCGCTCATGACCGGCACCCTAGACGGTGCCCGTTCGCCCGTGCCGGGCCGGTCACCGGCGGCCCCCGCGCGCTGCCGCACGGGCACGCGACTCGGCCGCGCACCCGGCCCCGACGGCGCTCGCGACGGCGGTCAGGGCCAGGACGGCGGTGGCGGGGTTGACGTAGCCGGGGACGTCCCCGCTGGTGTACTCGCCGCCGTCGGCGGTCTCACAGACGAAGCCCAGGGGCACGAAGGAGACCGACTGGTCGACGACGTGGCGGGCGCGCTCCTCGTTCCCGTGGCCGCGGCAGGGCGGCGCCGGTGCGGAACTCGCGCCACCGTTGGACTCCATGACGGCGCCGGTCACGTGCAGCAGCCCCCAGGCGTACGCGGCGACGGCGGCGGCACCGGCGAGGGCGGCGAGGGCGTGCAGCACCGGCCCGGGCCCCGGTCCCCGTTCGCGGCGGGCGGCGAGGACGCTCACGCCGTGGCCGGTCAGACCGACGGCCGTCACCACGGCGACCACGACGACCAGCAGGAGTGTCAGGAACACCGGGCCAGTCCATCAGGCGGCGAGCGCTTCCGCTGTGACGGAAGCCATGGTTCCGGGCGTGGGGGTGTCGCAACGGAAGCCCTCCGGCGCGAGTGCCGGCGGGTGCCGCGGTTACTCTCGACTCCGTACGCGAGGTACCTCGCCGTACCCGTGCCGCACCCGCGCCGTACACCTGCCGTTACTGAAGAGAGCACCGCCGTGACCCATCCCTTCCTGGATCTCGCCCCGTTGAGCGCCGGCCGTTTCGCCGCGATCGAGGACCGGATCGCGCGCCTGCTCGGCACCGCGCAGGACGTGGTGGTCATGCAGGGCGAGGCACTGCTGCCGCTGGAGGGCGCCATCCGCGCCGCCGCGGGCCCCGGCACCGTCGCGCTGAACGTCGTCACGGGGCCCTACGGGCAGACCTTCGGGGACTGGCTGCGGGACTGCGGCGCGACCGTGCACGACCTCGCCGTGCCGTTCCGCACGGCCGTCTCCGCGGAGCAGATCGGCCAGGCCCTCGCCGAGCACCCGGAGATCGACTTCGTGTCCCTGGTGCACGCCGAGGCGGCCACGGGCAACACCAACCCGGTCGCGGAGATCGGCGAGGTGGTGCGGGCGCACGGCGCGCTGTTCTACCTGGACGCGGTGGCCTCCGTGGGCGCCGAGCCGGTACTGCCGGACGCGTGGGGCGTGGACCTGTGCGTGATCGGCGCGCAGAAGGCGATGGGCGGCCCGGCCGGGGTGTCGGCGGTGTCGGTGAGCGAGCGGGCCTGGGCGCGGATGGCCGCGAACCCGAACGCGCCGCGGCGCTCGTACCTCTCCCTCCTGGACTGGAAGGAGCGCTGGATCGACGGCGGGCGCAGGACGCTGCTGCACGCGCCGGCGCAGTTGGAGATGCTCGCGCTGGAGGCGTGCGTGGAGCGCATCGAGGCGGAGGGCGCCGAAGCGGTGATGGCGCGGCACGCGTCCGCCGCGGCGGCGACCCGGGCCGGCGCACTCGCGCTGGGCGGCCTGGAGCCGTTCGTGCACGAGGCGAAGGACGCGGCGCCGGTCGCGACGACGTTGCGGACGCCCCCGGACGTCGACGCGTCCGCGCTGGTGGCCCGCGCCCTGGAGTCCGACCCGGCGCTGCCGCTGGCGGCGGGCGGGGGCGCGCTGGCGGGCGAGATGATCCGGGTCAACCACTACGGCCCCCACGCCACGCCCGGGGCCGTGCAGGGCTGCCTGGCGGCACTGGGTGCCGCGCTGACCGAGCGGGGCGGCAAGGCCGATCCGGAGGCGGCCCGGCGGGCCGTCGAGGAGGCGTGGGAGCGGCCGGCCGGAACCAGTTCATCGGAAGGATGAATTCGCGGGAATTTCCGATGCTCACACAAGCAGAATTAAGGAATTCCACTCAACGCAGCTTCCCGTATTCTTCTGCCCGCTTTCCCGGGACCTAAACACGGCGATTTCACGAACGCCGATCTTCACAATTCGGACACGTTCCACACGGGTTACGGGATTGTGACCCGATCCACAAGCCGCCCGTTTTGCGGCTTACATCCCCCACAAACCACCCCATAGCGCCGCCGCCTCGCGCGGAAGCACGCGCCCGCGTGATAACACACGAGGCGCTCATTCGTAACCCCATCCGGCGATGCAATTTCGATTTTCGCTGGGTAAATTCAATTTGCATGACTGCCGCGCAAGCAGACCTGCAAATCGATCGTCCGAGAGTGGCCGACGGCGCCGCCCTGTGGCGGATAGCGAGGGATTCCAAGGTCCTCGACCTGAACTCCTCCTACAGCTACCTGCTCTGGTGCCGGGACTTCGCCGCCACGTCGGCCGTAGCCCGCGACGAGAACGGTGAGCCGGTCGGCTTCGTCACCGGATACGTGCGTCCGGACCGCCCGGACACCCTGCTCGTGTGGCAGGTGGCGGTGGACGAGGCGTACCGCGGGCGCCGGCTCGCCGCCTCCCTGCTCGACGGGCTGGCCGAGCGGACCGTCGCGGAACAGGGGCTGACCACCCTGGAGACCACCATCTCCCCCGACAACACCGCCTCCCAGCGGCTGTTCACCTCGTTCGCCGAGCGCCGTGGCGCCCGGGTGGAGCGCGAGGTGCTGTTCGACACCGGCGTGTTCCCCGACGGACCGCACGAGCCCGAGGTCCTGTACCGCATAGGCCCGCTGTCCGCCACCGGCTGACCGGGCCCTCCGGACGGCCCGGCACCCCGTGCCAGTCCGGCCCACAGACTTCCCGGCGGACCGCACCGGCCCCCGGATCCGTACGACCTTCCTCTCCCACCTCACCCCACGAGGAGCGATTCGTCGTGACCATCACCCAGCCCGACCTCAGCGTCTTCGAGACCGTCGAGTCCGAGGTGCGCAGCTACTGCCGCGGCTGGCCCACCATCTTCGACCGTGCGGTCGGCAGCCGCATGTACGACGAGGACGGCCACGAGTACCTCGACTTCTTCGCCGGAGCGGGCTCGCTCAACTACGGGCACAACAACGCCGTCCTGAAACGCGCGCTGATCGACTACCTGGAGCGGGACGGCGTCACGCACGGGCTCGACATGTCGACGACCGCCAAGCGCCGCTTCCTGGAGACGTTCCAGAACACGATCCTGCGCCCGCGCGACCTGCCGTACAAGGTCATGTTCCCGGGCCCGACGGGCACCAACGCCGTGGAGTCGGCGCTGAAGCTGGCGCGCAAGGTGAAGGGGCGCGAGTCGATCGTCTCCTTCACCAACGCCTTCCACGGCATGTCGCTCGGCTCGCTGGCCGTGACCGGCAACGCCTTCAAGCGGGCCGGCGCCGGCATCCCGCTGGTGCACGGCACGCCCATGCCGTTCGACAACTACTTCGACGGCACCGTCGAGGACTTCATCTGGTTCGAGCGGCTCCTGGAGGACCAGGGTTCCGGCCTGAACAAGCCGGCCGCCGTGATCGTCGAGACGGTGCAGGGCGAGGGCGGCATCAACGTGGCCCGTGCCGAGTGGCTGCGGGCGCTGGCCGACCTGTGCGAGCGCCAGGACATGCTGCTCATCGTCGACGACATCCAGATGGGCTGCGGCCGTACCGGCGCCTTCTTCTCCTTCGAGGAGGCGGGCATCACGCCGGACATCGTCACCGTCTCCAAGTCGATCAGCGGCTACGGCCTGCCGATGGCGCTGACCCTGTTCAAGCCCGAGCTGGACGTCTGGGAGCCGGGCGAGCACAACGGCACCTTCCGCGGCAACAACCCGGCCTTCGTCACGGCGACCGCCACGCTGGAGACGTACTGGACCGACGGCTCGGCGATGGAGAAGCAGACCCGCACCCGCGGTGAGCAGGTCGAGCAGCACATGATCGCCATCACCGAGGAGAACCTCGCCGACATCAAGGAGTACCGGGGCCGCGGTCTGGTCTGGGGCCTGGAGTTCCACGACAAGGGCCGCGCGGGCCGGGTCGCCCGGCGCGCCTTCGAGCTGGGGCTGCTCATCGAGACCTCCGGCCCCGAGAGCGAGGTCGTCAAGCTCCTGCCGGCGCTCACCATCACCCCCGACGAGCTGGACGAGGGCATGAAGACCCTCGCCCGCGCCGTGCGCGAGACGGCCTGACCGTACGCCGTCCTGACCGTACGCCGTCCTGACCGTCCGCAGGTCAGGGCGTCCACCACCACCAGAGCTTCCGGCGCCTTCCGCCCGCGCGGCCGAGGGCGCCGGAGACCCTTGCACATCCTTCACCTAGGAGGCATCGCAACACCGTGATCGTCCGATCGTTCAAGGAGTTCGAAGGCACCGACCGGCACGTCAAGAGCGCGTCCGGCACCTGGGAAAGCACCCGGATCGTCCTCGCCAAGGAGAAGGTCGGCTTCTCCCTGCACGAGACGATCCTGTACGCGGGTACGGAGACGTCGATGTGGTACGCGAACCACATCGAGGCCGTCGTCTGCACCAAGGGCGACGCCGAGTTGACCGACCGCGAGACGGGGAAGACGTACCACATCACGCCGGGCACGATGTACCTCCTCGACGGCCACGAGCGGCACACGCTCAAGGTCAAGGAGGACTTCCACTGCATCTGTGTCTTCAACCCGCCGGTCACCGGACGGGAGGATCACGACGAGAACGGCGTCTACCCGCTGCTCACCGAGGAGGTGTGAGTCACCGTGACCACGACCACGAACGTCACTGATCTCTATCCCACCCGCGGCGCCACCGAGGTGGCAACCCCCCGGCAGGACCCGGTCGTCTGGGGCTCCCCGGACACGCCCGGTCCGGTCTCGGCGAGCGACCTGCAGTCCCTGGACCGCGACGGCTTCCTCGCCATCGACCAGCTCATCGCGCCGGAGGAGGTGGCCGAGTACCAGCGCGAGCTGGAGCGGCTCACCACGGACCCGGCGATCCGCGCGGACGAGCGCTCGATCGTGGAGCCGCAGTCCAAGGAGATCCGGTCGGTCTTCGAAGTGCACAGGATCAGCGAGGTCTTCGCCAAGCTGGTGCGCGACGAGCGCGTGGTCGGGCGGGCCCGGCAGATCCTCGGTTCGGACGTCTACGTCCACCAGTCGCGGATCAACGTCAAGCCGGGCTTCGGGGCCAGCGGCTTCTACTGGCACTCGGACTTCGAGACCTGGCACGCCGAGGACGGCCTGCCCAACATGCGCACGATCTCGGTCTCGATCGCGCTGACGGAGAACTTCGACACCAACGGCGGCCTGATGATCATGCCGGGGTCGCACAAGACGTTCCTCGGGTGCGCGGGGGCCACGCCGAAGGACAACTACAAGAAGTCCCTGCAGATGCAGGACGCGGGGACGCCGTCCGACGAGGCGCTGACGAAGATGGCCTCCGAGTACGGCATCAAGCTGTTCACCGGCAAGGCGGGCTCGGCGACCTGGTTCGACTGCAACTGCATGCACGGGTCGGGCGACAACATCACGCCGTTCCCGCGCAGCAACGTGTTCATCGTGTTCAACAGCGTGGAGAACACGGCCGTGGAGCCCTTCGCGGCCCCGATCCGGCGGCCGGAGTTCATCGGCGCGCGGGACTTCACTCCGGTGAAGTGACCCGCGACTGATCTCGGGCAGGGGCCTTTTCGTGTGGGACGGGAGGCCCCTGCCCGATGCCGTCCGGCCGTACGCCGTCCTGACCGACGCCGTCCTCGGCCGCCGCGCTCAGCCCGCCAGCACGTCGAGCAGCCGGTCCACGTCGGACTCGGTGTTGTACACGTGGAAGGCGGCCCGCAGGTTGCCCGCCCGGTCGGAGACCTGGACGCCGGCCTCGCCCAGCCCGCCCTGGCGGTGGCCGAGCCCCGGCACCGACACGACGGCGGAGCCCGGCGCGGGCACCGGCTCGTGACCCAGTGAGCGCACCCCCGCGCGGAACCGGTCGGCGAGGGCGGTGTCGTGGGCGTGCACGGCCTCGACGCCCAGTTCCTCGATCAGTGCCAAGGAGTGCCGGGCGCCGGTGTACGAGAACAGGGCGGGGGACTCGTCGAACCGCCGGGCCGAGTGCGCGTACTCCTCGACCGGACCGTAGCAGCTCTCCCAGGGGCGTTCGCCGGTCGCCCACCCGGCGAACAGCGGCCTGAGCCCGGCCGCCGCGCCCAGGTCCTCCGGTACGACGAGGAAGGCGACGCCGCGCGGGCAGAGCACCCACTTGTAGCCGACGGCGGTCACGAAGTCGAAGTCGTCCGCGGCCGTCGGCAGCCAGCCGTTCGCCTGGGAGACGTCGATCAGCGTCCGCGCCCCGTGCGCCCGGGCGGCGTCCCGCAGGGCGGCGAGGTCGGCGATCCGCCCGTCGGCGGACTGCACGGAACTGACCGCGACCAGCGCGGTCGCGGGGCCCACCGACTCGGCGAGACGTTCCAGCGGAACGCTGCGCACCTTGAGGTCGCCCCGGGCGTGCAGCGGGTTCACCAGGGAGCTGAAGTCGGCCTCCGCGGTGAGGACTTCGGCCCCCGGCGGCAGCGACGCGGCGACGAGCGCGCTGAACGTGGCGACGGACGCGCCGGTCGCGACCCGGGTGGCGGGCACCCCGACGAGGCGGGCGTACGCGGCCCGGGACGCCTCGACGTCGGCGAACATGTCGAGCGGCTGCCCCGCCGCCGCGGCGGCCGCGGCGTCGCGCATCGCTACGAGGGCCCGCGCGGGGAGCAGGCCGGTACTGGCTGTGTTCAGGTAGGTGGTCTTCGGCGCGAACTCGGCACGGACGAGGTTCTCGAAGCTTTCCATGGCACCACTGTGCGGCCCCCGGATCTCCCCGTCCATCGCCTCTTTCTACGCGGTGCCCCCAAGCAACGCTTATGTACCGCCGCCCACCTGCGACGACGGCGGCCCCGTCACGTCCCGGGCACCGCGCATCCGTCCGGCCCGCAGGCCTCCGCGTCCCCGTCGTCGATCAGCTTCAGCGGCGCGCGCTCGCCCCACGCCCGGGTCAGCGCCTCGGCGAAGACCTCGGCGGGCTGGGCTCCGGAGACGCCGTAGGCCCGGTCGAGCACGAAGAACGGCACCCCGGTGGCCCCGAGCTGCGCGGCCTCCCGCTCGTCGGCGCGGACGGCGTCGGCGTACGCCTCGGGGTCGGCGAGCACCGCGCGGACCTCACCGGCGTCGAGCCCGGCGCCGACGGCGAGCTCCTCGAGCCGCTCGTCGTCGTTGAACACGGAGCGCTCGTCGGCGAAGTTGCCCCGGTAGAAGGCGTCGAGGAGGGCCTCGTGCCGTCCCCGTTCCCGGGCGAGGTGCAGCAGGCGGTGCATGTCGAAGGTGCTGCCGTGGTCGCGGCCCCGGGTGCGGTAGTCCAGGCCCTCGGCGGCGGCCTGCGCGCCGAGGTTGTCCTCACCGGCCTGCGCCTGGGCCTCGCTCATGCCGTACTTGGCGGTGAGCATGGTCAGCACCGGCTGCACGTCGTCCTTGGCCCGCCCGGGGTCCAGCTCGAACGAACGGTGGACCACCTCGACCGCGTCCCGGTGCGGGAAGGCGGCGAGCGCCTTCTCGAAGCGGGCCTTGCCCACGTAGCACCAGGGGCAGGCGATGTCGCTCCAGATCTCGACGCGCATGTCTCGGCTCTTCTCCGGCTCGTACGGCGGCGGAGTCCTTCTCCGCCCCTTGCGTGAACCTTCAACCAGCCGGCCGCATTCCCGCCCTCAGCTCCCGTCCCGCAGGTCCGCGGGCCACCCCGGCCGGAACTCCAGGTGGTCGAAGGTCACCGTGCAGCCCTCGCCCGTCGGCGCCTGGACCAGGAAGCCGACGAGGGCCGCGCCGGTCTCCTTCTCGTCGCCGAGCGTGAAGAGGCGGACGAAGGTCCAGTGCTCGCCGTCCAGGGAGGCGTGGAAGGCGAAGGCCCGGCCGCTCCGGCCGACCCGGAACCAGACGGAGTCCCCCTCGACGGTGAAGGAGTTGCAGTCGTCGGAGTGGCCCCGGGTGACCACCGTGCAGACGGTGGCCACGTCCGGGGAGTACTCCAGGCACAGCTTGGCCCAGGCCCGCTCCCCCACGTGGACGTAGAGCACCCCGGCGTCGAAGGCGCTCCGGAACCCGACGGTGACGCGCGCGACGAGCTGGAAGTCCCCCTCGGGCTCGCCCAGCAGCCGCGGCGCGTCGGACACGGACTCCAGCGACTCCCCGGTGGGCGGCACGAAGCGGTCCTGCCGGGGGCCGGCCCGTCCGGTGAGGACGCCGTCCCGGTGGGACCAGTGGCCGTCGGGGCCGTGGGCGCGCAAGGGGAAGGGCAGTTCGGGGAGGTCCAGGTCCATGGCGGGATTCTTCCAGGCGGGGCCGGGCACCGGGGCTCCGGGGGCGGTGCCGCGTGGCCGGACGCCGGGCCGGTAGGGCTCTGCCGGGCGTCCACTTTCGTCGTCCGGGTCCGCGCCGAAGGGAGGACGCGGGGGTCCCGGGGCGGCCCTCTATCGTCTGTGCGTGGACGTAGCAGAGACCCCCCGCACCGGTCCGCGGTTCCTCACCCCGCCGGTCACCGCCTCCTCCTGGCCGCGCCGGCGGATCGCCGGGGAGACCGTGCTCGCCTCGCTGCTCTCCGCGGTCGCCGGTCTCCTCGGCACGACGAGCACCGGGTCCGGGGTGCTGGGCGGCGCCCTGGCCCTGGCCGTCGCCGTCCTGTCCCTGGCCCGCCGCGCGCTGCCGGCGACGGTGCTGGTGGTCTCGTCGGCACTGGCGGGGGCGGTCCTCGGTACGTTCGCGCTGCTGGTCTGCGCCGCCTGGTCGGCGGGCGGCCGCATCGAGCGCCCGGCGCGCGCGCTGGCCGCGTTCACGGCCGGGTTCGTCCTCCACCTCGTCGCCGAGGTCTCCACCTCGGGCGACGACGGGCTCGGCGCGTCGCTGCCGATGACGGCCGCGCTGGCCGCGAGCCCGTTCGTGGTGCTGGCGGTCGTGCCGGGGTTCGCCGCCCGGTACCGCGCCCAGCGCCGTGCCCTGCTCGACGCCCTGCGCCGGCACAACGCCCAACTGGTGCGCGAGCAGGCCATGGTGGCGCGGCAGGCCCGGCTGCTGGAGCGGCAGCGCATCGCCCAGGACATGCACGACAGCCTCGGCCACCAGCTCGCCCTGATCGCCGTGCACACCGGGGCACTGGAGGTGGACCCGGAGCTGGACGGCCGCCGGCGCGAAGGGGTGGGCATCCTGCGGGAGGCCGCCAGGTCGGCGATGCGGGAGCTGCGCGAGGCGGTGGGCGTCCTGCGGGACGACGCGGAGGTGCCCGCGCCCGGCCCGGAGGGGGCGGGGCCGTCGACGGAGCGCGCGGCGGCCTCGGTCGACGGCCTCGTCGCGGCGTCGCGGGCCGCGGGGACGGCGGTGGAACTGCGCCGGTCGGGCACCGAGCGGCCCCTCGCCCCCGCCGCCGACCGCGCGGCGTACCGCATCGCGCAGGAGGGCCTGACCAACGCGCACAAGCACGCGCCGGGCGCCCCGATCACCGTGGCGCTGCGCTACGAACCGGACAGCCTCGTGGTGGAGGTCGCCAACGGGCCCGTGCCGGCCGGGGCACCGGCCGGGCCGCCCGCGATCAGCGGCGGCCAGGGGCTGACGGGTCTGCGCGAGCGGGTCCGCCTGGTCGGCGGCATGGTGCACACCGGCCCCACCCCCGACGGTGGCTTCCGGCTCGCCGGTGTGCTGCCGTACGGCGACGGCGGGCAGCGCTCCGCTGCGGACGGCGCGACTTCGGTCGTCGCGGACGGCGACTTCCGGGTGACGACCGGCGGGGCCCTCGCGGGCGACGGTGGTGGCGTCTTCGAACGCACCGATCCGCACAAGGAGTTCGCCACCATCATGAGCAGCAAGAAGAACGCCGCCCTGGGATGTGCCCTCACCGCCGTGGTCCTCGTCGTGGGCGTCGGCGCCCTCGTGGTGTGGGGGGTGTCGAAGCTGCTCGACGAGGTGGAGAAGGGCGTCGTCCCGGCGAGCGTGTACGAGTCGGCGCGGGTCGGCGACGCGGAGGCGGACCTGCGCGCGAAGTTCCCGGAGGGCGGCTCCCTGCTCACCGACGGCGTGGACAAGTACGGCCCGCCGCTGCCCGAGGACGCCGTCTGCGAGCACTTCGTGGACGACGAGGAGGACATCGTCTACCGCTTCTGCTTCCGCGACGGGAAGCTGTCCTCCAAGGAGTCCTACGCGCACAAGGTCTGACGGACGGCCCGTGGTGGCGGCCCGTGACGCCGGCCCGTGACGGCGGCTCGTGCCGACGGCCGCGGCGGATCGGGCATGATGAGCGGGCTTGCCGTCCGCTTGTCATACCGCCGCCGCACACCGACCCCGCGCAGGAGGCCGCATGATCCGGGTCCTCGTCGCCGACGACGAGCCGCTCATCAGGGCCGGCATCAGGATGATCCTCACCTCGGCCGGGGACATCGAGGTGGTCGCCGAGGCCCGGGACGGCCGGGAGGCGGTGGAGACCGCCCGGAGCACCGCGGTCGACGTGGCCCTGCTGGACATCCAG
>NZ_JOGV01000040.1:0-67680 GCF_000721365.1 Streptomyces sp. NRRL F-5650 | reverse complement strand
CCCCCCTGGGGGGTGACTCCCCTCCCCCCGCCCTCTGGGGCGCTCGGGAGGTGCTGCGGGGCTGGTTCTGTACGGGTCTGGGGAGAACGGCCACGCTGCGGGGCGTGGGCGGCCCGCTGCGGGGCGGGCAGGGGGGCGGCCGGCTGATTTGATGGCGCGCGGTAGGGGTGCCGCAGACAGCCTCTCAGCCGGTCGGCCCTCCGATACGAGACTGATACATGCAGGTCAGCGCACTGAAAGCGTACGCGGCTGTACGATGGGGGCATGACCTCGACGAGCCCGCGCTGCGAACACGAGCCCTGCGGCCAGCCGCTGCGGATCACCGCCCGGCGGCACGCCCGGTTCTGCTCGCCGAAGTGCCGCGCGGCCGCACACCGCGCTCGCCGGTCGGTGCCGGCCGAACTCACGGCCCGCCCGCGGTGGGTGCGGCGCACTGCGCGGAAGGTGCCGGTCACGGTCGGCGGTGCGGTGGCGAGCAGCACGGACGCGTCGACCTGGTCGACGTACCGGGACGCGGCGCGGTCGTCAGCCGGCGTCGGTCTCGGGTTCGTCCTGGACGGCGACGGGATCGTCGTGCTCGACCTCGACCACTGCCTCGACGGCGACCGGGTCGCACCGTGGGCGCAGGGCCTGCTCGACGCGGCCGCGGGTTGCTGGGTTGAGCGGTCGGCGGGCGGCGACGGGCTGCACGTCTGGGGGCGCGGTGCGCTGCCGGGCGGGGCTGGCCGGCGGTTGCGGCTCGGCGCGGGCACGGTCGAGGTGTACGCGACCGGCCGGTACATCGCGGTCACGGGCCAGACGTTCGGCGACACGCCGCGTCGGCTCGGCGACTTGCAGCACGTCATCGATTCTCTGCTGTAGCGGCCCGGCACGGGCGCGCGCTGCAGCGCACCCGACACGGGAGGTACAGCACATGGCACGCCTGCAGATTCTCGAACTGCCCGAGGGCACCGACGACGTACGGCCGCCGTACGTGCTCGTCGTCGACGAAACGATGCCGCAGCGCGTCATCATCGGCATGGATCACGGACCGGTGCGCGACTACTGGAGCGACGTCGCCGAGCGGATCGGGGCGCGCGCCGTGATCGTCACGCCCGAAACGGTCGAGATCCCGGCGAACGACTTGGCGCTGCCCGAGCCGGCCGAACTCGTCGCCGAGACTGAACTGCGTTTCGAGCGCGACGAGATGCGCCGCAACTACGAGGGCGCGTGCAAGACGATCGCCGACATGCATGCCGCGGCGACTGGTCGCACCGGTATGGGCCCGGTTCGGGGCGTCGTCGAGGACGTTGAGGACGTACGGCAGCGCGCCGAGCAGGCCGAGGCGGGGCGAGTCGCCGCCGACGACATGCTGCGGGCGGTCTGCGAGGTGTTCGGCGGCCCTCATGTGGATCCGGTGGTGAAGGCGCGCGAGGTGCTGGCCCGAGCCGAGCAGGCCGAGGCGAAGCTGCAGGCGTTCACCGAGGCGCAGCAGAAGGAGGCGGGCTGATGGGCGGCGTAGGCCCGGTCCCCAAGGACCGCAAGGCGCGGCGCAACAAGGACGCCGTGCCGCAGACCGTACTCAGGTGGGAGCACGCCGAGGCGCCCGAGCTGCCCGACTTCCGCATCGAAAAGGGCGACGAACTCGTCGAGTTCCACTGGCCCGAGCGCACCCGCGAGTGGTGGCAGATGTGGATCGACTCGCCGCAGGCCGAGCACTTCGGCGCGTCCGACTGGGAGTACCTACTCGACACGGCGCTGATCCACGCGCGCTACTGGTCGGGAAACCTGTCGCTCGCGGGCGAGCTGCGGCTGCGCGTCTCCGAGTTCGGGTCGACGCCGGCGTCGCGTGCCCGGCTGCGGATGGTGTTCGCCGAGGCGGACGACGCCGACCAGGGCCGCGGCCGGTCGGGGGTGCCGTCGGCGCGGGAGATGTACGGGAACCTGCGGATGATGCCGGGCGGGAAGACCGACCAGGGCAAGGGAGCGTAGAGGGGGCGTCATGCCGTGGCGCGGCCCGCAGTACGAGGGCGAGCGCCCCACGCTTGGGTGGTACGTCCTCGACTGGATGATGCAGAACCTTGCGGCGCCCGGCCGGGATGACGGCGCGCCGTTCGTGCCGCACCGGGAACAGGCCGAGTTCCTCTGCAGGTACTACGAGGTACACCCGGTCACCGGCAAGCGGATCATCCGCCGCGCGCTGCTGTCGCGACCGCGCGGCTGGGGCAAGTCCCCGTTTGTCGGGGCGATCGCGCTCGCCGAGGCGTGCGCCGACGTCGTCGCCGACGGGTTCGACGCGTACGGCGAGCCGATCGGCCGGCCGTGGCACTCGATCCGCACGCCGCTCGTGCGTATCGCCGCGGTGACCGAGCAGCAGACCGACAACACATGGATCCCGCTGCTCGAAATGGCGCGGGGCAAGTCGCTCGCCGCCGACTATGGGCTCGACGTCCTCGACACGGTCGTCTACCTGCCGCGCGGAGAGATCACCGCGATCACGTCGTCGGCGACGTCGACGAAGGGCGACCCGGCGTGCTTCGCGGCGCTCGACCAGACCGAGGAATGGAAGGACACGAACGGCGGGACGAAACTCGCGAAGACGATGCGGTTCAACGCGACGAAGATCGGCGGCAGCCTGATCGAGACGCCGAACGCGTTCACGCCGGGCGAGGGGTCCGTTGCGGAGCGGTCGGCGGCGGACTATCAGGCGATCATCGACGGCCGGTCGCGAGCGAAAGGCATCCTGGTCGACCACCGGGAGGCACCGCCGGACACGGACATGAGCGACGAGCGGTCGCTCGTCGAGGGTCTGCGGTACGCGTACGGCGACAGTAGCGATCACCCCGACGGGTGTGTGCTGCACGATCCGCCGTGCCCGCCCGGCTGGTCGCCGATCGAGGGCATCACCGCCGGGTTCTGGGACACGTCGAACGAGCCGCAGGATCTGCGGGCGGACTTCCTGAACCAGATCACCCACGCCTCGGACGCGTGGCTGACGCAGCCCGAGGTGC
Organism: Streptomyces sp. NRRL F-5650; assembly: GCF_000721365.1. Classification (NCBI taxonomy): domain Bacteria; kingdom Bacillati; phylum Actinomycetota; class Actinomycetes; order Kitasatosporales; family Streptomycetaceae; genus Streptomyces; species Streptomyces sp. NRRL F-5650. Next base: position 64,690 of record NZ_JOGV01000040.1, on the reverse strand, counting down.
GGGCGTCGTCCGACCTCGGGAAGACCGTGCAGCCGGGCGACCGGATCGTGCTCGGGTTCGACGGCTCGCGGAAGCGTGCCCGCGGGGTGACGGACGCGACGGCGCTGATCGGCTGCAGGCTCAGCGACGGGCACGTGTTCACGATCGGCGTGTGGGAGCAACCGCCGCGGCCCGAGGTCGGGTCGGACGGCAAGCTGATCGAGTGGCAGGTGCCGGTCGTCGAGGTGCTCGCCGCGGTGCACGAGGCGTTCGCGACGTACGACGTGGTCGGCATGTACGCCGACCCCGCCAAGTGGGAGTCGCACGTTGCGGACTGGGAGGCGGCATACGGCCCCCGGTTGAAGGTGCAGGCCACCCGGAACCATCCGATCGAGTGGTGGATGACGGGCGGCCGGTCGCTGCTCATCGTGCGGGCGCTGGAGAAGTTCCACACCGCCTTGACCGAGGGCGAGCTGACGCACGACGGCTCGTCGCCACTCGTGCGGCACCTGCTCAACTCCCGGCGCCGCAAGACACGGTCCGGCATACAGATCATGAAAGCCAACCCGGACAGCCCGGACAAGATCGACGCCGCGGTCGCCGCAGTGCTGGCGTGGCAGTGCCGGCTCGACGCCATCGCGAAGGGCATCGCAGCCGAGGAACCCGAGATGTTCGGCGGCACATTCTGAGAGGGGGCGACCGTGCTCGACGAGACACCCGAACTCGACAACCCGGATTTCATGCTGCTGCGTCTCGGGCGCCGCATGCGGAAGCGCGCGGGAGTGCTCGACGAGTGGTGGCGCTACTACCGGGGCCGGCCGCCGCTGCCCGAGCTGCCACGCAAGGCAGAGCAGGCGTTCTTGGACTTCCAGCGGAAGAGCCGCACCAACGTCTGCCGCGTGATCGCCAACTCGACCGTGCACCGGCTGTACGCCCTCGGCGTGACCGCGGACGACGGTACCCCGGACGAGGACGCAGCCCGGTGGTGGCAGCTCAATCGGCTCGACTCGCGGCAGAACCTGGTGTGGCGCGTGGCCATGGCGCAGTCGGTCGGGTACATGCTCGTCGGCGAGCACCCGACCAGCACCGAGGCCAACGGCCGCCCGTCCCCGCTGATCACCGCCGAGCACCCGCGCGAGGCGATCGTCGAGCGGGACCCGGCGACCGGCGAGGTACGAGTCGGGGTACGGGCGATTCACGACGACCTTGACGGCTACGGTCGCGCGTGGGTGATGTACGACGACGAGATATGGGCGTACCGGACGAAGGAGCGGTGCACGCCGAACCGGCTGCCGTGGGGACCGGACTCATGGGAGCCGATCGACGACGGCGTCGAGCACGACCTCGGGCGCGTGCCCCTGGTCGAGTTCGCGCGTATGCCCGACCTCGGCGAGGACCCCGAGCCCGAGTTCGCGGGTGTCATAGACATTCAGGACCGCGTCAACATGGGCGTCCTGAACCGTATGGCGGCGTCGCGGTACTCCGGGTGGAGGCAGAAGACGGTCACCGGCCACAAGTTCAACAAGCGCACCGACCCGGCAACGGGTCTCACCACGGTTGATCAGCCCTTTGTGCCCGGTCCGAACAGCGTGTGGGTGTCCGAGGGCGAGAACGCGAGGTTCGGGCAGCTCGAAGCGACCGATCTGCGGCCGTTCCTGGAAGAGCACGCGGCCGATATCCGCGACGCGCTCATCATCAGCGAGACGCCCGCGTACTACTACGCCGGCGACATGGTGAACATCTCGGCGGACACGATCGCGGCTCTCGACCTCAACCACGTCGCGAAGTGCCGCGAGCACATCGCGAGCTTCGGCGAGGGCCTCGAAGACGTGATGAGCCTCGCCGCGGCGCAGGCCGGCGTCGAGCGGGACTACACCGAGGCGCGGGTGCGGTGGGCGCGGCCCGAGTACCTGTCGCCCGCGGTGCGTGCGGACGCAGCGACGAAGCTGAAGTCGATCGGGTACCCGCTCGACATCATCGCCGAGGACCTCGACGAGACCACCGACCGGATCCGGCGCATCAACGCGAGCGCCGCGGCATCCGCGCTGCTCGGCGCGTCGCTGCTGCCCGCGAACCCGGCGCCGACGGCGGGCAACACCCTGCCCGACGACGGAGGGGCCGGCGGTGGCGAATGAGGCGCTGCAGGCGGCGCTCAACGACCGGTACGACGCCATGTCGCAGTCGTTGCGCGACCGCCTGATCACGTTCGTCCTCGACGCGTTCGACTCCCTCGGCTCGTACCGGGACGCGGACGCCGCCCTGTTCATCGAGCGGGTGCTGCCGGTCGTGCTCGCGGCGCAGCAGACGATGGGACAGATCACCGACGCGTACCTCGCGGCGATGGTCGCCGACATGCTCGGCGGCGCGGCCGCGCCGGTGGGTGTGCAGCTCGACGAAGCGCTGCGCGGCGTCGACCCGGCCGAGGTGTATCACCGGCCGTTCGTCACGCTGTACAGCGCACTGTCGGCCGGGCACGACTATGCGGCGTCGCTCGGCGAGGCGCGCACTCGGCTGCTGTCGATCACCGAGACCGACCTGCAGCTCGCGCGGACGCACGCGGCCCGGCAGTCGATGGAGCGCAGCGGCGCGAAGTACTTCCGGCGCCGTCTCACCGGGACGAAGAACTGCGCGCTGTGCGTCATCGCCAGCACGCAGCGGTACCGGGTCGAGAACCTGATGCCGATTCACCCGGGCTGTCACTGCAAGCCCGACCCGTTGCCGGACAACCGGGACCCGGGCCAGATCATCGACGAGGGCCTGCTGAAGGAGGCGCACGCCGCCGTGACGAAGGGCATCGGCTCGTCAGACCGTGGCGGCCGGGCCCCGGACTACCGCGAGGTCATCATCACGCGGCAGCACGGCGAGTACGGGCCGCTGCTGGCGGTCCGCCGCCACGAGTTCACCGGGCCGGACGACATCCCCGGCTCGTGATTCCCGCGCCGCCACGGCGCACCAGTTGCTCACCCCACCCCGACACGGGAGACACCATGCGCAAGAGCACCCTTCCCCGTCACGCCCGTACCGGGCAGCTCGCCGTCGGCTGGCGTAAGCCGCGCCCCGGCGAGGACGGACTGCAGCCGATCTACCCGATCCTCGGCGGTGCCGAGGACGACGACGGCGGCGAGGACGACGACCAGGACGACGACGGCGGCGACGACTCCGACAAGGACGACAACGACGACGGCGACGACGAGTGGGCCGAGACCCTCAAGCAGTGGAAGAAGGAAGGGCTCAAGCCGAAGCAGGTCGCCGAGCGGCTCGCCGCCTCACGCAAGTGGGAGGCGCGGGCGAAGAAGAACAGCAGCGCCGCCGAGGAACTCGCCAAGCTGAAGCGCGAGGGTATGAGCGAGACCGAGGCGGCGGTCGCCGCAGCCCGCGCCGAAGAGCGCGTCAAGGGCGGCGAGCGCATCGCCCGCAGTGCCTTCCTCGCGGCGGCGAAGGGCCGGATCCCCGACCCGAAGGCAGTCGTCGAGGACATCAACCTGCGCAAGTACGTCGACGACGACGGAGAGGTCGACGACGACGCGATCTCGAAGCTCGTCGACAAGCTCGCTCCCGAGCGGTCCGACACGGACGACGAGGACGACGACCAGGACGAGCGCGACACGCGCCGCCGGCGTCGCACCGGGCGCGGCTATCAGGGCGCCCGCAACGGCTCCGGCCGCAGCAAGGACAAGCGCGGCAGCGCAGCGGACGGTGTCGCTCTGTACGAGGAACTCATCGGACCGCGACGCGGCACCGCGAACAACTGACCTAGGAGACACCCGACATGAACCTGCAGCAGACGGTTCGCACGTTCGGGATGGACGATCAGTCGTGGATCGGAAGCAGCCACGGCACGCAGGCGACCGAGTCGATCACGCTCGACGTCTCGACGTTCACCCCGGCCACCCACTACCCCGCGGGATATGTCAAGAGCGGTATCCCGCTCGGGCAGATCACCGCAACGAAGAAGTTCGGCCCGTACGACGGCGCGGCCAGCGACGGCCGCGAAGTGCTCGTGGGGTTCCTGTTCGCCGCCGTCGGCGCCCCGGCCGACAACACGGTCGACGTCGGCGCCGCCATGTTCGTGCACGGCAAGGTGCGCGAGTCCCGACTTCCGGTCCCCGTCGACGCCGCCGGTAAGGCCGACGTCGCCGGTTCGATCCGGTTCATCTGAGAGGACGTGACCTAGATGAGCTGGGTTTTCGACGACACGTACATCGCGCCCGAGGAGCTGACACCGCTCACGCGGGTGGCGCTCGCCGAGCAGCAGGTGAACGCGTTCACCCTCGGCAGGTGGCTGCCGAACGTCGAGATCGACGACATCACGTACCGCTACAGCAAGGGCGGCGAGGGCGGTCTGACCGAGACCGCGGTGTACCGGTCGTGGGACGCCGAGGCGCGGATCGGGCGCCGCGAGGGCGTGTCGGACGTGATGGGTGAGCTGCCCCCGATCTCTGAGGCGATCTTCCTCAACGAGTACGACAGCCTGCGCGTCCGCAACATGGACGACAACAACCCGATGCGGCGCCTCATCGCGCGTGACGCGAACCGTCTCGCCGCGAAGATCGCCGCGAGGTTCGAGGTCGGCAAGGGTGAGGCGCTCGCGAACGCGCGGTTCACGATCAAGGAGAACGGGCTCGACCTGCCGCCGGTCGACTTCGGACGCAAGCCGGAACACACCGTCACGGCCGCGGTGCTGTGGACCGACCATGCGAACGCGCGGCCGCTCGACGACCTCGAAGCGTGGGTGCAGACCTACATCGACACGAACGGCACGCCGCCCGACCGGATGCTGATGCCGCGCACCGTCCTCGCGGACATGCGGCAGTGCGACCAGGTCGTCCGGCAGGTGTACCCGCTCGCCCCGGCCGGCTCGGCGCCGATGGTGAGCGTCGACCAGTTGAACACGGTCCTCGACGGGCTCGACCTGCCGCCGATCGAACTCAACGACGCCCGCGTGTCCGTCGACGGCGTCGCTACCCGCGTCATGCCGGCCGACGCGCTCGTGTTCGTTCCTGCCCCGGGCGCGACGGACGCGGCGCAGCCGACCGACCTCGGCGGGTTCCTGCTCGGCACGACGCAGGAATCGCTCGAACCGGAGTACTCCGCGGTCGAGGGCCGCGCCGGTGTCGTCGCCGCGACGTACAAGACGAAGAACCCGATCCGGCTGTGGACGCACGTGGCGGCGATCGGCATGCCGGTGCTGCGCACGCCGAACCTGACGTTCAAGGCGGTGGTGCGCTGATGGGCCGCAGGCTGAAGACGTTCGTGCACGTCGACGGTGTCGCGTACGGGCCGGACTCGAAGGTGCCCGCCCCGGTCGCCGAGAAGATCGGCGACCACGCGTGGGAGACCGACGCCGAGGTGCGTGGCGAGGACGGGCCCGAGACGGTCGGGTTCACCGACCCGGGCACGCAGCGGCCGGCCACGGTCGAGGCGCCGCCTCGGTCGGGCCGCGGCTCTAGCGTCGACGCGTGGCGCGCATTCGCCGAGCAGAACGGCGTCGGCGTCGACTCGGACATGAGCCGCGAGGACATCATCGCGGCCGCCGAGGACGCCGGGCTGATCGAGCCCGAGCAGCCGAAGGAGTAGGGCGGTGGCGGCGGTGGCGGCGTTCGCGACAGTCGAGGACTACGAGGCGCGCGCCGCCGTCTCCCTGCCCGAGGGCAGCCCGCGGCGCAGGCAGGTCGAGGTGTACCTCGACGACGCGTCGGCGCTGATGCGCCGGCACATCCCGGCCGGGTACCAGCCGGACCCGGCGACGCTCACGGCGATCGCCGTGTCGGTGGTCCGCCGGGTCATGGCCAACCCCGGCGGATACCGGCAGCGCACCATCGGGCAGTACTCCGAGTCGCTCGGCGAGGACGGCGGGCTGTACCTCACCGACGACGAGAAGGCGCAACTGCAGCCTGAGGACGCCGCCGACCCGAGCGCGGACGCCGCGTACACGGTCGGGCTGCGCGACGACGGCCTGCCGGGCTGGTCGCCGGACCCGGCCGACGTCGGGTGGCGGGTCCTGTGATCGACGAGTCGGTGCTGCCGCACCTGGTCGAGGTCGAGCACCCGGGCACCCGCACGGACCGCAACGGCAACGTGGTCGCCGACTGGTCGACGTCGGCGCGTACGCCTGTGTGGGCGTGGGTGCAGCAGAACACCGGCAGCGAGGACAACGACCAGCGGGCCGCGCAGATCGGCGAGTGGACGATGCTCTGCAACCCGATCGACGCCGACGGGCTGCCGCTCACGGTGTACGGCAACGACCGCGTGCACTGGCAGGGGCTGCGCTTCGAGGTCAGCGGGCCGCCCGGGCCGGCGTACACGCCGAACGAGCTGCACCACTACGAGATCAGGCTGAAGACCGTTGAGGGGTGAGTGACCGTGGCCGGTAACCGGTTCATCCCCAACCGGCAGAACATCGCGACGTTCCTGCGGACACCGCAGACACGGGCGATGATCGAGCGGAAGACGAGGGCGGTCGCCGAGGCGGCCGCGCGGGCGTCCGAGGCTGGCGGGCAGTTTCGGGTCGACGTCGAGACGGGCGAGCACCGGGCCCGTGGCGCCGTCATCGGCGACTACTCGACCAGCGATCCCGAGGTGTCCCGGCGGGCGCTGCTGCGCGCCCTCGACGCGGCGAGGGCGGTCGAGTGACCGGCCCGCCGATCGAGTTCCCCGACTCCGTCAGCGTCGCCCGCGCGTACCTGCAGCAGGCGCTCGACGCTCAAGGCCTCGACGTGCCGGTGCGCACCCGGGTGCCGAGCCCGCGTCCGGCGCGGTTCGTGCGCCTTGAACGGATCGGCGGCGCTCGCCTCGACCTGGTCACCGACCGGCCACGCCTCGACGTCCACGTGTGGGGCGAGGACGACGACGACGTCGCCGACCTGGTGGGCGTCGTGCGGCCGCTCATGCTTGCCATGCCCGGACTGCGGGGCGGTGTCCGCGTGTACGACGTCGCCGAGGTCGGCGGCCCGAACACGCTACCCGACCCGGTGTCGGACCAGCCGCGGGCCGCGTTCGCCGTCGAGGTGTCGATGCGCGGCACGACGCTCGCCCCCTGATCCCTGGCTCACCCGCCATCCGACCACGCACCCCCGGCGGCGGCCGGGGTTCTCCCATGGAGGGACGCATGACCACACCGACGCCGCCCGTACTCGAAGACGGGCTGAGGAACAACCTCATCCGCAAGCAGCTCGTGCAGGCGATCTACGCGGCCGACTACTCGGTCGCCGCGGTCACCGCCCCGTTCGACACCGCGACGGGAGCGCTCGCCGCGCTGCCGGCCGGGTACGTGCCGATCGGCTACACCACCGACGACGGTCTGACGTTCACGTCCGACCTGTCCATGGCCGACGTGACGTCGTCGCAGTCCGTCGAGCCGACCCGCTCGGACGTCGAATCCGAGGTGCTCACCGGCGGGTACGCCCCGCAGGAGACGAACGCCGCCACGGTGTCCATGTACAAGGGGCTGCCCCTGTCCGGCGACGGGGCACTGCCGGCGCTCGGAACGCAGTGGGAGATGACCCGCCCGTCTATCCCGCGACTGCCGTACTACCGGCTGCTGTTCATCGGCCTCGACTACGGCGACGACGGCGGCGAGATCTACATCGTCAAGCACTACCCGAAGGCTCGCGTCACCAGCAAGGACGACTCGCAGTGGGCGCGGTCGACGGAGACGCAGTGGCCGGTGACGGTTCAGGCGTACCGCGACCCGGTGCTGCTGACCGCGGAGAAGGAATGGGTCGACGGGCCCGGCTGGCGGGCGCTTGCCCCGGCCGGCGGCTGACCCACACACAAGCGGGCGGGGGACGGCGGTTCTGGGTGAGCCCCGACCGTCCTCCGCCCTCTGCATGCTCACCCACTGCTCACCCGAGAAAGAGGCATGATCATGAGCAAGCCCAACGCGAAGCGGTACCGGCTGGAGTCGGTGCGCCGCTCGTACGCCGACGCCCTCGGCACGCCCGACGAGCGCGTCGAGTTCGAGGTCGGCGACGCCGGTGACGTCTTCTGGTTCCCGCACCCCGTGTTCACGTCCGACGCCATGCAGAAGGACATCGACGCCGCCGAGGGCGACGAGGGCAAGGCCCGCGTACTGCTCGGCGACCAGTGGGAGCTGTTCCTCGCGGCGGGCGGCCGGCCGGGCGACGTCGCGCTGCTGTACGTGGCGGTCCGGAACGAGGCCACGGACATCATGCAGAAGCACCGCCCTACGAGGGGGTAGGCGACGGCGACGACGTCGTCGAGCCCGTCTCGTACAGCGTGCTCGATGTCCTCGGCGAGCACCCCGAGGCGGTCGAGGCGGACCTCGCGCACCACTACCCCGAGTACGGACCCGGCGGCCCGGTCGCCGCTTACTGGCGGGGCGAGATCACTCTGCGGTGGCTGCGCGTCATGGTCGAGGGCCTGCCACCGGACGGGGCGACCGCCCGCGCGGCCCGCGGCCACGCGTGGCAGCACATCGACTATGCGGTCACTGACACGCGGGATCTCATCGACCTGCTGCTGACCGCGTTTCTCAACGCCAACCGCAAGCCCGAGGCACCGGCGATGCCCTGGCCCGAGCCGTCGTGGCGGCCGGGTGACCCGCTGCCCGAGGACACCGAGGCGCAGGCGGTGCAGGACCGGGCGCAGGCGAAAGCGGCGTACGAGCGCATCACCGCACAGGTACTGCCCGCGAAGGAGTGATCGAGTATGCCGGTCGAGGTCGGCGTCGGGTACGTGTCCGTCGTCCCCGAAGCGCGCGGGTTCGGCCGGCTGCTCAGCCAGCAGATCCGCGGCGAGTCCACGAACGCCGGCACGACCGCCGGGCGGGACGCCGGCCGCGGCTTCCTCGGCGGCATCGGCGGCATCGTCAAGGCCGGGGCCGCCGGCATCGCCGCCGCCGGGGGCGCCGCGTTCGCGGTCGGTTTCTCGAAGGCCGCCGCGGACGACAAGAGCCGGGCGCGGCTCGGCGCGCAGCTCGGGCTCACGGAGAAGGAGTCCGCTCGCGCGGGCAAGATCGCCGGAGGGGTGTACGCCAAGGGCTACGGCGAGTCCGTCGACCAGGTCAATGACGCGCTCCGGTCTCTTGCGCAGAACGGCGCGTCGTCGATCAACGCCCCGAAGAAGGAACTCGTCGGGCTCAGCAAGGCGGCGCTCGACCTCGCCGAGACGTTCGGCTCGGACGTCGGCGAGTCCGCGAAAGCGGTCGGGCAGCTCATCCGCACGGGGCTGGTCAAGGACGGCAAGGAAGGCTTCGACCTGCTCACGGCCGGCTACCAGTCCGGCGCGGACAAGGCCGAGGATCTGCTCGACACGATCACCGAGTACAGCACCCTGTTCCGGCAGGCGGGGCTCGACGGTGCGACGTCGATCGGGCTGATCAATCAGGCGCTGCAGGCGGGTGCCCGCGACGGCGACAAGGCCGCCGACGCGATCAAGGAGTTCAGCATCAGGGCGGTCGACGGGTCGACGACGACCGCCGACGGGTTCACGATGCTCGGGCTCAACGCCGACGACATGGCGGCCAAGTTCGCGAAGGGCGGGAAGGCCGCGAACGGGGTCCTCGACCTCACCCTCGACAAGCTGCGCGGGGTTAAAGACCCGGTCGTGCAGTCGCAGGCCGCGGTCGCCCTGTTCGGTACCCAAGCAGAGGACCTCGGGCGGGCACTGTACGCGATGGACCCGTCGACGGCGGCGGCCGGGCTCGGGAAGATCGGCGGCGCCGCCGACCGCATGGGCAAGACCCTGCACAACAACGCGACTCGGCCGTTCGAGGTGTTCAAGCGGCAGGTGCTGCAAGGACTCTCGGACGCCGCGACGAAGTACGTGCTGCCCGCCGCTGTGAAGCTCGGCCAGGGCCTCAACACCTATGTGCTGCCCGTCGTCAAGGAAGTCGGCGGGGCGCTGCTCGACGTGCTCGTGCCCGCGGCGAAGGGCACCGCCGACGCGTTCGCGGGCGGCGTGCAGTGGGTGAAGGACTACGGGGCGTGGCTCATCCCGCTCGGTATCGCGATCGGCGGTATCGCCCTGGTCGCGGGCGCGTCCACGATCGCCACGTGGGGCATGACGGCCGCGTTCGCGGCGTACCGCGGGGTGATCCTCGCGGCGTCGGCCGTGACCCGCGGGTGGGCGGCCGCGCAGACCGTACTCAACGCGGTCATGTCGGCGAACCCGATCGGGTTGATCATCGTCGGTGTCGTCGCGCTCGGCGCCGCGCTGGTCGTCGCCTACCAGAAGAGCGAAACCTTCCGGGCGATCGTCCAGGGGGCGTGGCAGGGCATCCAGTCCGCGGCGATGACCGCGTGGCACGGATTCCTCCAACCGGCGCTCAACGGGATATGGGCCGCGCTGCAGCAGGTCGGAGCAACCGCAACGTGGCTGTGGTCGACCGTGCTGTCGCCGGTGTTCTCGGCGATCTCGATGGGCGCGCGCATCCTCGCGACCGTGCTCGTGACGATCGTCGTCGCACCGATCGTGATCGCGTTCAAGGCGGTCGCGGCGATCGGTACGTGGCTGTGGCAGACCGCGTTGAAGCCGGCGTTCGAGGGGATCGGCGCGCTCGGGCTGTGGCTGTGGACCAACGCGATCAAGCCTGCGTTCGACGGGATCGTCGCCGGCGGCAAGCTGCTGTGGGCCGGGATCTCCCTGATCTTCGGCTACCTGAAGGGCGGGCTGCAGACCGTCGGCGGCTGGTTCAAGTGGCTGTACGACAAAGCGGCCAAGCCGGTTTTCGGGTGGATCGTCGCCGGGGGCAAGCTGCTGTGGGCCGGCGTGTCCGTGATCTTCGGCTACCTGAAGGGCGGGCTGGAAACCACCGGCGGGTGGTTCACGTGGCTGTGGGACAAGGCCGTCGCGCCTGCCATGTCGGGAATCAAAACGGTCGTGTCGACGGGCTACGACAAGGGCATCAAGCCCGTGTTCGACGCCCTCAAGACGGCGACGGGCCAGGTAGCGGACGCGTTCGACACCGCCCGCAAAGGCATCAAGATCGCGTGGGACAAGGTCTCCGGGATCGCGAAGACGCCCGTCGAATTCATCATCGACACGGTTTACGGAAAGGGCATTCGCCCCGTCTGGAACACCGTGGCCAAGGCATTCGGAGCGCCACAGCTACCGGCGTTCAAGGGATTCGCTCGCGGCGGTCTCCTGGCCGGCCAGTCGTCGTGGCGCGACGGCGACGACCAGCTCGTGCCGCTGCGGCGCGGGGAGGGCGTCACGGTGTCCGAGGCGCTGCGCGACCCGTACGAGCGGGCGCGGCTGCTCGCGGTCAACCGGGCGGCCCTGCACGGCCAGTCCCTCGCCCCGTTCCAGGGCGGCGAGGGGTTCGCGAAGGGCGGCATCTTTGGCTGGGTGAAGTCGGCGGCGTCGAAGACGGTTGACTTTGCGAAGTCGGGGCTCGACTGGTTGAAGGATGGTGTCAAGGCGTCGGCGGAGGCCGGGCTGAACAAGATGGTTCGCCCGCTGCTCGACAAGATCGCCGGTTCGAAGTCGGTGTACCGCGACATGATCAGCGGCATCCCGAAACGCATGATCAAGGACATCATCGGCTACTCCGACGGCGCCGATCAGGCGCTGGAGAAGGCGGGGATCGGCGGTAAGGGCTACAAGGCCGGTCTGTCGTGGGCGCGCACGCAGAACGGCAAGCGGTACCAGTGGGGCGGCAACGGAAACCCCTCGTGGGACTGCTCGGGCCTGGTGTCCGCGATCGAGTCGGTGATCAGGGGCGAGCGCCCGCACCGCAGGTGGGCGACCGGCGCTTTCTCGGGCCGGATCGCGCCGCCCGGGTGGCAGCTCAACAAGCGCAGCCCGTACATGATCGGCATCACCAACAGCGGTGTGGGCCACACCGCCGGAACGATCAACGGCGTGAACGTCGAGTCCAGGGGCGGCGACGGCGTCGTCATCGGCTCCCGCGCCCGCTCGTACAGGGACTCGCTGTTCACGCATCACTACGGGTTCACCGGCAAGGGCTACGCCGACGGCGGCAAGCCCCGCCCCGGCGAGGTCGCATGGGTCGGCGAACGCGGCCCCGAGTTGCTGCAGTTCGGCGGCGGGCAGACCGTCCTCGACCACGACTCGTCTATGCGGAAGGTGGGCGCTGCTGTCGTCGAGAGCATGGCCCGAGACATGTCCGTGCAGGCGCCCGCAGCAGGGCTCCCGGCGCGGGCGGTCGTACCGGCGGCAGCCGGCCGGTCCGGCGAGGCGGGCGGCGACACGTACAACTTCTATCCGCGCACGCTCGACATGACGGTGCGCGACCTCGAACTGCTGCAGCGCCAGCAGGACGCGCGAGCGCGGGTGGGGAGGCCACACTAGATGCCGATCATCACAGCACCGGTGACCACCCCGCCGACCGGTCCCCCGACCGGCGGGGGCACGCCGGTGCCGCTGCCCGAGATCGGGCTCGCGACCGCGACGTACACCGATCCGTCGGGCACGGTGTGGCCGCTCACCGACGAACTCGCGGGCTGGTTCACCCTGTCCGCGGGGGTGTCAGGGCTCGGCGCGGTCGAGTACGAGTACACGTCGGACGCGCAGCCACGCGGGGGTGAGCGGCTGCGGCACGCGCAGCCGCAGCCGCGTGCCATCGTGTGGCCGCTGTACGTGTACAGCGACACCTCGCACATGGAGTTCATCGAGCGGTGGCGGGCGCTCGCGACGGCGTTCACGCGGACGCTGCGCCCGGGCCCGGACGGGCGGCGCCCGCCGGGCGTGCTGGAGATTACCCGCCCGGACGGCAGCCGGCGCCGCATCAACGTGCACTACCGGTCCGGGTTCGAGGGGCGGGGCACGCAGGGGTCCGGCATCCTGTCGGACACCGCAGTCATCACCCTGTGGGCCGAGGATCCGTTCTGGGTTGACGCCGACACGATCAGCGTGCACCGCGAGCAGGGCGTCGGCCGGGACTTCCTGCGCCCGTACCCGTCGGTGTCGTCGAGTCAGGTGCTCGGCGCGACGACGGTCACCAATCCGGGTGACGAGACGGTGTGGCCGACATGGACGATTACCGGCCCGGCGTCCCTGGTCACGTTCATGCGGCAGGACACCGGCGACAGCTTCACTCTCGACCCCTCCGAGGTCGGGCACGGGCCGCTGCTCGCCGGGCAGCAGGTCACCGTGCGGACCGAGCCCGTGCAGGTGCGCTACCAGGACGGCGCCAACTGGCTTGGGGCGCTCAACTGGCCCGACGCGGTGCTGTGGGGCCTCGACCCCGGCGTCAACAACGTCACGTTCGCACTGACCGGGGCAGGCGCGGGCAGCGCCGTCGACCTGCAGTTCAGTCCCCGCTACCAGACCGCGTGAAGGGGGGCCGGTGGCCATACAGCTACTCGTCACCGACGAGGACCTCGTGCCGCAGGGCGACCCGCTCGCCGGGTGGTCGAACCTCGACGTGACGACCCGTTTCAACGAGCCCGCGTCCGGGTCCGTGACGCTGCCTGCGTACCCGGACACGATGGCGCAGCTACAGGCGGGGCGCCGGCTCGTCGTCATCCGCGACCGGCAGGTGTGGTGCGCGGGCCCGATGGAGATCCCGCAGGATCTCGCGTACGGCGTCGGCACCGACGGTGAGGCGCCGCCCGGCCGGGTCACCGTGAACTTCACCGACGATCTCGCCCGCCCGGCGGGCTACCTGACGTGGCCGGCGCCTGCGTCCGCGTGGACGGCGCAGCCTGCCACGGCCCGGCAGATCCTCAACTCCAACGCCGAAACGATCATCAGGCAGTTGGTCACCGAGAACTGCGGGCCGGCCGCGCGGGCCGACCGGCGCATCCCGAACTTCACCCTCGCCCCCGCCGCCGGGGTGGGCACCACGACGAGCGTCAACACCAGGTTCGAGGGGCTGCTCGCCACCTGCCGGCGGGTGGCGATCGACGGCGGCGGCATCGGCTTCCGTACCCGGCAGACCAGCAGCGGTATCGAGTTCGAGGTGTACCAGCCGGCCGACCGCACGAAGACGGCGCGTTTCTCCGAGGGGCTCGGGAACTTGAGGTCGCTCACCTACAAGCAGTCCGCGCCGACCGTCACGCACGCGCTGGTGACCGGGTCGGATCAGGCGACGCCGCGGGCGTACGTCGAGGTCGCCGATCCGGCCGCCGCTGCCACGTGGTGGCGTGTCGAGCAGCTCGTGAACGGGAGCGCGGACAACGACGCGGCCGGCGAGTTGACGCAGGACGGCACCGAGGCGCTCGCACAGGGGGCGGCGCCGGTCGAGTTGGCGACGGTCACCGTTGACACCCCGGACCTGCGGGCGGGCCGCGACTACGGGCTTGGCGACCGCGTCACGGTGGCGTTGCCGACCGGTGTTGAGGTGGTCGACCTGGTGCGGTCGATCCACTTGCAGGCCACGCCGAACAGCGGCGAGTACGTGACCGCGCTCATCGGGTCCCCGTCGGCGACGTCGGACCCGCAGGTCGTGCAGATGGTGCGTGAGCTGGGCCGCAGGCTCGGCAGGATCGAAGCGAGGTAGAGAGTGGCACAGAGCAGCAGGCCGGACCCGGCGAACAACCGGGAGGTGACCGACCTCGAATACGAACGGCTGGCAGCCCGGTTCTCCGACGACGGCGTGTACGGGACCCCGGCCGACGACCCGGTCGTCACCGCCGGCCCCGGTCTCAACGTGACGGTGCGCGCCGAGGTGTACGCGTCGCTGCGGGGGCATGGCTGGTCGTCCGGCGGACAGGAGGTGGTCCTGCCCATCGCCTCGAACGTGTCGGGGCAGACACGTAACGACCGTGTGGTGCTACGACTCGACCGGGCCACCTGGACCGTACGCGCGGTCGTCAAGCAGGGCGCACCGGGGGGCCGCGCTCCCGCACTGACTCAGGACACTGGCGTGACGGGCGTGTACGAGATCCGTCTCGCCGACGTCGCCGTGCTGAACGGGGCGACGGCGGTCACCGTGACGCGTGGCGAACTGTACGTCGGCAGCAGGCGACGGCCGTGCACGTCGACGTCGCGTAACCCGAACCCGGTGCCGGGCGAGGAGGCGTTCGAGACGGACACCGGCCGAGTCGTGATGTGGGACGGCGCGACGTGGCGCACGGTGTACCAGGACAGCGGCGAAGTCATCCTGCAGAAGCTGACCCTTGCCGGGTGGTCCATCAACGCCGCCGACTCGGTACTCGTCCGGAAGGACGGCATCGTCACGCTGCGCATGGCCGCGTTTGAGCGACGGATCCAGAGCCTGCCTGCGGCGACCGAGACGCGACTGCCGGTCGTGCTTCCCGGCGAGTTCCAGCCTCCGACCCGCTCCCAGCACTTCACGGTGACCATTACGGGTCTGCGAGTCGGCCGCGTGACGATCTACGCGAAGAACGACGCGAAATACCCGGGTCAAATCTGGCTCACCGAACACCCGACGATGGCGGTAGGCGAGAGCGTGTCCGCCGAATCTCTGACCTGGGCGGTATGACATGCGGATGACCTACGGCCGGGGCATGGCCGACTACGTGGTGCAGCCGGCGGACGGCGTGTGGGGCGTCGCCCCGAACACGGAGATCACGTTCTGGGACGCGGCCACCGAGGGCACGCAGTACACGGATCTGATCGACGCCGGCGGGGCACCGACCAGCAGCGTCACGTCCGACCAGTACGGCGGCCTGCCGCTTTTCTCCGGCCCCGACAACGTCGCCGGCATGTGGGCGGATGCCGGTGGTGTCACCCGCGCGTGGATCGAGGCGCACAGCACCAGCGGCGGGGGCCAGGGCGGGGGCGGCGACATGGTCCGGGACGTCACCACGTACGGCGCCCGCGGGGACGGCGTCACCGACGATCTCGCCGCGATTCAGGCGGCACTCGACGCGGCGTACGCGGCCGGCGGTGGCATCGTGTACCTGCCGCCCGGCCGGACGTACGGGATCTCTGACTACCTGCACATTCTGACCGGGACGACCGTGATCGCCTACGGGGCGACGGTCAAGGCCATTGGTAACCGCGGGCTCGCCAAGCTGTACCGCGAGGACGAGAGGACGCTCACCGGATACACCGGGCATTCCCGGATCAGGATCTACGGCGGTGTCTGGGACGTCAACGCGGCCGACGGCACCACGGGCACGGTCACGGCGATCGTGGACGCGTTCCTGATGGGCCACAACCGGGACGTGCTGTACCGCGATGTCACCGTGCGGAACGTCTCCGGGGCGCACGCCATCGACATGACCGCGTCGAAGGGCGTCCGCGTCATCGGCTGCCGCTTCGAGGGGTTCAAGGACAACACCGGCGACGGCAGTTCCTCGTTCCGTGAAGCGATCCAGCTCGACTTCGCGATTTCCGGGTCGGGCATCAACGGCGCTTTCGACGGCACGCCGAGCCGCGACGTGCTCATCGAGGGCTGCTACTTCGGCCCATCCGACCGGCTCGGGCCGCCGGGGCGCGCCGTCGGATCGCACACGAGCGTCGACGCGAACACGTGGTGCGAGAACGTGCAGATCATCGGCAACCGGATCGAGGGCACGCTGCAGGAGGGCATCCGCGCCTACGCGTGGAAGGGCGCCGTCATCGCCGACAACGTCGTGACGGGCACCGGGAGCGCCGGGATCATCGTCACCGGCCCTGACCCGGCCGTCGCCGGGTACACCAACGTCTGCCAGGACATCAGCATCCACGGCAATGTGTGCGGCCCCGCCGGTGGCAGCAGCCCTATCCGTGTGATCGGCTTCGCGACGGCCCGCCCGAGCGGCGTATCCATCGTCGGGAACCGGGTCACCGGCAGCGGCTCCACCGGCATCTACGTGTCGCAGGCCGACCAGCCGCAGATCGCCACCAACAAGATCAGCGCTTGCACGAGCAGCAGCGTCTACGCGATCAACTGCACCGCCCCGATGATCAGCGGCAACCAGTGCGCAAACGCCGGTGGCTCCTCGATCGGCCTCGAATCCTGCACCGGCGGTCACGCGCAGGGAAACACCGTCGTCGGCGGCAACGGGCACGGCGTCTACGTCGGCGGCGGATCGGACATCTCCGTCACCGGCAACCGGGTGTCTGGATGCGCCGGATCCGGCATCCGGGCCACATCGAGCAGCGCCCGCCCGCGCATCACGGCGAACACGATCCTGCGCGGCGGTGTGATGGCGCTCGGTATCGACGTCACAGGCAGCGCGACCGGCGGCATGGTCATCAACAACGACTTGAGCGGGTCGTCGTGGCCTGCGGGTACCGCGTTGTCTCTCGCTGCTGGCGCGGCCGCCGTAACCGACTGGGCCGGCGGCACAGCAACGCCCGGGCAGAACCTCGTCAGCTAGACCAGCCCGCCGCACAGCACATCTGCGCTCGCACCGACCGGTGACGGGCGCCTTTTCATGCCCACGGAAGGGGCTCACCCATGGGTGACACCGAACGGTCGGTGCCCGAGAGGCTCGGCGACCAGGAAGAGCAGGCGGCGCACCTAGTGCGCACCGGCAACGGGCCGACGGTCGAGAACGAGCAGGAGCGGCTCGCCGAGCAGTACGGCCCGGCGGACATGGCCGGCTACCACACCGGCAGCGACGCCGCCGTCGACGACCAGGACGGCGAGGGCGAACCGGCCGACGAGCCAGCCGTCGAGGACGACGCCCCGGCCGCCGCCGACACCACCGAGGACGGGGGCGCGAAGGCATGAGCCTCGAAGGGATGATCGCGCAGGCCGAGAAGTCCATCGGGCTCGGCGAGCCGAACCACATACAGACCTGGTACCGGCAGCGCAACGGCAGCGCCTACAACTACAACTTCCCCTGGTGCAACGCCGCGGTGACGTACTGGGCCACGCAGGCCGGGGAACGCGACGCGGTGCTGCACGGCACCGACTACGCGTACACCGTCGCACACGCGCAGCGGTTCAAGGACGCCGGCGAGTGGCACGCCATGACGAACGGCATCAAGGGCTCGGGGATCCGGCGCGGCGACATCGTGTTCTTCGACTGGGCAGGCTCGTCGAGCATCGCCGCGATCGACCACGTCGGCATCGTCACCGGCGTCTCCGCCGACCACAAGTACGTGTACACGATCGAGGGCAACACGGCGAACGTCTGCGCCCGGCGCGTCAGGGTCGTCGCGGACATCGCCGGGTTCGGCCGCCCGAAGTACAAGGCGGCGAGCAGCGGCGGCTCGTCGACGACGGGCGGCACCTACACGGTCAAGAAGGGCGACACCCTGTCCGGGATCGCCTCGAAGCACGGCACGACGACGAAGGCGCTCGTGTCGCTGAATGGGATCAACAACCCGGACCGCATCAGCGTCGGGCAGAAGATCAAGCTGCCGTCCGGGGCCGCGGCCGCGAAGAAGACCGTGAGCCTGAAGCAGCTCGTCGCCGCGTTCAAGCGCGACGCTCCCAAGTCCGGCACTCCGGTCTCGTACGCGCCCACGCGGTACGTCGAGGACGCGCTCGTCGCCGAGGGGCTGCTCGCCCGCCAGTACGCCGACGGGCACGCGGGCACCGCCACCAAGAGCGCGTACGCCCTGTATCAGCGGCGGCTCGGCTACAGCGGCACGGACGCGAACGGCTACCCCGGTATGACGTCGCTGCGGAAGCTCGGCGCGAAGCACGGGTTCACCGTCGTCGCCTGATCCACCGCCCGGCCGCCACCGCGGCGGCCGGGCTCACCCACCACAGAGAAGGGGGCCGGCCATGCCCGGTCTGTTCATCTCCGCCATGCGCACGGGCGTCCCGCTCGTCGCCGGATGGCTGCTCACCCTCGCCGCGCACGCTGGCATCGACTTCGACTCGACCGCCGCCACCGGCGCCGTGACGGTCATTCTCGCGCTCGCCTACTACCTGGTGTTCAGGCTGCTCGAACTGCTCGGCGAGCGCGCCCGCGGCACCGTGCTGCAGAACCTCGCCGGACTGTTCCTCGGATGGGCCCGGCCGCCGGCGTACCCGAAGGTCGAGCAGCTCGACCCCGTCGAGGGCGCCCGCTACCTGCCCGACGCGGGCAGCGGCCCGACCACTCTCGGGTGACGTCGGCCGACCAGCCGCGGTTACACAGCACTGCACCATCGGAGGTCGCCCGTGGACGCTGCGACGCTCGGCGCCGTCGGAACCATCGTCGTCGGGCTCGCAGCCGCAATCGGCGCCCTGATCGGCAAGCGCGGCGAGAACCGCGCGAACCACAGCGGCGCCGTCCTCGGCGGCTACTCGTCGCTCGTCGACAACCTGCAGGAAGAGCGCAACAAGGCACGCGAGCAGATCGTCGAAAACGAACGGCTGCTCGCCGCGGCGTACGCCGAACTCGCCAGTGAGCGCGCGGACAAGGCTGCTCTGCAGGCGCGGATCGCGGAACTCACCACCGAAAACGCGCAGCTACGCGAGCGGATCGTCGAGCTAGGGGGACAGCCCACGTGAAGCGTCGTCATGCACAGCCGATCCTCGCGCAGCAGTGGCGTCCCCTCGCGGTCGCCGCGGTGCTGCTCGTGCTGGCCGGCGCGATCGTCCTGGTGTGGCTCCGCATCGACACCGAAGCGCGCCGGGCGGACGCTCTGGCCGCCGAGGCGAACCGGCGCGGCGACGCCGTGAGCACACTGGCCGGCGATGTGCGGGTGCTGCGGGCGCAGGTGTCCGCGAAGGGGGAGACGCCGGCGGCGCCGGATCCGGCGCGGGCGGTCGAGGACTTGCCGGACCGTGCGGAGGTTCCGGTGCCGATCCCGGGCCCGGCTGGGCCGCGTGGTCCAAAGGGCGAGCCGGGCGAGGACGCCCCGTCGCCGTCACCTGGTCCGCCCGGTCCGGCGGGCGAGGACGGCGGCGAGGGTGCGCCGGGCGAACCGGGCGCGACGGTCACCGGCCCGCCCGGGCCGGCCGGTCCGCAGGGGCCGCAGGGGGCGCAGGGGCCGGCCGGTCCTGCGGGGAAGGACGGCAAGGACGGTAAGGACGGCCGCGACGGGCAGACGTGCCCGGGCGGGTACAGCCTGCAGCCCCCGCCGGACGATCCCGACGCGCTCGTCTGCCGCCGCGACAACGCGCCACCACCGGACACGCCGGACCCGTCGGCGGGCCCGCTCGCGCTGCCCGCCGAGCGCCGTCGTATCGCGTGAACGACACCGCCCCTGTCTGGCCTTACGGCCGGGCAGGGGCGCTTTCGTCGTTCCCGAGGGTGGCCGTTGACTCCCGCCGTACTCTGGCGATAGGCACCGCCTCACCCGAACGGAGCGCCATGGACGACGAACTCAGCACCGGCGAGCGGATCCGAATGCTCCGCGAATCCAGAGGTCTCACCCGCGCCGCCCTCGCGCAGATGTGCGGCCGCGGCGCCGACTGGCTCAAGAAGATCGAATCCGGCGAACGGGACCTGCGCTCACACGACCTGCTGATGCGTCTCGGCGCCGCCCTGCAGCTCTCCGACCTCTCCGCCATCACCGGCGGCAGCGGCCCGACGCAGCCCGTACCGTCCGGCCGGCTCGCTCACCCCGTCCTACCCGAGGTGTGGGCCGCCGTCATGAACCGCCCCATGTCCATCACCCCGCCCGCCGCCCGGCACGTCGACCCGGCCGTGCTGCAGGGCCGCGTCGACCAGTCATGGCGGCTATGGCACACCTCGCAGCACAACCGCACCGAGGTCGGCGCGCTGCTGCCCGACCTGATCCGCGACGCCGAGGCATCCGTACGTGCCCTCGACGGCGCCGAGCGGCGCGCTGCTCTGGTCGCCCTGTCCGACGTGTACCGGCTCACCGGGCAGGCCACCGCCTACGTCGCCCCCGCGGAGTTGGCGTGGGTGGTCGCCGACCGGGCGCTGACCGCGGCGCAGGACGCCGACCAGCCCGCCGCGATCGCCGCCGCCGCCTGGAACCTGGGCAACATCTTGCGGGAGACCGCCTACCCCGACGAGGCGTTGCGCGTCGTCCTCGAAGCGGCCGACCTGATTCGCCCGCACCTCAACGACGACGCCCCCGACGACTGGCACGGAATCTACGGCGCGCTGCAGCTCCACGCCGCGGTGACCGAGGCTCGTGAGGGGCGCGACGGGACGGCGTGGCGGTACTGGGACAGGGGCGACCACGTCGCGAAGTCCCTGCCCGCGACCTACGTGCACCCCAGCACGGTCTTCGGCCGGGCGAATGTCGACTTCCACGCCGTGTCAGTGGCCTGCGACCTCCGTAAGAGCGCCCGCGCGATCGGACTCGCCGACGACATCGACCCCGACGCCATGCCCTCCGTCGAGCGCCGCGCCCGACTGTGGGTCGAGGTCGCCCGCGGGCACCTGCAACGCGGCGACCGCACGGCCGCGCTGAAGGTCATGCAGATGGCCTACGAGATCGGCGCCGAGACCGTCGCGTACACCCCGTCGGCCCGGTCGGTCGCCGCCGACCTGTGGCGGCACGCCCCGCGGGCCATGCGGCCCGAGGCGAGCAGGCTCGCCGAGTCGATCGGCGTGCCAACGGCGAGCTGAGCAAGGGGGACAGCGTGGGACAGGGGGACACTCTGTCCCCATTACCGGTCGGTAGCTGATCTACGGTGACGCTCCACCGACTACCGACCGGGGGTCACCATGTGCAGCCGTGCCCGCTTACACGCTTCGCTGCGCCGCGACGAGTCGCCCACCCGCGACGCCATGACCGGTGAGATCCGCGTGCCCGTCGCCCTGTACGACCTCGACGAGCACCGCGGCGACGTTCCGCTCGTCATGAGCCGCGCCGAGGCCGAGGCGCTGTACGCGCACCTGCGGGTTGCGCTCGTTCCCGCGCAGTCGGCCAGGGCGACGGAGGCCGCGTGATGAGCACGACACAGCACCCCGTCGACACCGAGTCCAGAGTCGACGTCGTACCGCCCGACGTGCTCGCCGTCCTCGGTCTGCCGGAATTCGACGAGTTGACGGCCGATCAAGTACGCGGCGCCGTCTGCGTGTGGGGCGCCGAGCCGCTCACGGCGGACTCGGCGGTTGACCTCGGCGAGCACAACGGGCCAGGCGGGCGGTGGTGGCCGCGAGCCTGCCGCCGTCACGCCGGCGAGCGTGCGCACCGCGGGCTCTTCGACCACGCGCCGTGCTGCGAGCAGTGCACGGACGCTGCCGAGCGGTGTCCCACGAGCCGAGTCCTGTACCGGCTGGTCCGGGAGGGGCGCCGATGACGCGACGCTGCGACTGCTGCGGTGAGCTGATCCAGGGCGAGCCCCGCCCCATCACCCCCGACTCGCCGTCGGGTGCCGCACCGACCGTGTACGTCTGCCCGACCCCGTGCCGCCCCGCCGTCCCCCGGCAGACGGCGCCGGCTGGCTTCTACCGCTGACGGGGGAAACGTGACCACCCCACTGCCCCGCTGCCCTGCCACGGGGAAGCGATCGTTCGAGTCGGTCGAGGACGCGTCACGGTGGCTGGCCGCCAAGGCGGCCGAGTTCTCCGCCCGGCCGACTGGCGAGTCATACCCCAAGTACGCGTACACCTGCGGACGGTGCGAGTACGCGCACGTCTCGACGAAGCCACCGGAGCGGGCAACGCTGACCCGCGGCGGCCGGTCGAAGAGTCGGAAGAACCGCAGGAAGTTCGGAGGGAAGAACGGATGAGCGGCTACCGATGCACCGCCACGACCGAGGTACTCGCCGCCACCCGGGCCGCCGCGGAGACGATCGGCTCGCCCCGCGACGGCATCGACTGGACGTCGGACACTATCCTCCAGTGCCTCATTGAGGACGTGGCCCACGACTTCCACGCGGCGTTCCTCCGCACCGGCGCGCGCGAGAACTCGGACGTCTTCCTGTGCTGGACCGACGGCTCGCCGGACCAGAGCCTTGCAGACCTGGACTGCTGCCTGGGTAGACGCACCCCGATGGGCACGGGGTGCACGATCTTCGCGCACCACCCGGGGCTGTGCGAGTGGGCGTACATCGACCCGCCGTACGTCGCCGTGACCGCGCGCGCCGACCAACTCCTCAAGGAGCTGGGCTTATAGACGTCACCGGCGTGCCGTCGCCGATCGCGCCGGTGACCCCCGAGCGGCCCGTCGCTGCCTCCCCCGTCAGGGGCGGGCCGCTCACTCTAAGCTCCTGGCAGCCAGCCAGGGGGACGCCTTTGGTGTCGGCCTTCCATCCGGAAGGGGGCGGCTGCCCGTGCCGAAGCTCTACCGGGGCAGCCGCCCGTCACTCCACCAGGTCCCGCACGGGCACGCCGATCGCGCAGGCGATGCGCCACACGGTCCGCAGCGTGGGGTTCGCCCGGCCCGACTCGATGTCCTGGAAGTGGGACCGGTTCATGGGTACGGCGAGGTACACGGCCTCTTGCGTGAGGTTGTGGCGCTCGCGGACGTCGCGGATTCGGCGGCCGATGCGTTGCGCTTCGCGTTCGAATCCGTCGTCGGTCTGATCTTGTGGCACCCGGCAACGGTGTGCGGGGGCGGTTTCCGTGTCAGCCTGGCCTCAGCAGGCTTTTTGTGATCTTGTACGTCCAGGCTTTACAGTGCGTGACCTAATCGAACAGTTCGTATCAGCCTCGTGACGAATATGCCCCCCGCACTTATTGACCATCGTTCAGGGGGATGATGAATCCGCTCCCCTCGCACGGGTGCGGTACCGCCGTCACCGAGCCCGTGCCCCACACAGGGTGAGGTGACAGCAGCGGCCCCGGTCTCTCGTCTCCGCAAAGACGGACCGGGGCCACTGCACGTCTAGGGCCACCCGCAGATCACCGCAGGTCGCAGCCTCACACGCGGGTGTGTGCTTTGGCGTAATCATCGACGAAGCACCAGGCCCCCACCATGCGTCGGCCCAGGTTGGGCAGCAGGCGGCGGACCTCGGTGGACTCGCCGAGCCTGACGTTGCGGGGGCTGAGGAGTTCGCGCACGGGCTCGGTCACCACGAAGCCCCGGCCACCGCACAGGCTGGGAACCGCATCCCGGTCAAGGTTGCTCATGGCGCCCAACGTAGCCCCCGGCGGGCCCGCCGCGCAGGGCGGTCCACGGGGCGTCACCGTGGCGGGCTACGGCCGGCCGCCGGTAGTGGAATCGGTAGTGGAATGTTCAACCGTATGGCGTGGTTGCAGGGACCGAAGGAGGTCCTCTGGTGGACACGACGTACTACGACCACGGAACGCCGGCGGAGCGCTGGGAGCGCGCGCGGCTGTTCTTCGACGCCAAGGACTACGCCGCCGCGGCGCGTGTCCTGGACGGGCTGGTCGCCGAGGTGCCCGAGCAGACCGGCCCGCGGCTGCTGCTGGCCCGTTCCTACTACCACTCGGCCCAACTGCGGCGGGCGGAGGCCGAACTGCGGATCGTCGTCGAGCGCGACCCGGTCGAGCACTACGCACGCCTGATGCTGGGCCGCACCCTCGAACGGCAGGGGCGGCAGGAGGAGGCGGACGCCCAGTTGCGGATCGCCTCCGCCCTCGCGGGCGACTTCGCCGGCCTCTGAGCACCCACGGACCGGCGGGCTGCGGGCGCCGGCCGGGCACCACGGGCCACGGACCGGTGGGCCCCCGCCTCTGCCGGGCGGTGGGCCCGCCGGTCCGTGGCATGCTGGCGCGATGGGAACTCCGAGTGATCGTGCCCCGCTTGCCGAACGGGTGGAGGAACTGCTCGCCGCCGGCGGCCCGTTGCCGATCGTCGCGGCCGGGGATCCGGTGCTGCGGCGCGCGGCCGAGCCGTACGACGGGCAGTTGGCGCCCGCGCTCCTGGCGCGGTTCGTCGAGGCGCTGCGGCTGACCATGCACGCCGCGCCGGGGGTGGGCCTGGCCGCGCCGCAGGTCGGGGTGGGGCTGCGGATCGCGGTGATCGAGGACCCGGCACCGGTGCCGGACGAGGTGCGGGTGACGCGGGGGCGGGTGCCGCAGCCGTTCCGGGTGCTGGTCAATCCGTCGTACGAGCCGGTCGGCGCCGGTCGGGCCGCGTTCTTCGAGGGCTGTCTGAGCGTGCCGGGCTGGCAGGCGGTGGTGGCCCGCCACGCCGAGGTGCGGCTGCGGGCGCTGGACGGGCACGGGCGGGCGGTGGACGAGGTGTTCGCGGGCTGGCCGGCCCGGATCGTGCAGCACGAGACGGACCATCTCGACGGCACCCTGTATCTCGACCGGGCCGAACTTCGCTCGCTGGCCTCGAACGCGGCGATGGCGGACCTGTGGTCCCAGCCGACGCCGGAGCGGGCGGCGTCGGCGCTGGGGTTCGAGCTGCCGTGAGCCGGGCGGTCCCGCCGGGCGCCGGGCCCACGCGCGGGACGCGCCCCGTCAGTTGTCCCGGTACGCCTCCAGGAGCCTCAGCCACACCTCGCTGATCGTCGGGTACGACGGGACCGCGTGCCACAGGCGGCTGACCGGGACGCGGCCGGCGACGGCGACGGTCGCGGAGTGGATCAGCTCGCCGACGCCGGGACCGACGAAGGTGACGCCGCGCACGATCTCGTCCTCCAGGTCGACCACCATGCGGGCGCGGCCCTTGTAGCCGTCGCCGTACAGGCTGGAGCCCGCCACCGCGATGGGGACGTCGACGGCGCGGACCCGGTGCCCCGCCCGTTCCGCCTCGGCCAGGGTGGGGCCGACGGAGGCGGCCTCGGGGTCGGTGAACACCACCTGCGGCACGGCGTCGTGGTCGGCGGTGGCGGCGTGCGCGCCCCACGGGTCGGACTCCAGGATCGGCACGCCGGAGGCGCGGGCGGCGATGGCGGCGCCCGCGATCCGTGCCTGGTACTTGCCCTGATGGGTGAGGAGGGCCCGGTGGTTGACGTCGCCGACGGCGTAGAGCCAGTCGTGGCCCGTCACGCGGAGGCTGTCGTCGACCTCCAGCCAGGAGCCGGGCTCCAGGCCGACGGTCTCCAGGCCGATGTCGGCGGTGCGGGGCTCGCGGCCGGTGGCGAAGAGGATCTCGTCGGCCTCCAGGCGGTCCCCGGCGTCGGTGACGGCGACTACGGTGCCGTTCTCGCGGGTGACGGACTCGACGGAGACGCCGGTGCGGATGTCCACGCCGGCCTCGGTGAGCGCCTCGGCGACCAGTTCCCCGGCGAAGGGCTCCATGCGGGCGAGCAGGCCGCCGTCGCCGCGCACCAGCATCGTCACCCGGGAGCCGAGGGCCTGCCAGGCGGTTGCCATCTCGACGGCGACGACTCCGCCGCCGACGACGAGGAGGCGGCCCGGTGCGCTCTCGGCGCTGGTGGCCTCGCGGCTGGTCCAGGGCCGCGCCTCGGCGAGTCCGGGCAGCGGGGGCAGGGCGGCGGCGCTGCCGGTGCAGACGGCGACGGCGTGCCGGGCGGTCAGGGTGCGACGGGTGCCGTCGGCGCCGGTCACCTCGACGGTGCGCGCTCCGGCGAGGCGTCCCTGACCGCGGTACAGGTCGGCGCCGATGCCCTCGACCCACTGGACCTGGCCGTCGTCCTTCCAGTGCGAGGTGAACTCGTCGCGGCGGGAGAGGACGGCCGCGGCGTCGAGGGGTCCCTGGACGGCTCCGGCGAGGCCGGGCAGGCGGCGGGCGTCCGCGCGGGCGATCACCGGGCGCAGCAGGGCCTTGCTGGGCATGCAGGCCCAGTAGGAGCACTCGCCGCCGACCAGTTCGCTCTCCACGATCGCCGTGGACAGGCCGGCCGCGCGGGTGCGGTCGGCGACGTTCTCCCCGACGGGGCCCGCGCCGATCACGACGACGTCGTACGTGAGGGAATCCGATTGCGTCATGGGGCCAGTCTGGTGGGTGGTGTGCGGCGCGGCCACATGGGTACGCGCGCGGAATACCCACCCCGTCGGCAGTGTTGTGCGGACGGCTGCTCCCCCGAAACCAGGAAGAGGGAATACCTCATGACCAGCACCGTGGAACTCACCAAGGAGAACTTCGACCAGACGGTCACGGACAACGAGTTCGTGCTGATCGACTTCTGGGCGTCGTGGTGCGGTCCGTGCCGTCAGTTCGCGCCGGTGTACGAGAAGGCCGCGGAGGCCAACCCGGACCTGGTGTTCGGCAAGGTGGACACCGAGGCGCAGCCCGAGCTGGCGCAGGCCTTCGGCATCAGTTCGATCCCGACACTGATGATCGTGCGGGACCAGGTGGCCGTGTTCGCCCAGCCGGGCGCGCTGCCGGAGGCGGCCCTGACCGACGTGATCGGCCAGGCCCGCAAGCTGGACATGGACGAGGTCCGCAAGGCGGTCGCCGAGCAGCAGGCCCAGGCCGGGCAGAACGGCGAGGGCGGCCAGTAGGGGAAGCCCGGCCGCCGGTCAGCTCGACTCCCGGTGCACCACCGTCGCACCCAGCACCTTGTGGCGCTCGGGCGGGGCGCCGGGGTCGTGCACCACACGGTCGACGAGTGCGGCCAGGTCGCGCCCGGCCGGCAGTTCCAGATGGACGGTGCTGAGCCGGGGCCGCAGCAGCCTGCCCAGCATCAGGTCGTCGGCGCCGATGACGGCCGCGTCGGCGGGGACGGCTAGGCCCTCGTCCTGGAGGGCCCGCATCAGCAGCATCGCGTACTCGTCGTTGTAGGCGAACACCGCGTCGAGTCCGAGGGGGCGCCAGCGTGCCGCGAGGCGGGCGGCGTCCCCTTCGTCGCGGGCGAGGGGCAGTGCGGTGACGGTGGCGCCGGTGCCGGCCACCGCCTGGCGGGCGCCCGCGAGGCGCGGTGCCGAGAAGACGGCGAGACCGGGTTCCGCGGGCACGACGACGCCGATCCTGCGGCGTCCACGGTCGTACAGGTGCCGGGTGGCGCCTCGGCCGACGTCCTCCTGGTCGGTGAGCAGCGCGTGGGCTCCGTCGACGGCCTCGGGGCCGAGGGTGAGGACCGCGCGGGCGCCGGAGCGTTTGAGGATCTCCACTCCCCGCGGACCGAGGTCGGAGCCGGGGGCGAGGACGGCGACCGGGCGCAGTTCGGCCCAGGCGCGGGCGGCCTCCTCGCCGTGCGCGCCGACGGTGCCGTACTGCACGACGGTGTAGTCCAGGCGGCCCAGGGCGCCCTGGAGTTCGCTGACGAAGCGGCTGTAGAGCGGGCCGGCGGGGAAGGACGGCGTGGGCATCAGGACCATGCGGCTGTGTCCGGCGCGCAGGGAGCGGGCCGCGGCGTGCGGGACGTAGCCGAGTTCCCGGGCGGCCTCGCGGACGCGGCGGCGGGTGGGTTCGCTGATCCGTACGGCGTCGGCGTTGTTGAGGACGTAGGAGACGGTCGCGCGCGAGACGCCGGCCAGGCGGGCCACATCGGCGCTCGTGGGGGCGGAGCGCGGTGCGGAAGGCTCGGGGGCGGGCTGATTCGGTATCTGCACCATGACGTACGGCATCCTGGCAGAAGCCGGACGCGGGGCGACGGGCGGGGCCAACGCCGTTTGCCGTGGGCGGAGTTCAGGCCGTTTCCGGTGCGCCGCCCCGGGGTTCGGTCCCGGGGGCCGGGGGTTCGGTGCGGGTGACCCGTGCGACCAGGTCGAGCCAGCCCGCCCGTACGCGGTCGGCGGGCAGCCCGCACTGCTCGGTGAGGTGGTGGATCAGGGCGGCGTCGAGGTAGGCCATCAGGGTGTGCGCCAGGAGTTCGCTGTCGCCGTCCGGCACGGCCTCGCGCAGCAGCAGGGCCACGTGCTGGTGCAGGAAGCGGCGCGGGGGGAAGGTGTGGCGGCGCTCGGCGCTGGGTTCACCGGCCAGGAGCAGGTCGAGCGTGTCGACGGTGCGGCTGAGCAGTGCGCAGCCGAAGGCCCGCAGCCGCTCGACGGGGGGTGCGCCCGGACCGAGCGGGGGCGGCCCGCTCAGCAGCGCGGCCTGGAACTTGCGCTCGGAGTGGTCGAGGAGTGCCGCGAGCAGCCCGGTGCGGTCGCCGAAACGGCGGAAGACCGTGCCCTTGCCCACGCAGGCCGCGGTGGCCACCGCCTCCATCGTGAGGGCGGCCGCACCGTGCTCGGCGACCAGGCGCTCGGCGGCCTCCAGGAGGCGGGCGCGGTTGCGCGCGGCGTCGGCGCGCAGGCAGGGCTCGTCCTCGTCGGTCCCGGTGCCCAAGTGCAGCAGATCGGGTGGACCGGCGTTCTCCTGGGGTCGGGGGAAGGGCGGCAGGGCGGCGGACATGAAGCCAGCGTAAAGCATCGGGAAGAAAACTGGACCGCGGTCCGTTTGGGATGTTAGAAATTAAACGGACCCCGGTCCGGATCGTTAACACCATGTTGCGGCCCGCCCCGTCAGCATCTGTTCCAGCAATGGGAGTACTCATGTCAGTCCGCATCCTTGCGCTCGTCGGCAGCCTTCGCGCCGGTTCGCACAACCGTCAGCTCGCCGAGGCCGCCGTCAGGCTCGCGCCCGAGGGCGCCGAGGTGCACCTGTTCGAAGGGCTCGCCGAGATCCCCTTCTACAACGAGGACATCGACGTCGAGGGCAGCGTCCCGGCCGCCGCCGCGAAGCTGCGCGAGGCCGCCGGGGACGCGCAGGCCTTCCTGCTCTTCTCGCCCGAGTACAACGGCACCATCCCGGCCGTGCTGAAGAACGCGATCGACTGGCTGTCCCGCCCGTTCGGCGCCGGCGCCTTCACCGGCAAGCCGGTCGCCGTGGTCGGCACCGCCTTCGGCCAGTACGGCGGCGTGTGGGCGCAGGACGAGGCCCGCAAGGCCGTGGGCATCGCCGGCGGCAAGGTGATCGAGGACATCAAGCTGGCCATCCCCGGCTCGGTGACCCGCTTCGCCGAGACCCACCCGGCGGACGACGCCGAGGTCGCCGCGCAGCTCACCGAGGTCGTCGCCCGCCTGCACGGCCACGCGGACGAGACCCTCGCCGCCTGACCGGCGCACGAGAACCACACGGGACCGGAGCTCGGCGAAGCTCCGGTCCCGCCGTGTGTGTCAGGTGACCGCCTCGGCGGCCAGCGCGCGCAGTTCCTCCAGCGCGGCCGCGACCGCCGCCCTGCGGTGACCGCCGCCGCGCGTGCAGGTCAGCAACTTGCGGTGGGGCCGGTCGGCGCAGGGCACCCGCACGACCGGCAGCTCCGGGGTCAGCCGGGCGAGCCTGGGCACCAGGGCTATGCCGAGTCCGTGGGCGACCAGGTGGGCGGTGACGTTCCAGTCCACCGCGTGATGGACCACGTCGGGGGTGAACCCGGCGGCACCGCACGCCGACATGATGTGCGTCCGGCAGGGGCTCTGCGGCAACGGCGCGATCCACGCCTCGTGCGCCACGTCGGCGAGGTCCGCCCCCTCCCGTCCGGCCAGTGGGTGGTCCGCGGGGACCACCAGGTCGAACGGTTCGTCCAGGAGCGGCTGCTGCTCGAAGCGCGCGTCCGCCGGCGGCGGGCTGGCCGGCGTCGCCTCCACCACCGCCAGATCGCTCTCCCCCTCGAAGAGCAGGTCGAAGCTCTCCACCACCTCGACCTCCCTGATGCGCACCGACAGCCGGGGGTGCCGCTCCCGCAGCCGTGCCGCCATCGGGGCCAGCAGGACGGCGACGGCCACGGGGAAACCGGTGACCCGCAGCGGCCCGGCGGGCACCCCCTCCCCCGCCCGCAGGTCCCGTTCGGCCTCGTCCCAGCGGGCCTCGATCGCGTCCGCGTGGTGGAGGAGGCTCTCGGCGGCGGCGGTGAGCCGCACTCCGCGCCCCTGCGGCTCCAGCAGGTCGACGTCCAGCTCCCGGGCGAGCTGCCGGATCTGCTGCGAGGCGGCCGAGGGGGTGAAGTGCAGGGCACGCGCCGCCGCGGTGACGGTTCCGTAGTGGGCGACGGCCCTCAGCACGTGCAGCCTGCGCAGATCAATCATGAAGCGCACGCTTCACGGTGGCGTCCGTAAAGTCAACCTGGACGTGAACGGATCCGGGGCCGCACCCTGGTCGGTGTCGCCACGGCGGGACCGGACGCCCCACCGGCCTTCCGACGTACCACTGACGCACGAGGAGTCGCCATGCCCAGCTCGACCGGTGTCGTCTGCCCGCATTGCGGGTGGCCCGACGGTGCCGAGCCCTTCCAGGTGCTGTCCGCCCACCCCACCGCTGTCGGCGGCACCCTGTGGACCCGCTGCGCCTGCGGTTCCCTCCAGGCCCGCGTCGTCGACGAGCACGGCACCCGGGTGGTCTCCCGCGGCAGGCCCACCCCGGCGGGCTGCTGACGCGCGGCGGCCCGGCACCTCGGCCACGGGGCGTCAGGCCCGCTCCCGGCGCCCGGTGGTCCACAGGCTCGTGGCCGTGGTGACCGCGAGGACCAGCACGATGAACCCCAGCGAGAAGGCGATGCCGATCTCGGGCACGGGCACCCCGGACTCGTGCAGGGCGTGCAGCAGCAGCTTGACGCCGATGAAGCCGAGGACGACCGACAGGCCGTAGGAGAGGTGGACCAGCTTCTTCAGCAGACCGCCGATGAGGAAGTAGAGCTGGCGCAGGCCCATCAGGGCGAAGGCGTTGGCCGTGAACACGATGTACGGGTCCTGGGTCAGCCCGTAGATGGCGGGGATGGAGTCCAGGGCGAACAGGATGTCGGTGAGCCCGATGGCGAGCATCACGACCAGCATCGGGGTCATGACCCGCCTGCCGTTCTCCTCGACCCACAGTCGGGTGCCGTGGTACCGGTCGGCGACGCCGAAGCGGCGCTCGACCGACTTCAGCAGCTTGTTCTCCTCGTACTCCTCCTGCTCGTGCCCGCCCTTGCGGGCGTCCTGGACCAGTTTCCAGGCGGTCCAGATCAGGAAGGCGCCGAAGAGGTAGAAGACCCAGGAGAAGGCGGAGATGATCGCCGCGCCGGCCGCGATGAACACGGCGCGCAGCACCAGGGCCACCAGGACGCCGATCATCAGAACCCGCTGCTGGTACTGCGAGGGCACCGCGAACTTCGCCATGATCAGGACGAAGACGAAGAGGTTGTCGACGCTGAGCGACTTCTCGGTGAGGTAGCCGGCGAAGAACTCGCCGCCGGGCCCGCCGCCGCCGAAGACGATGAGTCCAGCCCCGAAGAGACAGGCCAGCGCCACCCAGACGGCCGTCCAGATCCCGGCCTCCCGCAGGGACACCTCGTGCGGTTTGCGGCCGACGAAGAAGTCGGCGGCGACGAGGACGCACAGGCCCGCGACGGTCAGCAGCCAGACGCCGGCGGAGACGTTCACCGGTACTCCTCCCGCGAAACGGTGGTCACGTGCGGTCCTTCGTGATCAGGGTGTTTCCGCGAAGCCCCGCAGGCAACCCGGCACCGTGCGCGGCACATCCTGCGCCGGGACCGTCGCGTGCCGGCCGAACCCGACGTGACGGGAGTTCCGGATGACTCTTCCGCCCCCGCATCC
This sequence comes from Streptomyces sp. NRRL F-5650, assembly GCF_000721365.1. Lineage (NCBI taxonomy): Bacteria > Bacillati > Actinomycetota > Actinomycetes > Kitasatosporales > Streptomycetaceae > Streptomyces > Streptomyces sp. NRRL F-5650. The sequence goes on along the minus strand of NZ_JOGV01000040.1, from coordinate 32,684 downwards.
GCTCCCCGCCCGCCGAGGCCCGCGCATCGGCGTCCTCGGCTCCTACGGCGGCTTCAACACCGGTGACGAGGCCATCCTCACCTGTGTCCTGGGCTGTCTGCGCGCCCTGCGCCCCACCGCGCACCTCGTCGTCCTGAGCCGGAACGCGGAGCACACCCGCGCCCACCATCCCGGCGCCGACGAGGTGGTGCCCTGGGAGGGGGTCAGCCGCAACCACGTCCTGGATGTACTGCCCGGCCTCGACCTCCTCGTGCTGGGCGGCGGCGGCATCCTCTACGACGGTGAGGCGCGGCGCTACCTGCGACTGGTGCGCGCCGCGCAGACCCGGGGCGTGCCCACGTTCGCCTACGCCGTCGGCGCCGGGCCGCTCACCGACGCCGAGGACCGGGACGCGGTGCGCACGGTGCTGGCGGAGATGGACGACGTCGTGGTCCGGGACGAGGAGTCGCGGCTGGTGCTCGAGGAGGTCGGCCTGGAGCGCGAGGTCACGGTCACCGCCGACCCGGCGCTGCTGCTGACCCCGGAGCCGTTCACCGAGGCGATGATGCGCGAGGAGGGCATCCCGTCCGGCACCCGGCTGGTGGGGATGTCGGTGCGCGAGCCGGGGCGGGCCGCCGAGAAGCTGGACGAGGGCGACTACCACGCCCTGCTCGCCGACGTGGCGGACTTCCTGGTCCGCCGGCTGGACGCGCGCGTGGTGTTCCTGCCGATGGAGCGGCACGACGTACGGCACGCGCACGCCGTGCTGTCCCACATGACCGCCCCGGACCAGGGCCGCATCCTGCACGGCGACTACAGCCCCGGGCAGGTCCTCGGCTTCATGCGCCACCTCGACGTGGCCGTCGGCATGCGGCTGCACTTCGTGGTCTTCGCCGCGCTCACCGGTGTGCCGGTGCTGCCTCTGCCGTACTCGGGCAAGGTCTTCGACTTCGCGCGCCGGCTGGGCGCCCCGGCGCTGGTGGGGGTGGCGCGGGAGCAGGCCGGGCTGCTGCTGGCGGAGGTGGACCGGCTCTGGGACGAGTATCCGCGGCGCCGGGACGACCTCGGGGCACGGATGGCGGAGCTGTCCGCGTCGGCCCGGGAGACCTGCGAGCGGCTTGGGTCCCTGCTCGACGCGATCGGCGCCGCACACGGCTCGGACGGCGCCCCGGCGGCGGATGCCGGGGCGGTTGCCGGGGGGCCGCCGGGTGCGGAGCCGGGCGCCGACGGGGCGCGGGACGGCGGGCCGGCCGGGACGGAACCGGTGGCATGCGAGCGCCCCGGGACGGAGCCGGTGACATGCGAGCCCCCCGGGACGGAGCCGGCGGACAACGAGCCGGCTGAGCCGGGGGCCCTGAGCAACGAGCCGCCGGCCGACACCGGCACCGTGAGCAGCGAGCCGCCCGAAACAGAGCCCGTGTACAACGAACCACCGGCCGGGGCAGGACCCCTGAGCAGCAAGCCGACCGACACAGCACCCGTGAGCAACGAGCCGACCCAGACAGAGCCCGTGTACAACGAACCACCGGCCGGGGCAGGACCCCTGAGCAGCGAGCCGACCGGCACCGGCCCCGTGGGCGGCGAGCCGGTCGGGGGCGGGTCCGGCCGTGCCGAGACGCGGCCGCTGACCGCTTGAGCGGAGGTGAGCGATGCCGATCCTGGAAGAGCCCGCCGAGCCCCGCACCCTCACGCTGCCGCCCCGGCCGGCGCGCCACGGGGGCCGCTGCGACGTCCTGGTCGTGGGCGGCGGCCCCGCCGGGTTCGCGGCGGCGGTCGGCGCGGCCGACGCCGGGGCCGACACCGTGCTGGTGGAGCGGTACGGCTTCCTCGGCGGCAACGCGACCGTGGCGCTGGTGATGCCGCTGATGTCGTTCCACAACGAGCACGAGCAGGCCGCGTTCACCGAGGCCGGGGACACCTCGCGGCTGCTGCCCACCGACCACGGCGAGGGCGAGCCGGTGGTCGCGGGCGTCCTGTGGCGGTTGCTCGACCGGCTCATGGGCCGCGGCGGCTGCCTGCCGCCCTCTCCGAAGACCGGGTACACGGTCCCCTTCGACCCGGAGCTGTTCAAGCTCTCCCTGCTGGAGATGATGGACGAGTCCGGGGTGCGGATGCTGTTCCACTCCTTCGCCTCCGGCGCGCTGCCGCTGGAGGACGGCTCGGGCTGGCGGGTGGTGTTCGAGACCAAGTCGGGACCGGTCGTGATCGACGCCGGGGTGGTCGTGGACGGCACGGGCGACGGCGACGTGGCGACGGCCTGCGGCGCGCCGTACGAGATCGGGCGGCCCGAGGACGGACTGGTGCAGCCCATGACGCTGATGTTCCGCGTCGCCGACTTCGCCCGGCCGGACTTCGCCGCCTACGCGCGCGAGCACCCGGACCAGTGGCGGGGCGTGCACGGGCTGTGGGACCTGATCGAGGAGGCCAGGGCCGCCGGTGAACTGCGGCTGCCGCGCGAGGACATCCTGTTCTTCGCGACCCCGCACCCGCACGAGGTCGCCGTCAACAGCACCCGGGTGACCCGGGTCCTCGGCAGCAGTGTGTGGGACCTCACCCGCGCCGAGTACACGGCCCGCCGCCAACTGGCCGAGATCGACCGCTTCCTGCGCACCCGCGTGCCCGGCTTCGAGGAGTCGTACGTGGTGCAGAGCGGCACGCACGTCGGGGTGCGGGAGAGCCGGCGGGTGCTCGGCGACTACCAGCTCACCGGCCACGACATCCTGGCGGCGCGCACCTTCCCGGACGTGATCGCGCACGGCGCCTACCCGGTCGACATCCACAACCCGCGCGGCTCCGGCACCGTCCTGAAACGGGTGCCGCGGGGCAGCTTCTACGACATCCCGCTGCGCTGCCTGCTGCCCCGGGACACCGAGCGCCTGCTGGTCGCGGGGCGCTGCATCTCCGGGACGCACGTGGCGCACTCGTCGTACCGGGTGATGCCCATCGCCATGGCGACCGGTCACGCGGCCGGGGTGTGCGCGGCGCTGACGGTCCGGCACGGGCGCGGACCGCGCGGGCTGCCCTACCGGCTGGTCCAGCGGGAACTGCTGCGCCAGGGAGCCCGGTTGCGGACGGAGCCGCCCGGCTGACGCCGGACCACCACTCCCCGGGCCCCGCCCACTCCCCCGCCCCCGTCCCCTCCCCGGAGGGTGTCGGCTCGCCCGGTCGAGGAGGCGTGCGCGCTGGTCTGGGGCGTGCAGGCGGGCCCGCCGGTGCCGGCCGCCTCCGGTTCCGTCCCGGCCCGCACACCGGCCTCGATGCGGGTGACGAGCCGACCTCCTCAACCGCGGTCAGCAGGGGGCCGCCCCGATCCGGGTCAGCGCGGTGCGCGGGTGCCGTGTTCGGCGCGCAGCCGGCGGACCACCACCAGCAGGTCCGCCGCGGCGAGGAGGGCGAACGCCGCGCACACCACGGCGACGACCACGAGCATGCCGCGGCCCGGGGTGTCGCCGGGGTCCGTGTCGGCCGCCCACTGGCCGAACCAGGCGGCGCCCGCGAGGAACAGCGGCAGGAAGACCGCCGACAGCAGCAGTCTCAGTCGCAGCGCGCTGCGCGCGTGGAGCGGTTCGCTCATGCCGTTCCTTCCCCGCTTGCGGGGGGGTGTCAGTGGCCGGGTGCGGCCCGGCTGATGTCCGCGAGCGCGGAGTGCGGGTCCTCGGTGGTGGCGAGGTCACCGAGGGTGACCACGCCGACGGGGACGCCGCCGTGCTCGACGACCGGGAGCCTGCGCACCGCGTGGCGGCGCATCAGCTCGGCGGCGCGGTCGGTGGTGTCGTCGGGTCCGAGGGTGACCACCGGCGGGGGTGTGCACACCGCGCCGACGGTCGTGGCCTCCGGGTCCCGGCCGTCGGCGACGCCGCGCAGCACGATGTCGCGGTCGGTGAGCACACCGAACAGGTCGCAGTCGTAGGTGACCAGGACGTCACCGACGTCCTCCTCGCGCATCAGCCGGGCCGCCCGCGCCACCGTCGTCATGGGCTCGACGGCCACCGTCGCCGGTGACATCACGTCTCGGATGCGCCGTGTCATCACGCGCCTCCCGGGGTTTCGGTACGGGGTTGCCTGCGGGCCGCGTAGCCCGCACCCGGGCCGGTAAACCGCCCGGCGGGGCCCGGTTCAGCCCAGGTCGATCAGGGCCAGGCCGAGGTCGGGACGGTGGGTCTTGGCCAGTTCCGCCGGGCTGTCCCGCACCACGACCTCCAGCGTCGGCCAGACCCGGCCGGACAGCAGGTGGCCGCCGCGGGTGGAGCCGTCGGACAGGCCCAGTACGGCGTGCAGGTGCGGGGCCGGTCCGTCGTCGGCGACGGCGATGTCCCCGATGAGGGACAGCACCTCGCACTGCTCGTCCACCGGGAGGGGCCGGTAGTCCTTGGCCTGCCGGTCGAACCAGCCGACGACCGCCTCGGAGAAGGCGCCCACGGCACTCACCTGGGAGGCCCCGAGCGCGCGGTCGCGGGCGAAGGCGGTGAGTTCGGCCACCGCGTCCTCACCGGGGTCGAGCACCACCACGTACACCGCGGACGGACCCTCCTGCACCTGCTTCCACCTCATGGCTCGCCGGGTACCCGTGACGGGCCACGGGCAACCCCGGTCAGCGCCCTGCCGCAGGGCCTGGACGGGGCCGCGGCGAGATCCGCCTCCCGTGTCCGCGCGGCCGCTTCCGGCTCGTGACCGCCGGACGGCTGGCGGCCCGAAGTTCCTCTCTCAGCCCGGCGCGAGCAGCAGCAGTCCGGTCGCGGGGCGACGGGCCGGGAAGACCGTGCCCTCGTGGGAGCCGCGCTGGTCCGCAGCGGTCCGCGTCGAGCACTCCCGTCGGGTGCAGTCCACTCCCCGTACCTGGGGGAACTGGATCTACGGCCCGGCCACGAGGCCGTCACGCCTTCAGTGCCCGGCGGATCGCGGCGAGCCATCCGTCGACCGGTCCGAAGGTGAGCAGTCCGCTGCCCGCGCCCGCGATCTCACCGGCCGCGGGCAGCAGTCTGTCGTACGTGCGCCGCAGGGCCGGGCGGTCGCCGAGGGCGAGGGCGAGGGCGGCCTCGGCGCAGCACAGGGCCTCGTAGAGCAGGTCGGGCGGCGGTTCGGGCAGGGCCCGCAGGGCGCGGCGGGCCTCGGTGGCGCGGCCCTCGGCCAGCAGGGCGAAGGGCTCGGCCCAGGGCCGGTAGGGGCCCCAGTCCGCCTCCGGGTCCACCTGTGCGGGCCGGCCGTGGGCCAGCCGCAGACCGAGCAGGGCCAGCGGGAGCAGTCCTTGTTCGAGGCCCGGCATCCCGGCGCCGTCGAGCCGTGCGGCGGCCGACCGGAAGGCGGCCTCGGCACGGTCGTGGGAACCGGCGGACGAGCCGGCGCGGACGGCCTCGCGCAGGGCGAGGTACCAGGCGGTGAAGACTCCCGCGAGGGGCCGTTCGTGCCGCTCGGCGAGGCGGTCCACGGCTCGCGCGTGCTCGTCGGCGGCGGTGAGGTCGGCGAGGGCCGCGCGGGCCTGGAGCCGGATCAGGTGGCCGAGCACCTCGTGGTTGACCAGGCCGTGCCGGATGCCCAGGGTGACGAGTTCGGCGCCGATCTCGTCGCGGCGCGGCGCCAGTCCGGCGCGGGTGCAGGACTGCATGAAGACGCCGTTGAGGGCGAAGGCGAGGAGCGCCGGGTCGTCCAGACGGCGGGCGATCTCCTCGGCCTCGGCGGCCGCCTGCGGCCCGCGCGCGGACCGCACGCCCCGCGACTCCAGGGCGACGGTGGCCAGCAGGCGGCAGCGTGCCGCGTCGGCGGTGGCGTCTGCGGGCAGGGCGGCGAGGGTGCGCTCGGCCGCCGCGACGATCCGCCGGGCCAGTTCGGGGTCGTCGCTGCGGGTCCAGTTGGCGGGGACGTCGTAGGCGCCGATCACCCGGGCCGTCAGTTCCGCGTCCCCCGTCTCCTCGGCCGCCTGGATCGCCGCCGTGCGGTGCTCCCGGGCGGCTTCCAGACCGCCGCCGCCGGTCACCGCGAGGCTGCGCAGCAGGCCGACGGTGGACTCCAGACGGGCCCGGGCACCGGCGGCGACGGTGCGGTCGTAGGCCTCGGTGGCGCGGGCCCACAGCCGGGCCGCCGGGTCCGGTGACTCGCCGGGCGGGTCCAGGTCCGGGTCCTGGGCGAGGATGCCGGCCTCCAGGCGGCGCAGCCGGGGGCCGGGGTCGAGGCCGAGCCGTCCGGCCAGCAGGGCGCGGGCCCGGCGCAGCACGGCGAGGGCGTCGGCCTGCCGTCCGGTCCGGTACAGGGCGAGCGCCAGCAGGCGCCAGGACTCCTCGCGCCAGGGGTGCTCGGTGAGGTGCGCGTCGAGGTCGGGGACCGCCTCGGCGGCGCGGCCGAGCTCCACCAGCAGCTCCGCGCGGCGTTCTACGGCACGCAGCCGCAGTTCGGTGAGCCGGGAGCGTTCGCCCCGGGCCCAGTCCTCCGTGCCGAACTCCGCGTAGGCGGGCCCCCGCCACTCCCCCAGGGCCGCCCGCAGCCGGTCGGGCGCCTGGGCGGCGGGCAGCAGGTCGGCCTCGGCGACGGCGGCCTCGAAACGCCAGGCGTCCACGGCGTCCGGTGCGGCGCGCAGGGCGTACCCGGGGCCCTCGGTGACCAGCAGCGTCGCCGGGGCACGCGGCGGGCGGTCCGGTTCCAGGGCGCGGCGCAGGTCCGCGACGAAGGTGCGCACCGCTCCCACGGCCCGCGGCGGCGGCGTCTCCCACAGGTCCTCGACCAGGCGGCCGACCGGGACGACCCGCCGCCGGGCCAGGACGAGCCGGGCGAGCACGGCGTGGTGCCGGGGGCCCTTGAGGGCGAGCGTGTGGGGGCCGCGCCGGGCGGTGACCGCGCCGAGCACACCGAACGTGACCGCGTCCATGTCCCGTGTTCCGTCCGCTCCGATCCGCCGGCGTTCGTGCGCCCACCACGGTACGCGTGCGGGGCGGGTCCCGGGCCGGTCGCCGCCCGTCCGCCGAACGGTTGCTGATCGGTTGCTGATTCGCGCGCGGCAGGCTCTGAGGTGTCACCGGGACAGGTGACGCGAACGGCACGAAAGAGGCACTGACCATCATGGAACCGACCGGCATGGAACCGACCATCCCCGGCTTCACCCAGGAGCGTGTGACCGTCACCGACGGCGTCGCGCTGCACGTGGCCGTCGGCGGCACCGGCAGCCCCGTCGTGCTGCTGCACGGCTTTCCCCAGACCCATCTGATGTGGCGGCACGTCGCCGCCGACCTGGCGGCCGACCACACGGTGATCTGCCCCGACCTGCGCGGCTACGGCGCCAGTGACAAGCCCGCCGACCCGGACGGCACCGCGTACGCCAAACGGGCCATGGCCGCCGACGTGGTCGCCCTGGCCCGCGAGCTGGGGCACGAGCGGTTCGCGCTGGCCGGTCACGACCGGGGCGCGCTGGTCGCGGTGCGCGCCGGGCTCGACCACCCCGACGCGGTGACGCACCTGGCCGCACTCGACGTGCTGCCGACTCTGGACATGTGGGACGTCCTGCACGGCACGACCGCGGCCGTGGGCTTCCACCTGTACCTGATGGCCCAGCCGCCGGGGCTGCCGGAGCAGTTGATCGGCGCCGCGCCGGACGCGTTCTTCGGCCACTTCCTCGACCTGTGGACCCGGGACCCGGACGCCCTGCCCGCCGACGTCCGGGCCGCCTACCTGAGGGCGTCCCGCGAGGCGGTGCCCTCCATCGTGGCCGACTACCGGGCCTCCGCGGGCATCGACGTGGAGCACGACCGGGCGGACCTGGAGCGGGGCAACCGGCTGCGGATGCCGGTGACCGTCCTCCAGCAGGACTGGGGCGCCGCCCTCGGTTACGACGCCGCCGCGCTGTGGGGGGCGTGGGCGCCGGACCTGCGGCACCGGACCGTGGGGTGCGGGCACTTCATGGCGGAGGAGGCGCCGGACGAGGTGGCGGGCGCGCTGCGCGAACTGCTGACCCGGTAGGCCCTGACCCGGTAGGCCCACCGGCCCGAACGTGCACAACGATCGGTTGTACCTGCCGCCCGGCGGTTGTTTGATCCGTCTGCCCCGGCTCGCTTGGATGTCGGGCGTGACAAAGGCGGAAACGGTCGGGTCGGACGTGGTGGGCGGCGGGTCGTTGGGACGGGGGTTCGGGTGGCTGTGGACCGCGTACACGGTCAGCACGTTCGGCACGCGGCTCGCGTTCGACGCCTTTCCGTTGATCGCGGTCGTGGTGCTGGACGCCGGTCCGGGGCGGGTGGCGGCGCTCGCGGCGGCGGGTCTGGCGGTGGGCGCGGTGGTGGCGGTGCCGCTGGGGCCGTGGGTGGAGTTCCGGCGCAAGCGGCCGGTGATGATCGCCACGGACCTGGTCCGGTGCGCGGTGCTGCTGAGCGTGCCGCTCGCGTACGCCTTCGGGCGGCTCGGCTTCGCCCAGTTGCTGGTCGTGTCGGTCGTGGTCGCCGCGGCCGACATCACGTTCCGGGCCGCCGCCGGTTCCTGCCTCAAGGGGCTGGTGCCCCCGTCCGGCCTGCTCGCCGCCAACGGCCGGTTCGAGGCGACGACCTGGACCGCGACCATGCTCGGGCCGCCGGTCGGCGGGGCGGCGATCGGGCTGTTCGGTCCGGTGGTGACGGTCGCGGTCGACGCCGTGAGCCACCTCCTGTCGGCACTGGGCATTCGCGCGATCGGCGGCGGGGAACCGCCCCCGCCGCGCTCACGGAAGGACCGGCTGCGGGCCGGTGACCTGCTGGACGGCTGGCGGTACGTGCTCGGCTCGCCGGCCCTGCGCCCGCTGCTCCTCAACACGGTCCTGGTCAACGCGCTGATCATGGCTACCTCGCCGCTGCTCGCCGTGCTCATGCTGGGCGAACTGGGCTTCGCCCCCTGGCAGTACGGTCTCGCCTTCGCGGTGCCGTGCCTCGGCGGGCTGGTCGGCTCGCGGCTGGCCCGGCCGCTCGTGGCGCGCTTCGGCGAGCACCGGGTGCTGGTCGTCAGCGGGGTGCTGCGCGTGTGCTGGCCCGTCGGGCTGGCCTTCGTCGGGCCGGGGACGGCGGGTCTGGTCCTGGTGATGGTGGTGGAGTTCGGACTGATCACCTCGGTGGGCGTGTACAACCCGGTGTTCGCGACCCGCCGTCTGGAGCTGACGCCCGCGGACCGGGTGGCGCGCACCCTGTCCGCCTGGACGATCAGCGGCAAGCTGACGACCGCGGCCCTGACCGCGGTGTGGGGTCTGCTCGCGGGCCTGACGGGGACGCGTACGGCGGTCGCGCTCGCCGGTGCGGTGATGCTGGCGACGCCGCTGCTGCTGCCGCGGCGCGGCCACGTGTCCGCGTTGCCGGCCCGGTCGGCGCCCGCCGGTGACGGGTGAACTCCCGTCACCGGCGGGCGTCCGTCAGCGGGCCCCGGGCACGTCCTCGGTGACGCCATTCAGCGGCGAGGCCGGGTCGCTGCCGTAGGGGCGGGTGAATGCCTCCATGCCGTGCCCGGACGGGTCGGTGAAGTACACGCCCCGGCCGCCGTCGTTGCGGTTGATCCGGCGCGGGTGCCGGCCGTGCGGGTCGGCCTGGATGGGCGTGCCGCCCTCGACGAGCCGGGCGAGGACGCCGTCGAAGTCGTCCTCGGAGACGAGGAACGCGTAGTGCTGCACGGGGATCTCGATGTCGACGGTGGCGAAATCGAGGGTGACGCCGTTGGCGGTCGTCACGGGCAGGAACATTCCGGCCGGTTCTCCGACCTCCAGACCGAGGATTCCGGCGAGGAAGCGGGCGGACTTCTCCCGGTCGCGGGAGAGAACGATGGTGTGGTTGAACTCGACTGACAAGGCCAATGCCTCCACGGGCATCTCCGCGGCGCCTCCATGCCTCACCCGGACGGTGACCGGCACGCGATGCCGCGCGGCGATCATACGTCCGTGGCCGCCTCCCTGCCCAGGCGTTTCAGCCGGCCTGGTCGCTGTCCTTCAGCGATCCCCAGCCGTGCCAGCGCTCCACCTCCACGAAGGCGCTGACCCGGGGGCGCTCCCGGTTGGGGTACGGGTTGCCCGTGTAGTGCCGGGAGAGCCGGTCGATGCCGGAGAGGTCCTCGTCGTCGCGCATCTCGGCGACGCGGCCGATCAGGGTGACGTGCGTGTACCAGTCGTCGCCCGACAGGACCGTCAGGGTGACGCGCGGGTCGCGGCGCAGGTGCCCGAGTCGTACCCGGCCCGCGTCGAGGTTGATCAGCACCCGGCCGTCGTCGTCCCAGGCGTACCAGGTGGGCGTGGATACGGGGGCGCCGTCCGAGCGGAGGGTGGCCATGACGCAGGGGTTGGGGCGGCGCAGCAGTTCGACGGCCTCGGGCGGCAGGGGCGGCTTGGACATGCGGTCTCCTCCGGATTCGACGCGGTTCCGGCACCGGGTCCGGTGCCTGTGTGTGGGTTGTTCCGTGCAGAGGGTGTCTCGTGCACCCGGTACCCCGGGCGGGCTCAGTCGGTCGCCTTCTCCTCGAAACTGGCGAAGTAGGCCGCCGCCATGTCCTCGTCCCCGTGCCCCTGGGCGACCGCGCGGGCGAACCGGCGCGCACCGGCCGCGGCGAGGTCCAGCCGGACGCCGTTGGCCTCACCGGCCTCGACGATCAGGCGGGCGTCCTTCTCGGCGGTGGCGACGGCGAACTGGGCCGGGGTCAGCGCGCCGTCGCGGATCAGGCCGGCCTTGGCGCGCAGGTAGCCCATGTCGAGCGGGCCGCCTGCGATCGCGTCGAAGAACGCGTCCGCGTCCACGCCCAGCGCCTTGGCGAGCGCGAGGGTTTCGCCGCCGGCGTTGGTGATGGCGAGGACCCAGCTGTTGGCGACGAGCTTCAGCCGGGTCGCACTGCCGGCCGCGCCGTCCTCCCCGGTCCACACGGTGCGGGAGCCGACGGCGTCGAACACCGGCGCCACCGTCTCCCGCGCCTCGGCGGGCCCCGCGGCCAGCACCAGCAGCCGGCCTCTCTCGGCGGGCTGCCGGGTACCGAGGACGGGGGCGTCGAAGAAGACGAGGCCGTGCTGGTGGGCGAAGGCGGCCAGGTCGGCGACCGCGTCGACGCCGGCGGTGGTGGACTGCGCCCACACGGTGCCGGTGCGCAGGCCGGGCGCGGCCTGCCGCATGACGTCCAGGGCGGCGGGGCCGTCGTAGAGCATCGTGAGGACGACGTCGGCGCCGCGCACGGCCTCCTCCGGGCTGTCGGCGACGTGCGCGCCGTCGGCGGCCAGTGGCTCGGCCTTGTCCCGGGTGCGGTTCCAGACGCGGACGGCGTGTCCGGCGCGGGCGAGGTTGCGGGCCATCGCGGCACCCATGATGCCGGTGCCCAGGACGCTGACGGTGAGCTGGTCGGTCATGACGTCGCCTTCTGCCTCGAATCTGACTCGTATCGGACTCGTATCGGACTCGTGCCGGACTCGATCCGACTCGCACCGGTTCCTTCCGTTTCCTTCCGGTTCCTTCCGGTTCCGGTTCCTGCCGGTTCCTGCCGGCCCGTCCGGCTGCGTGCGACCGGGCCCGGGCCCCTCCGGAGCCGGGCCCCGGGGCCAGCCTGCCACTCGGCACGGGTCCCCGCGCGTCCGCACGGGCACGTCCCGTACGGTACGGCCGTGAGCGCCTTCACCAACGACATCGACAGCAACGGCGAGACCGTCCCCGGACGTTACGGTCCCACCGCCACCACCGAGGCCGACCCGCGGGAGGTGGGCCGGGTGCGGACCGAGTACTCCCCGGCGCACGACGGCGACCCCGATCCCGGCGAGATCGTCTGGACGTGGGTGCCCTTCGAGGAGGCCGACGGCCGGGGCAAGGACCGGCCCGTTCTCGTGGTCGCCCGGGAGGCGGCCGGGACCGTGCTGGCCGTGCAACTGTCCAGCAAGCGGCACGACGGGGACCGCGAGTGGGTGCCGATCGGGAGCGGTCCCTGGGACCGCTCCGGGCGCGACTCCTGGGTGGACGTGGACCGGGTGCTGCGCCTGCACGACGCGGGGATGCGCCGCGAGGCGTGCGCCCTGGACCGGATGCGCTTCGACCTCGTGCGGCAGCGCCTGCGCGAGCGCTACGGCTGGAGCTGACCGGCGCGGGCCGCGCCCTCGGGGAAGGCACGGTCGAACGCGGCCCGGACGGTGGCGCCCGGGGTGCGGTCCAGGATGCCGAACGCCACCCGTTCGAAGGCTCCGGCGAACCGCCCGCCGGGCCCGAGCAGCGTCCGGAAGGCGCCCGCCACCTGGTCCGGGTCGTTGCGGAAGACCCCGCAGCCCCAGGCGCCCAGCACCAGCCGCCGGTACCCGTGGGCCACGGCGGTCTCCAGCACCCGCTCGGCTCGTACGGCGAGCGCGGCGGGGAGTTCCGCGGCGCGCTCCGGTGCCGTGCGCAGCACCACGCCGGCGTTGGGCGCGGCGGAGGTGAGGAATGCGGCCCGGTACGGCTCGTCCAGCAGACGGCCGCGGTCGTCGCGGAAGACGGGCACGCCCGGCGAGTGGACGACGCGGTCGGTGTAGAACGGGTCGTGGTGGGCGCGGTGGTGGTCGTAGAACTCGCGGGCCCGCAGCAGGCAGGTGTACAGGGCGGAGGCCCGGCACAGGGCCTCCTCCTGGGCCTGGGCGCCGTTGAGGTAGCCGCCGCCCGGATTGCGGGCCGAGGCGAAGTTGAGGACGGCGACCTCGCCGCCCAGGCGCCGGGCGGCCGCCAGGCTGCTCTCGCCGGTGACCTCGAGGACCGTGCGCACCGGGGCTGGCGGTTGGGCCGCGACGGGGCCCGGCCCGTGCACGCGCGTACCCGCCCGGGCCGCCTCGACCGCCTCGGCGACGGACACCTCGCGGCCGTCGGACGTGCGGTAGGACCCGGCCGCGACGATCTGCTCCGTCCGCTGTGCGATGCCCCGCAGACGCGCGCTCACGGCGCCACCCCCGTGGACGCCGTGACCGCGTGCCGCGCGGTCTCCCCCGTCGTGCTCATGCGGGAATCCTGGGTGATGCTGGGGCGGAGGTGCAACGGAGTTTCCCGGCCCGGCGAACGACGGGGAAAGCCCCCGCGAACGGGCGGATCGCGGATACTCCCGAGCGGGAACGTCCCGAAATGCATCCTTGTGCGGAGCCGCACGAGGGTCTTGGGTGGGACGGGTGTGCCGGCCCGGCCCACCACAGAAGGGCCGGCGGCACGGTGGACTCTCAGGAGGATCCCGACATGTCCGATCCGGCTGGTGGCTGTGTCCGGCCACGTACCGCCGTCAGTGAGGCGGAGGTCGAGGCACTGGTCCACGGCATCTGTTTCAAGACCGGTCCGCCCAGGCTCCTCGGCGTCGAGGTGGAATGGCTCGTCCACGACCTGCGGGCGCCCCGGCTCCCGGTGTCACCCGAACGGCTCCAGGCGCTGTACACCGCGCTGCGGGGCGTGCCCCTGAGGTCGGCGCTGACCGTCGAGCCCGGCGGCCAGCTCGAGCTGAGTTCGCTCCCCGCCGCCTCCCTGACGGAGTGCGTCCGCGCGGTCTCCGCCGATCTCGACGCCGTCCGCGCCGTGCTGCGCGACGACGGCCTCGCCCTCGTCGGTCTCGGTCACGACCCCTGGCAGGCGCCGCGCCGCTACCTGCGGCAGCCGCGCTACGACGCCATGGAGGCCTGTCTCGACCGCGCCGGCCCCGGCGGCCGCTTCATGATGTGCGCCTCCGCCTCCGTGCAGGTGTGCGTGGACGCGGGGCACGAGGAGCCGGGGCCGACGGGGCACGTGCGCCGGTGGTGGCTGGCCCATCACCTGGGCGCCGTCCTGCTGGCCGCGTTCGCCAACTCCCCGCTGTCCGGCGGCCGGCCCACCGGCTGGCGGTCCACCCGGCAGCTCCGGTGGGCGCAGATCGGCCCCGGCCGGGCGGGCGGCCCCCCGCTGGACTCCGACCCGCGCGGCACCTGGACCCGGCACGTCCTGGACGCCCCGGTGATGTGCGTGCGCCGCGACGGCGGTCCGTGGGACGTGCCCGAGGGGCTGACCCTGCGGGAGTGGACCCGCGAGCTGGTGCCCCGGCCGCCGACCCGGGAGGACCTGGAGTACCACCTCACCACGCTCTTCCCGCCGGTGAGACCGCGCGGCCACCTGGAGCTGCGCATGATCGACGCGCAGCCCGGGGACGACGGCTGGATCGTGCCGCTGGCCGTGACCGCCGCGCTGTTCGACGACCCGGAGGCCACCGAGACCGCCTACCGCGCGGTCAAGCCCCTGGCCGAGCGCACCCTCGGCCTGCCCGCGCCGCACAACCCGCTGTACGAGGCCGCGGCCCGGGACGCGCTGACCGACAGGGAGCTGCGCGAGGCGGCCGGCACCTGCTTCGGGGCGGCGCTCGCCGCACTGCCCCGGCTCGGCGCGACGGCCGAGGTGACGGACGCCGTCGCCGGGTACCTGGAGCGCTACGTGCTCAGGGGCCGCTGCCCCGCCGACGACCTGCTGGACATGCCGGGCGGCGCGGACCGTGGCCCGCACGGGAGGGAGACCCACTGATGACCGACTCCACCGACGCGCCCACGACCGCCGAGGCCCTGCGGGAGCGGGCGCTGACCACGCTCGTCACCGCGCGGGAGCGCACCACGCTGCTGACGAGCTGCGTGGAGGGCCCCGACCTGACCGCCCAGGTGTCGCCGCTGATGTCCCCGCTGGTGTGGGACCTGGCGCACATAGGCAACCAGGAGGAGCAGTGGCTGCTGCGCGCGGTCGCCGGGCAGGAGGCGATACGCCCGGAGATCGACAGCCTGTACGACGCCTTCGAGCACCCCCGCTCCGAGCGGCCGAGCCTGCCGCTGCTGTCGCCCGCCGAGGCCCGCCGGTACGCGGCGGACGTGCGCGGACGGGCCCTGGACGTGCTGGAGCGCACCGCGTTCGACGGAACGCGGCTCACCGAGGCGGGCTTCGCCTTCGGCATGATCGCCCAGCACGAGCAGCAGCACGACGAGACCATGCTCATCACGCACCAGTTGCGCAGGGGGCCGCAGGCCCTGACCGCGCCCGACCCGGACCCGGTGCCGCTGTTCACCGGACCGGCCGAGGTCCTGGTGCCGGGCGGCCCGTTCACCATGGGCACCTCGACCGAGCCGTGGGCGCTGGACAACGAGCGCCCGGCGCACCGGCGCGAGGTGGCGCCGTTCCACATCGACACCACCCCGGTGACCAACGGCGCCTACCAGGCGTTCATCGACGACGGCGGCTACGACGACCCGCGCTGGTGGGCCCCCGAGGGCTGGGACCACGTCCGCCGGCACTCCCTCGCCGCCCCGCTGTTCTGGCGGCGGGACGGCGGGCAGTGGCTGCGCCGCCGCTTCGGGGTCACCGAGGCGGTGCCGGCCGACGAGCCGGTGGTGCACGTGTGCTGGTACGAGGCCGACGCGTACGCCCGCTGGGCGGGGCGCCGGCTGCCCACCGAGGCCGAGTGGGAGAAGGCCGCCCGGTACGACCCGGCGGGCGACCGCGTCATGCGCTACCCGTGGGGCGACGCCGACCCGGGGCCCGAGCACGCCAACCTCGGGCAGCGCCACCTGCGTCCGGCCCCGGCGGGCAGCTACCCGGCCGGCGAGTCGCCGCTGGGCGTGCGGCAGTTGATCGGCGACGTGTGGGAGTGGACGTCGAGCGACTTCGCCCCGTACCCGGGTTTCAGGGCGTTCCCGTACCGGGAGTACTCGGAGGTGTTCTTCGGCCCCGACTACAAGGTGCTGCGCGGCGGTTCCTTCGCCGTGGACGCGGTGGCCTGCCGGGGCACGTTCCGCAACTGGGACTATCCGGTCCGGCGGCAGATCTTCTCCGGTTTCCGCACCGCCCGCTCGGCGGAGGGCGCCTGATGTGCCGTCACCTGGCCTACGTGGGGCCGGACGAGCCGCTGGGGGCCCTCCTCGTGACGCCGCCGCACGGTCTGTACCGCCAGTCCTGGGCGCCCCGGCACCAGCGGTACGGCACGGTGAACGCCGACGGGTTCGGCGTGGGCTGGTACGCGCAAGGCGACCCGGTGCCGGCCCGGTACCGCCGGGCCGGGCCGATCTGGGCGGACCAGTCCTTCGCCGACCTGGCACGCGTCGTGCGCACCGGGGCGCTGCTCGCGGCCGTGCGGGACGCGACGCTCTCGGGCGCCGACGCGGAGGCCGCGGCGGCGCCGTTCGCCGCGGGGGCCTGGCTGTTCAGCCACAACGGCGCGGTGGCGGGCTGGCCCGCCTCGCTGGCGCCGGTGGCCGCGACGCTGCCGGCCGGGGAACTGCTGTCGCTGGAGGCGCGCAACGACTCGGCGCTGGTGTGGGCGCTGGTCCTGGCCAGGCTGCGGGCCGGGGACGACGAGGGCCGGGCGCTGGCCGAGACGGTGCTGGAGGTCGCCGCGGCGGCCCCCGCCTCCCGGCTCAACCTGCTCCTGACCAACGGCTCCGCCGTCGCCGCCACCACCTGGGGCGACACCCTGTGGCACCTGTCCCGTCCGGGCGGCGGCACGGTCGTCGCCTCGGAGCCCTACGACGACGACCCGGCCTGGCAGGAGGTCCCCGACCGCACCCTGCTGACGGCGAGCCGCACGGAGGTGCGGCTGACCCCGCTCAAGGACCCCGGCGAGACCGCCCCCGCAGACGTTTTCGTCTCTTCGAAGGAGCCCCGCACGTGAGCCCGTTCCGACTGACCCGGACGCTGCCCGAGGACGCCACGGACGCCGCGCTGCGCGACGACGTCCTGGCGGGCCTGACGAGCACGCCCAAGTGGCTGCCGCCGAAGTGGTTCTACGACGCGCGGGGCAGCGAGCTGTTCGAGGCGATCACCGCGCTGCCGGAGTACTACCCGACCCGGGCCGAGCGGGAGATCCTCGTCGACCGGGCCGCGGAGATCGCGGCGGCCACGGGTGCCCTCACCCTGGTGGAGCTGGGGTCGGGCTCCTCGGAGAAGACGCGGGTGCTGCTCGACGCGCTGACGGAGCGCAACGGGCTGCGCGGCTACGTCCCGGTCGACGTCAGCGAGAGCGCGCTCACCCGGGCCGGGCAGGCGCTCGTCGCCGAGCGCCCGGGCCTCCAGGTGCACGCGCTGATCGCCGACTTCACGGGCGGGCTGACGCTGCCCACGATGCCCGGTCCGCGGCTGGTGGCGTTCCTCGGCGGGACCGTCGGCAACCTGCTGCCCGGGGAACGCGCCGCGTTCCTGGCCTCGGTACGTGCGCTGCTCTCCCCGGGCGACGCCCTGCTGCTCGGCACGGACCTGGTCAAGGACGAGGAGGTGCTGGTCCGCGCGTACGACGACGCGGCCGGGGTGACGGCCGAGTTCAACAAGAACGTGCTGTCCGTGATGAACCGCGAGCTGGAGGCCGACTTCGAGCCCGCCGGCTTCCAGCACGTGGCACTGTGGAACGCCGAACGGGAGTGGATCGAGATGCGGCTGCGCGCGCGCACCGCGCAGACCGTCAAGGTCCAGGCGCTCGACCTGGCCGTGGACTTCGCGGCCGGGGAGGAGATGCGCACCGAGGTGTCCGCGAAGTTCCGGCGGGAGGGTGTGCGCGCCGAGCTGGAGGCGGCGGGGTTCGCCCCGGCCCACTGGTGGACCGACGCGGAGGGGCGTTTCGCCCTGTCGCTGAGCGTGGCGCGCTGAGGCACGGCATGGCGGGGCGGGCCGGGACCGGCTCGCCCCGGCCCGCCCCGGCCCGCGCCGCCGCGGTCAGCGGGTGTTGGCGTCCAGCAGCTCGGTGATGCGGTCGGAGGCCTTGCGCGCCTCCGACTTGGCGTCCGCGCCCTTGAGCACCTTCGTCATGTACTCCTTGATCGGGTTGTCCGCCTCGACGGCCCCCCACTGGGGCGTGCCCGGAGTCGCCCGGCCCTGGGCGGCACCGGCCGCCATCGCCTCGGCTCCCTCCTCGCCGGAGACGGCCTTGGCGAGCGTCTTCTTGTTGGGGACGTAGTTCATGGTGCGGGCCAGGTCGGTGTTCCACTTCTCGCCCGCGAGCGCCTCGACCACGGCGAGGGCGCCGTCCTCCTGGTCGGTGTTCTTCGGGACGACGAGGTCGGAGCCGCCGGTGAAGACGGCTCCGGGCTTGTCGGCGCTCTTGCCGGGCACGGGGAAGAAGCCGATCTTGCCCTTGAGGCCGGGGTTCTCGCGCAGGATGGACTGGGCCTGGCCCGGCACCGCGATGATCTGCGCGACCTCCCCCTTGGCGAAGACCCCGGCCTGCGGCGGGTGTTCCTCGTCGGCGTCGGCCGGACCGTCGCCCAGGGCCTGCAGTTCGCGGTAGAAGTCCATGCCGCGCAGGGCCGCCTCGGAGTCCAGGGCGCCCGTCCAGACACCGCCCTCGCCGTCCTGGGCGGCCAGCTCGCCGCCCTCGTCCCAGATGAAGCCGGAGAGGGTGTACCAGTCCTGGCCGGCCAGGTAGATGCCCTGCTCCGCGCTCTTGTCGAGCTTCTCGGTGGCGGCGAGCCACTCCTCGCGGGTGCGGGGCAGCTCCTTGACGCCGGCCTGCTCGAAGAGGTCCTTGCGGTAGATCACCACGCGGTTGGCGGCGTACCAGGGGACGCCGAACTGCTGGGACATCCACTGCCCGGGCTCGGCGAGGCCCGGCAGCCAGTCGCGGATGCCCCAGTCCCGCATGGACTCCAGGGTCAGGTCGTGCAGCCTGCCGCCCTCCGCGTACTGCGGGACCTGGGTGTTGCCGACCTCGATGACGTCGGGGCCGTCCGAGCCGTCGCCCTTCAGCGCGCTCTGCACCTTGTCGCCGATCCCGGTCCACTCCTGGATGCGGATGTCCAGGTCGAGGTCGGGGTGGTCGGCCTCGAAGCCCTTGGTGAACCGTTCCAGGAAGTCCTCCGAGGCGCTGCCCTTCATCAGCCACACGGTCACGGTGCGCCGGTCGTCCCCGCCGTCCTGCGAGATCAGGCCGCAGCCGCTGAGCACGGAGGCGGACACACAGACAAGGGCGAGGAGGCGACGTCTCACGAGGGGTCCTTCTGACTGACGAACAGAGGGCGGGCAGGTGCGTCCTGCACACGCGAAGGGAACCCGACGTGGGGGACGAGCCCGAGGCTCGAACGGGTGTCTGGGATTTTGGTATGGACCATTACAAACGTCAAGGGGAGGTACCGGAGGGTTTCCACCCCCGAGGCCGATGCCTCGCGCTCCGTCCCGACTTGGGGCACGGTGGAGTGACGCAGCACACACCGCTGCCCCGCGGAAGGGAGCACCGGCATGTCGAACCACACCTACCGGGCCACCGAGGTCGTCGGCACCTCGCCCGACGGCGTCGACCAGGCAGTCCGCAACGCCGTCACCCGCGCCTCGCAGACCCTGCGCAACCTGGACTGGTTCGAGGTGACGCAGGTGCGCGGCCAGATCGAGGACGGCCAGGTCGCGCACTGGCAGGTCGGTCTCAAGCTCGGCTTCCGCCTGGAGGAGTCGGACTGACACCGGCGGAGCACCGGCACCCCGGGCTCCGCCCGGCCGGGGCCGTCCCTCAGGTGCGGCCCTCGCGCTCCTGTGCCGCCCCCAGCTCGGCCGACCGGGCCGCCCAGCGAGCCCGGAGCACGGGGAAACCGGCGCGTTCGGCGTCGTCGCAGACCAGTTCGTCGTCGTCCACCAGGACCCGGACCTCACGGGTGCGCGCGAGCTGCCGCAGGATCTCCAGCTTGGTGCGCCGGGCGGGCCTGCGGTCGGCGTTGCCGCGCATGTGCACGGTGCCCTCGGGCAGGCCGTGGGCGGCCAGCCAGTCCAGGGTGTCGCGCCGGCAGCGCTCGGGCCGTCCGGTCAGGTAGACGACCTCGCACTCCCGCGCACTCTCCCGCACCAGCGCGATGCCCTCCGCGAGCGGCGGATCGTGCGGCGCGGCGGCGAAGAACGCGTCCCAGTCGCGCGGCCTGCGCTCCAGGAACCGCTGCCGGTGCGCCGTGTCGGCGAGGGTGTTGTCCAGGTCGAACACGGCCACCGGGGGCCTGCTGCTGTCGCTCACCCGGCCAGCCTAGAACGCCAGAACCGCGCGGCCGAACGCCAAGACCGCGCGGCCGGGAACGGGTGCCGCTCGCCGCCCGCCTCCGCGCCGCGAGCGGAGCCGGGAATCCGGACCGGGAATCTGTGCGGCGCGCGGGTGTTGAACACCGTGTGACCTCCGTACTCGCCGCCACCCGCTTCTCCGTCCTCGACCGCTCCCGCATCCGCGCGGGCCACGGCGCCGGGGAGGCGCTGCGCGACACGGTGGAGCTGGCGCGGGAGGCGGAGCGGCTCGGCTACCACCGGTTCTGGGTGGCCGAGCACCATGGCGTGCCCGGCGTGGCCGGGTCGGCGCCGACCGTCCTCGCCGCCGCCGTGGCCGGGGCCACGCACCGCATCCGCGTGGGCACCGGGGGCGTGATGCTGCCCAACCACCGGCCGCTGGTCGTCGCCGAGCAGTTCGGCGTGCTGGAGTCGCTCTTCCCCGGCCGGATCGACATGGGGCTCGGCCGCTCGGTGGGCTTCACCGACGGCGTGCGCCGGGCACTGGGCCGGGACAAGGACGACGCGGAGGACTTCGACGCACAACTGGCCGAACTGCTCGGCTGGTTCCGGGGCACCTCGCCCACGGGCGTGCACGCGCGTCCCGCGGAGGGGCTGACCGTGCCGCCGTTCGTGCTGGCCATGGGCGAGGGCGCGGCCGTCGCCGCCCGGGCCGGCCTGCCGATGGTCATCGGGGACCTGCGCGACCGGGACCGGATGCGCCGCGGCATCGACCGCTACCGCGCCGGGTTCCGTCCCTCCGGGTGGAGCCAGGAGCCCTACGTCGTCGTCTCCGGCACCGTCGCGGTGGCAGCGACACCCCGGGCGGCCGGGCGGCTCCTGGTCCCGGAGGCGTGGTCCATGGCCCACGCCCGCACCCGGGGCTCCTTCCCGCCGCTGCCCCGGGCCGAGGAGGTCGAGGCCCGGACGATGACGGGCAGGGAACGCGACCTGTACGACGCGGGACTAGCGGGCCACATCGCCGGCACCGAGGAGCAGGTCGCCGACGCGCTGGAGACGCTGGTGAAGGAGACCGGCGCACAGGAGGTCCTGGTCACCACCAGCACCTACGACCGCGAAGCGCTCCTCGACTCCTACCGGCGGCTCGCCCGGATCACCGGCACGGCACCGCCGGACACCCCGGCGTAGAATCGCGGGGTTTGTCCCCCACCGTACGGAGTTCCCCGCGATGCACAGCCCCCACGACCCGTACGTCCGCGTGCGCGACGCCCGCGAGCACAACCTCCAGGGCGTCGACGTGGACGTCCCCCGGGACGTGCTGGCGGTCTTCACCGGTGTCTCCGGCTCGGGGAAGTCCTCGCTGGCCTTCGGCACGGTCTACGCCGAGGCGCAGCGGCGCTACTTCGAGTCGGTCGCGCCGTACGCCCGGCGGCTGATCCACCAGGTGGGCGCGCCGAAGGTGGGCGGGATCACCGGGCTGCCGCCCGCGGTGTCGCTGCAGCAGCGGCGGTCGGCGCCGACGTCCCGCTCCTCGGTGGGAACGGTCACCAACCTCTCCAACTCCCTGCGGATGCTCTTCTCCCGCGCGGGCGACTACCCGCCGGGCGCCGAACGGCTGGACTCCGACGCCTTCTCGCCCAACACGGCGGCCGGGGCCTGCCCCGAGTGCCACGGGCTCGGCCGGGTGCACCGCACCACCGAGGAGCTGCTGGTCCCGGACCCGTCGCTGTCGGTCCGCGAGGGTGCGATCGCCGCCTGGCCGGGTGCCTGGCAGGGCAAGAACCTGCGGGACGTCCTCGACGCGCTCGGCCACGACGTGGACCGCCCCTGGCGCGAACTGCCCGCCGAACAGCGGGAGTGGATCCTGTTCACCGACGAGCAGCCGGTGGTCACGGTGCACCCGGTGCGCGAGGCGGGCCGCATCCAGCGGCCGTACCAGGGCACGTACATGAGCGCCCGGCGCTACGTGATGAAGACGTTCGCCGACTCCAGGAGCGCGACCCTGCGGGCGAAGGCGGAGCGTTTTCTGACCAGCGCGCCCTGCCCGGTGTGCGGCGGCGGCCGGCTGCGGGCCGAGTCCCTCGCGGTGACCGTCGGCGGCCGCACCGTCGCCGAGCTGGCCGGGCTGCCGCTCACCGAACTGGCCGCGCTGCTGCCGACCGGGGGCGAGACGGCCAGGGTGCTGACCGAGGACCTCGTCTCCCGGATCGCGCCCGTCGTCGAGCTGGGGCTCGGTTACCTGAGCCTGGACCGCCCCACCCCGACCCTGTCGGCGGGCGAGCTGCAGCGGCTGCGGCTGGCGACCCAGTTGCGCTCCGGGCTGTTCGGGGTGGTGTACGTCCTCGACGAGCCCTCGGCGGGCCTGCACCCGGCGGACACCGAGGCGCTCCTGACGGTGCTGGAGCGGCTGAAGGCGGCCGGGAACTCGGTGTTCGTGGTGGAGCACCACCTCGACGTGATGCGCGGCGCCGACTGGATCGTGGACGTCGGTCCGCGGGCCGGCGAACACGGCGGGCGGGTGCTGTACAGCGGCCCGGTGGACGGGCTGGCCGGGGTCGCGGAGTCCGCCACCGCCCGTCACCTCTTCAGGCGGGCCCCCGCGCCCGTCCGCGAGGTGCGTGCCCCGCGGGGCACGCTGACGGTCGGTCCGGTGACCCGGCACAACCTGCGCGGGGTGACCGCGCGGTTCCCGCTCGGAGTGCTGACCGCGGTCACCGGCGTGTCCGGCTCGGGGAAGTCGACCCTGGTCGGCGAGATCACCGAGGACCTGGCGGGCGTGGACCGGCTGGTCTCCGTGGACCAGCGCCCGATCGGCCGCACCCCGCGCTCCAACCTGGCCACGTACACGGGCCTGTTCGACGTCGTGCGCAAGGTCTTCGCCGCCACCGGCCAGGCACGGCAACGGGGGTACGGCGCGGGCCGGTTCTCGTTCAACGTGGCGGGAGGCCGCTGCGAGACCTGTCAGGGCGAGGGTTTCGTCAGCGTCGAGCTGCTGTTCCTGCCGAGCACCTACGCGCCGTGCCCCGACTGCGGCGGGGCGCGCTACAACCCCGCAACGCTCGAAGTGGCGTACCGGGGGCGGAACATCGCCGAGGTGCTGGACCTGACGGTGGAGGGCGCGGCGGAGTTCTTCGCGGACACTCCGGCGGTGGCCCGCGCTCTGGCGGCGCTGCTGGACGTCGGTCTCGGCTATCTGCGGCTCGGCCAGCCGGCCACGGAGCTGTCCGGCGGGGAGGCGCAGCGCATCAAGCTGGCGAGCGAGCTGCAGCGGGGGCGCCGCGGGCACACCCTGTACCTCCTCGACGAGCCGACGACGGGTCTGCACCCGGCCGATGTCGAGGTGCTGATGCGCCAGTTGCACGGTCTGGTCGAGGCCGGCCACACGGTGGTCGTGGTCGAGCACGACATGGGTGTGGTGGCGGGCGCCGACCACGTGATCGACCTGGGGCCGGGCGGCGGCGACGCGGGGGGCCGGATCGTGGCGGCGGGGACGCCCGCCGAGGTGGCGCGGACCGCGGGGAGCGCCACGGCGCCCTACCTGGCGCGGGCCCTGGACGGCGGGAAGCGCCGGTGAACCGGGTTCACCGGCGCACGGTCCCGCGCCCATGCCGGGCGACGGTCACTCGCGGCCCCGCCGCCTCTCGCCCCGGCCCCTCTCGTCCTCGGTGAAGGTCTCGGTCTCGGCCTCGATGCGCTCCTTGCGGACCTGGCCGCGCACCGTCTCGTTCTCGGTGAGTTCCTCGGTGGTCATCCGGACCCGCTCCACCGGCACCGTCTCCGTCTCCACGACGGGGCGTTCCGCGTGCAGCGTGACCTCGTGCTCGGCCTCGCTGATCTCCGGCCCGGCCATGGCCTCGTCACGGTTGGCGTCCGTGATGGGCTCGCGCACGACGCGGACCTCCTCGTGGGTCAGCGGCACGGTCTGCTGGACCTCTTCCGTGACCACGTACTTGTGCAGCCGGGCCCGGCCCGTCTCGTGGCGTTCGACGCCGACGCGCATCTGCTCCTCGGAGCGGGTCATCGCCTCGTCGCCGCGCATGGCCTCGCGCCGCGCGGTGTCCTCGCGGCCGGTGGTGCCGCCCGCCGTACCGGCCAGACCCGCGGCTCCCGCCGCCCCGGCGGCTCCGGCCGTTCCGGCCGTTCCGGCGGCGCCCGCCGTGCCCGGGCCCGCGGCGAAGCGGCCGTCGTCGGTGCGTTCGGCCTCGGACAGCACGCTGTCCCAGTTGATGCCGTAGTAGTCGTAGAGCCGGTGCTCCTCGGTCTCCGACAGATGGCCGCCCGCGTCGACGTCGACAGAGGGCGCGCCCTTGACCTGGTCCTTGCCGTAGGGAACCTCGAGGTGGTCCTGTACCAGCGCGGCGTCACGGATGGGCACGAAGGACTCGGCGGAGCCGAACATGCCCGTCTTGACACTCACCCACTCGGGGCGCCCGGTCATGTCGTCGAAGAAGACATGCTTCGCGTCGCCGATCTTGTTGCCGTCCCCGTCGTAGACCGGCTGGTCCAGGACGTTGGCGATCTCTTCACGGGTGATCATCTGCCATCACCCTCCTTTCGGGTGCCTGTCTTCCGACTGTCCGTATCCAGCCGTGAGGAAACGGCACAAACATCACAAAGCACACATACTTTTCGAATGTGCTTTCCCCGGGTGACCGTGGTCCCGGCCGTGCACCGCGCGCTCGGCGGCCTCGGCGAGGCGCCGGCGGTCGCGGTGAGGGCCGGACGGCAGGGCGGGGCACACCTCCACCTCGGCGGTCAGCCCCCGCGCCGACGCCACCCGCCAGACGGAGGCGAGCAGGGTGTCCGGGCCGACGAAGGCGGGCGTCGTGCTCACCGCCCCCGTCCCGGCGCGGTAGGTGATCCGGACCGGCTGGACCGGCGTCCCGGCGTCCAGGGCGGCCTGGAAGACCGCCCGGCTGAAGGACCCCCGGCCGCGTCCGCACCAGGTGCTGCCCTCGGGGAAGGCGGCCACCGCGGCGCCCGCGCGCAGGGCCCCGGCGATCGCGCGGACCGTCTCGGGCAGCGCCCGCAGCCGGTCCCGGTCGATGAACAGCACCCCGGCTCGCGCGGCCGGCCCGCCCGCCAGCGGCCAGTGCCGGACCTCGGTCTTGGCGAGCATCCGGGCGGGGCGTACGGCGGCCAGCAGCGGGATGTCGAGCCAGGAGACGTGGTTGGCGACGAGGAGCAGCCCGCCCTCGGGGGCGGCGGCGCCCGTGACCCGGACCCGGACGCCCGCGGCCCGCACCACCCACCGGCACCAGCCCCGCACCAGGGCCGCGGGCAGCCTGCGCCGCAGACCGGGCGGTGCGAACAGGGCGGCGAACCCGGCGAGGAGCAGCGCGGCGACCGCCGTGAGCCGCAGCACGGCACGCGGCACGGCCGCCGCGCCCCGGGACGCCTCCACGCACGCGGCGGGGGTGCACGGCGCGACGGGCAGCCAGCCGCTCACCGGGCCGGGACCAGCGACAGGAAGTGCCGCAGGTAGCGCGGGTCGACGCGGTTCATCGGCAGCAGCACGTACAGGTCCGCGACGCCGAAGTCCACGTCGTGGGCGGGCTCCCCGCAGACCCAGGCGCCGAGCCGGAGGTAGCCGCGCAGCAGCGCCGGCAGCTCGGTGCGGGCGCGGGGCGGCGCGGCGGGCGACGCCGGGCGCGGCACCCACGGCAGCAGCGGCCGTACCCGGTACTCCTCGGGAGCCAGGTGCTTGGCCCGCACCCGCTCCCAGGTGCCGGCGGCGAGGGTTCCGCCGTCGGCGAGCGGGAGGGAGCAGCAGCCCGCCAGCCACGCGTGGCCGTGGTCGGTCATGTAGCGGGCGATCCCGGCCCAGATGAGGCCGATGACGGCGCCGTCGCGGTGGTCGGGGTGCACGCAGGAGCGGCCCACCTCGACCAGTCCGGGGCGGATCGCGTCCAGCGGCGCGAGGTCGAACTCGCTCTCGGCGTACAGCCGTCCGGCGACCGCGGCGCGCTCCGGCGGCAGCAGCCGGTAGGTCCCCACCACCTGCCCGGTCGTCTCCTCGCGCACGAGCAGGTGGTCGCAGTACGCGTCGAAGGGGTCGACGTCGTGTCCGGGCCGGGGGCTCGCCAGCAGCGCGCCCATCTCCCCGGCGAAGACGTCGTGGCGCAGTCGTTGCGCGGCCCGCACGTCCTCCTCGTCGCGGGCGAGGGCGATCGTGTAGCGGCGGGGCGCGGCGGGCTTCTGGAGGCGGTCAGCGGTCAGTACGCCGGTCATGGGTGCTCCTGGGCCGGGGGACGGGTCCGCCCCAGTTCTTCCGGCGCCGGCTGTACTGCGCATGACGACTGCCGGGAGCGCGGATGTGCGCTTCCTGAATGCCGGGCGCGCAAGCGAGACGGGGCCGGGGGGAGCACCTCCCCCGGCCCCGCCCGTCCGCACCTTGTCGGCGAACGTTCACAGAACGCGCCCCGGAGGGCGCGGGGGCGCTACCGCCGCGCCTTCCGCGCGGCCCGCAGCCATTCCTTGTTCATGCTGGTGATGGACATCAGCGGAATGCCCTTCGGGCAAGCGGTCGCGCACTCCCCGGCCAGCGTGCAGCCGCCGAAGCCCTCCGCGTCCATCTGCCCCACCATGTCGAGCACCCGGGTCTCGCGCTCGGGCGCGCCCTGGGGCAGGACGTTGAGGTGGTTCACCTTCGCGGAGGTGAACAGCATCGCCGCCCCGTTCGGGCATGCCGCCACGCAGGCGCCGCAGCCGATGCACTCCGCGTGCTCGAAGGCGAGGTCGGCGTCCGGCTTGGGCACCGGCGTGGCGTGCGCCTCCGGCGCGGCGCCGGTGGGCGCGGTGATGTAGCCGCCGGCCTGGATGATCCGGTCGAAGGCGGAGCGGTCGACGACCAGGTCCTTGACGACCGGGAAGGCGGCGGCCCGCCACGGCTCGACGTCGATGGTGTCGCCGTCCTTGAAGGACCGCATGTGCAACTGGCAGGTGGTGGTGCGCTCGGGGCCGTGGGCGTCGCCGTTGATGACCAGCGAGCAGGCGCCGCAGATGCCCTCGCGGCAGTCGTGGTCGAAGGCGACCGGGTCCTCGCCCTTGAGGATGAGTTCCTCGTTGAGCGTGTCGAGCATCTCCAGGAAGGACATGTCGCTGGAGATTCCGTCCACCTCGTACGTGGACATGTGGCCTTCGGCGTCGGCGTTCTTCTGCCGCCAGACGCGCAGGGTGAGCTTCATGCGTAGCTCCGCTGGGTGGGGTGGACGTACTCGAAGACCAGGTCTTCCTTGTGCAGGGTCGGAGCCTCGCCGGTGCCGGTGAACTCCCAGGCCGCGGCGTAGCCGAACTCGTCGTCCTTGCGGGCCGCCTCGCCGTCCGGGGTCTGGGACTCCTCGCGGAAGTGGCCCCCGCAGGACTCGGAGCGGTGCAGCGCGTCGAGGCACATCAGCTCGGCGAGTTCCAGGTAGTCGACGATGCGGTTGGCCTTCTCCAGCGACTGGTTGAACTCCTCGCCGGTGCCGGGGACCTTGATGCGCCGCCAGAACTCCTCACGGATCTGCGGGATGCGCTCCAGGGCCTTGCGCAGCCCGGACTCGGTGCGGGCCATGCCGCAGAACTCCCACATCAGCTCGCCGAGTTCGCGGTGGAAGGAGTCCGGGGTGCGGTCGCCGTCGACGGACAGGAGCAGGTTCAGCCGGTCCTCGGTCTCGGCCAGCACCTCCTGCACCACCGGGTGGTTGTCGTCCAGGCCGTTCTGGTGGGGGGTGCGGGCGAGGTAGTCGTTGATGGTGGCCGGCAGCACGAAGTAGCCGTCGGCCAGGCCCTGCATCAGCGCGGAGGCGCCGAGCCGGTTGGCGCCGTGGTCGGAGAAGTTGGCCTCGCCGATCGCGAACAGGCCCGGGATCGTGGTCTGGAGGTCGTAGTCGACCCACAGGCCGCCCATCGTGTAGTGCACGGCGGGGTAGATCCGCATCGGCACCCGGTACGGGTCCTCGTCGGTGATCCGCTGGTACATGTCGAAGAGATTGCCGTACTTGGCTTCGACGGCCTTGCGGCCCATCCGCTCGATGGCGTCGGCGAAGTCCAGGTAGACGCCCTGGCCGCCGGGCCCCACTCCCCTGCCTTCGTCGCAGACGTTCTTCGCGGCGCGGGAGGCGATGTCGCGCGGCACGAGGTTGCCGAAGGAGGGGTAGATGCGCTCCAGGTAGTAGTCGCGCTCGTCCTCGGGAATCTTGTTCGGCGGCCGGTCGTCGCCCTTGGCCCTGGGCACCCAGATCCGGCCGTCGTTGCGCAGCGACTCGCTCATCAGCGTCAGCTTCGACTGGTGGTCGCCGGTGCGCGGGATGCAG
The DNA here is from genome assembly GCF_000721365.1 of Streptomyces sp. NRRL F-5650. NCBI lineage: Bacteria > Bacillati > Actinomycetota > Actinomycetes > Kitasatosporales > Streptomycetaceae > Streptomyces > Streptomyces sp. NRRL F-5650. The sequence goes on along the minus strand of NZ_JOGV01000040.1, from coordinate 4,552 downwards.
GTCGGGTGGATCTGGGTGAAGCAGGGGTTGGCGAAGTACGCGCCGCGCCGGTGCGCCCGCCAGATCGCGGTCGCGTTGGAGTTCATGGCGTTGGTCGAGAGGTAGAAGACGTTGCCGTAGCCGCCGGAGGCCAGGACGACGGCGTCGGCGTAGTAGGTGTCGATCCTCCCGGTGATCAGGTCCCGGGCGACGATGCCACGGGCCCGGCCGTCCACGACGATCAGGTCCAGCATCTCGGTGCGCGGGTGCATCTCGACGTTGCCGGCCGCGATCTGCCGGCTGAGCGCCTGGTAGGCGCCGAGCAGCAGTTGCTGGCCCGTCTGGCCGCGGGCGTAGAAGGTGCGGGACACCTGGACGCCGCCGAAGGAGCGGGTGTCGAGCAGTCCGCCGTACTCGCGGGCGAAGGGCACGCCCTGCGCCACGCACTGGTCGATGATCTCGACGGAGATCTGGGCGAGCCGGTGCACGTTGGACTCGCGGGAGCGGAAGTCGCCGCCCTTGACGGTGTCGTAGAACAGGCGGTGGACGGAGTCGCCGTCGTTGCGGTAGTTCTTCGCGGCGTTGATCCCGCCCTGGGCGGCGATGGAGTGGGCCCGGCGCGGAGAGTCCTGGTAGCAGAACTGGACGACGTGGTAGCCCTGTTCGGCGAGGGTGGCGCCGGCGGAACCACCGGCCAGGCCGGTGCCGACGACGATGACGGTCTTGCCGCGCCGGTTGGCGGGGTTGACCAGCTTCGCCTCGAAACGGCGCGTGTCCCAGCGCTCGTTGACGGGTCCGGCGGGGGCCTTGGTGTCGGCGACGGGCTCGCCGGTCGTGTAGTCGGCGTAGGTTGTCATGTCAGCTCACCACTCCGGTCATGACGCCCACGGGTACGGCGACGAAGCCGATCGTGAGCAGCAGCGCGAGGACGTTCGCGACGGTCTTCAGGGCGCGGTCGCGGGTACGGCTGCCGGCGCCGAGGGTCTGGGCGGCGCTCCAGAAGCCGTGCCGGATGTGCAGGCCGAGGGCGAGCATCGCGACGATGTAGATGGTGTTGCCGTACCAGGTGGAGAAGGTGTCCACGACGTTCTGGTAGGGCTTGCCGGACTCGAAGCCGCCGGGGTGCACGGTGCCGGTGGTCAGGTCGAGAATGTGCCAGACGACGAACAGGCCGAGGATGATCCCGCCCCAGCGCATGGTGCGGGTCGCGTAACTCGAACGGGCCTTCTTGTGCACGTACTTGCTGGGCCGCGCCTTGATGTCACGGCGGCTGAGCAGGTACGCGGAGACGGCGTGGGCGACGACGGCGACGACCAGCACGACGCGGATCAGCCAGAGCGTCCACTCGTAGTGCATGAACGGTTCGCCGACCGTGCGCAGCCAGTGGGCGTAGTGGTTGAACTCCTCGGTGCCGAAGAAGATCTTCAGGTTCCCGATCATGTGGGCGACCAGGTAGAGCAGCATGACGAGACCGCTGACCGCCATCACTGTCTTCTTGCCGACGGTCGAGTCCCACACGGTGCGCGCCATGGACGGCCGTCGGTCCGTCCGCGTTGCCAGAGCCATGTCACAGGACGTTACGGGGCAGGAGCCCCATCGGTCCAAGACATGGAACGCCTTGTTCCCATAGGGTGTGCCTATCGACGGCGTATGCTCGCGGTATGCAGTTGCAACAGCTCCAGTACTTCGTGGCGGTCGCCGAGACCCGGCACTTCACGCGGGCCGCCGAGGTGGTCCATGTGGCGCAGCCCTCGCTGTCGCAGCAGATCAAGGCGCTGGAGCGGGAGTTGGGCGCCGACCTGTTCCTGCGGGCGCGCGGGAACATCACCCTCACCGACGCCGGCGAGGCGCTGCTGCCGCTGGCCCGGCGCATCCTGGCGGACGCGGACACCGCACGGCACGAGGTGCTGGAGCTGGCGCAGTTGCGCCGCGGGCGGGTCAGGCTGGGCGCCACCCCGAGCCTGTGCACCGGCCTGCTGCCGGACGTGCTGCGCGCCTTCCACGACCGCTATCCCGGCATCCGGCTGCTGATCGAGGAGAGCGGCTCGCACGACCTGGTGCGGGAGCTGGCGCGCGGCGCGCTGGACCTCGCCCTGGTGGTGCTGCCGCTGCCCACCGCGTCACCGGCGCTGACCACGGTGGAGCTGCTGCGGGAGGACCTGGTGGTGGTGTCGTCCCCGGAGTCGCCCCGGCCGGGCGGCGGGCGCCGTGCCGTGCGCATCACCGACCTGGAGGGCGAGCGTCTGGTGATGTTCCGGCACGGCTACGACCTGCGGGAGCTGACCGTGGCCGCGTGCCGCTCCGCGGGTTTCGAGCCGGACTTCGCCGTGGAGGGCGGGGAGATGGACGCGGTACTGGGCTTCGTACGGGCCGGGCTCGGCCTGGCGGTCGTCCCGCGGATGGTGGCGGCCCGCTCCGGGCGCGGGCTGCGGGTGACCCCGCTGGCCCGGCCCGGCCTGTACCGGACCATCGCCCTGGCCCACCGCAGCGACGTGGCCCCGCCGAGGGCGGCACGGGAGCTGCAGCGGATGCTGCTGGAGCGGTGAGGGCGGCCCGGGGATCAGAGCGCGGCGGGCCTGAGGACCTCCTCGCACCAGCGGCGGAAGCCGGTGGGCGCGGTGTCCGGGGTGCTGGGCTCGGCCTCGCCGTAGAAGCCCTGGGCGTCCATCGCGGCGGCCATGTCGGCCAGCCCCCGGGCGCCCGCCTCGCTGGCCCCGAACCGCAGGGCGGACGCCCGGTACGCCTCCGGGGTGGTCTCCCGCACCCGTACCGGGCGGCCCAGCACCTCGGACAGGACCTGCGCCATGCCCGTGGGGGTCAGGGCGTCGGGGCCGACCATCGGGACGTCGGCGCGGCCGGTCCAGGAGTCGTCGAGCAGCAGGCGGGCGGCCGTGGCGGCGATGTCGGCGGTGGCACAGGTCCGCAGGACCCGGTCCGCGGCGTACGCCACGCGGAACTCGCCGGTCTCGCGCAGGGCGGCCGCCTGCCCGAGCAGGTTCTCCATCAGGAAGGGCGGGCACAGGGCGCGGTAGTGCACGCCGGTGGCCGCGATCCGGTCGTCCATGGCGAGCGAGGCGGAGACCGGTCCGGCGTCCTTGGCCACGCCGCGTCCCAGGCTGGAGACGGCGACGACCCGGGCGACGCCCTGCCGCGCGATCACGTCGCACAGCGGCAGCGTGAAGTCGCGGAAGTGGCCCTCGACACTGTCGGCGCCGGGCGCGGGCGGCACCAGCCAGAACACCTGGCCGGCCCCCTCGCAGGCCGCGCCCAGGACCTCGGGGTCGGCGTGCGAGCCCTGGAACACCTCGGCCCGTTCGCGGGCCCGGGCGCCGAGCCTGCCGGGGTCGCGGGCGACGACGCGCAGGGCGGTCCCGTCGTCCCGGGTGTCGAGGGCGTCCAGGACGTTGTCGAGGACCTGCCGGCCGATGCCGCCGGTCGGGGTGGTGATGACGATCACGAGCACAACTCCGGTTCAGGGGAGGGCGGGAGGGGAGGTACGCGCCGGTGCGGGAAGCCCGTTCCGTCCGCTTTCCGGCGCTCTCCCATCCTGGGCGCGGGCCCGGCGGAACTGAAGGATCGATCGGGTCCGGGTTGTTACCCTCAAGGCAATACCGGGCAGTGTCCGAGGTCGGAGGGAGGCGGAGCATGGAGTCGCGTCCCCTGCGGTACTTCGTGGCGGTCGCCGAGGAGCTGAACTTCGCGCGCGCCGCCGAGCGGCTCGGCATCTCCCCGCCGCCCCTGTCCAGGGCGATCCGCCGCCTGGAGGCCGAGCTGGGCGTCAGGCTGTTCGAGCGGTCCACCCACAGTGTCACCCGGACCCCGGCCGGGGACGTCCTGCTGGCCGAGGCCCGCGTCGCGCTGGACGCCCTGGAGGCCGCCGGGCGGCGGGCCAGGCGGGCGGCGGAGCAGCCGAAGCTGGTGCTCGCCGTGAAGGCCGACGGTGACGCCGGGCTGCTGGAGCCGATCCTGGCGCGCTACGCGTCCGAGCCCGGGTCCGTGCCGGTCGCCGTCCGGCTGTGCGGGTGGCAGGAGCAGCCGGGGCTGCTGCGCGGCGGCGAGGCGGACGTCGCCCTGGTCCACGCGCCCTTCGACGGGACCGGCCTGGACACGGAGACGCTGGCCGCCGAGCCACGCGTCGCCGTCCTCGCCGCGGACCATCCGCTCGCCGCCCGCGACCGGCTGGAGCTGGCCGACCTCGGACTGGACGCCGGCAGCGTGGAGCGGCACATCGACGAGGCCCGGCGCGGCCACGGCGACCTGGCCCAGGTCCTCACGGCCGTCTCCCTGGGGAAGGTCGTCACCCTGCTCCCCGCCTCGGTGACCGCCCGCTATCCCCGCCCGGGCATCGCCTACCGCCCGGTCCTGGACGCCCCGCCGGTCGTCCTCTCCCTGGCCTGGCCCCGGCACTCCCGCTCGACGGCCACCGCGGCCCTGGTCCGCGCGGCAACGGAGGCCGCCGAGGCCGCGCGCGCCGGCACATGAGCACGCAACCCGGCCCCGGCCGCGCCCCTGAGCCACCCACACCGACGACATGACCCGCACCCCGCACCCCCACCGTGCCAGCCACTCCCCC